>NZ_JAWSUJ010000003.1:0-90646 GCF_033549285.1 Halomonas sp.
ACCTCTGCAACGAGGTCTATCGCCTACTCGGCGGCTACGGGGCTGAGTGCGCGATTAATTTTGAATAACCACTTAACAACTGTCAGTGGGCTGGCCGTTTCGTGGATAGCCTGCGCTCCAGCCTTGACAACCCTGAAGACGAGTTCGTACTGGTATTGAAAGAACCGATACCCGCTGTTGTGGCTGTCAGCGCCATCCTACGTACCGACCGGAGTGGCCCAGCCCAAGGCTGGCTTGCCAAGATGCGCAGCATTGATGAGCGATTCATAGAGCAGATTGAGCAGCAAACCGGGCAACCGCTTCAGATCATGCCCGCAGGTTCAATTGGAGATAAGCCAGCAAAAGAAACGCTTATCAGAAAGGGATCTCAACTGATAGCAAGACGCCAACTTGAGAGTCCATTGATGGATCAACCACTTGAAATTGTCACGCATATTCCACGCGACAGTTTTCGTGCCAGCTCTGCCACTTTTCGATATGCTGTTGCATGGACAGCAGGGCTTCTGGTTCTAGTTATCGCCCTAGTTCTTCTGCTGCTCGAACGCATGATTCTAGCTCCTCTTCGGCACTTCTCCCGCTTTACACAGAAACTCAATAGCACTCCTTTCGACAAGAACACACCTTGCTCCCTGCTGGAACGCAATGATGAGATAGGTACACTTGCGCGTGAATTTCAGAAGCTATTGGCGCTCCAGAAGCAACAGGCCGACGAACTACTTGACCTCTCGCAACACGACCCTCTGACTGGCGTTGCCAACCGGCGTCTTTTCGATGATCGCTTTGCTCAAGCACTGCAATCACGCGGTCGCCAGCCTGGCACAGCGGCCATGATGATCGATATTGACCACTTCAAACTATACAATGACCACTATGGCCACCAGGAGGGTGATAACTGCTTAATCACTCTGGCTCAGTGTATGGATCAACAGCTAAGATCCTCTGGCTTCCTCCTGGCACGCACCGGGGGAGAAGAGTTCAGCGTACTGCTTCCTAACACAACCTTAGATACCGCGCTAACGTATGGCGACAACCTGCTTGAAGCCATCAATCAGCTGAGAATACCCCATGCCTGCTCCCCAACAAGCAACCAAGTTACAGTTAGTATCGGCGTTGCCGTCCAGCGGCCGGGGCTCATAACGCCAGGCGACATCATGCGTGCCGCTGATCAGGCCCTATACCTGGCCAAAGCCAACGGGCGAAACCAAATACAGGCTTATTACGACCAGCCTTCTATCCAGAACAGCCCCCTGCCCACATAGGCCAAGAGCTTCATGACCCGTCGCCAACTCGTCAGATCCTGTCTTCCACCGCTACTGGCCTTGGCCTGCCTGGGATTGGCGGCCTTCGGCCTGCTCGACGCGGCCATGAATGCGCAGCGCACCGCCCGCGCCGCTCTGCTTCTTCCGGACGGCACCCTGGCTATCGGACTATTCGGCCTCGCCCTGCTATGCCGCCAGCGCGGCCGGCTGGTCGCCAGCCGCTCCGCTTCAGGACTGGTGCTGGTACTGATCCTCTACCGGCTGCTACCCCATGGCGACTGGCAGTTCATGGGATATCCACATACCGAGCTGTTTGGCACTCTGCTGATTGGCCTGGCGGCGATCGGTCTGGCGGCAAGCACCTGGGAAAACCCCGCGCGCCAGCTATCACGGGGCATCGGTGTCGCGCTTCTGATAATGGGAGGCGTGACGTTGCTGCTCGGCTGGCTGCCGGGCAGCATGCCGAGCGTCATCACCTGGCCCGGACACCACCTGGCATCCACGGCGGGAAGCCTGCTGTTGATGGTTGGCGGCCTCGTTCTCTTCCTTCTGGAACGCCCAGCACGCACCGTCAGGCCCTCGTCATTGACCCTTTCCACACAGGTCTCTGCCCTGGCCGGCAGCCTGCTGACCATCGCCGCATGGTACCTGCTCAGCCACCAGCATCTCGCAGCGCAGGTCAGCCGCAGCGAGCAGACTCTGGTCCGAACCCAGGAAGAGGCGCGGGCGGTTCTGACGCGCCACGAACAATTGCTGCAGCGCCAGGCGGAGCGCTGGGCCAGCCTGGGAGCGTTGCCCGACCAGTTATGGCGCCAGGAGTCCGACAGCTACCTGCGCGATATCGCCGCCTTCGAGTTGGTCACAATCCTCGATAGCGAGCTTTCCCCAGTGCGATTCGAGGGCCGTAACGCATCCGTTCTGGCTTGGCTCGAGCGCTATCTCGACGAGGCTGAACGTCGCCAGTGGCTTAGCCACGCAAACCAACCAGAGGGAGAACGCGTCGGGCCGGTGGTTGCCGGCGAAGACGGCCAGCCGCTGACGCTGATGGCGGTGCCACTGGCGATTGCCGACAGCCCAGCGGAATGGTTGGTGGTCGGACTGAACTTCGCCACCCTGATCGGCGAACTAGCCAGCCGAGAGGGTGATTCACTGAACATCCAGTTGCACAAGGGCGACACCCTGCTCTTCCGCTCCCAGCTGGGTGGGTCATCGAAGAGCTCGGTAACCCTCGCCAGCCGCACCGTGTCGCTCGCAGGCGGCAGTGAATGGCAGCTCTCGGCCGAACTGGATGGCCGACAGCTTCGCCATCTGGACCTGCTACCCACCCTGCTGCTGCTGGCAGGCCTGGTGCTGACGCTGGTTGTGATGATGGGCCAGGAGCTGTTCCGGATCGCCGAGCGGCGTCAACGCCGACTCGAAGCAACCCAGCGAGCGACCCGGGAAGCGCTGCAGCAACGCGACCAGTTCTTCACCCTGTCGGCCGATCTGTTCTGCCGCGTCGACCTCACGGGGCGATTCCTGCAGGTCAATCCCGCCTTCGAGCACCAGCTGGGGCTCCCCGCCTCGGAACTGATTGACCAGCCCTACACCCGGCTGGTTCTCGACGAGGATCATCCACGCATCGCCGAGGCCATACAGCAGCTGGCTGAAGGGGGCGAGGTACACGAGCTGGCGGCGCGAATCCGCGACCGGCAGGGCCAAGCCCGCTGGGTCGAGCTCAACGCGGCGCTGGGCCAGGAGCAGGTGATCTACGTGGTGGCCCGCGATATCACGGGGCGTCGCTTGAGCGAGCTGGCGATGCGTCGCCACGAGCACTTCTTCGAGATCGTGGGGCAGACGGCGCTGATTGGCGGCTGGTATGTCGACATGGCGGATGGCCTGCCGATCTGGTCCGACGAAGTGTGCGCCATCCACGACGAGCCTCCTGGCTTCCAGCCAAGCCTGCAACAGGCCCTCGGCTACTACGCGCCCGGCGACAGGGAACGTCTTCAGGCCCTGTTCGAGAGCTGCTGTCAGGACGGCAACCCCTTCGACGAGACGTTCCAGGTCATCACCAACAAGGGACGCCACCTCTGGGTGCGCGTCATCGGCCAGGCGGTCCGCGATGCCGAAGGGCGGATCGTGCAGGCCCAGGGCTCGACTCAAGACATCACCGAGCAGCGCCGCCTCATCGCCGAGGTCACTCGGCTGGCCGAACGCCTGACCACCACCCTGGAGAGCATTACCGACGGCTTCTTCACCCTGAATGACGACTGGCGGTTCACCTACGTCAACCGGGAGGCGGGGCGACTCCTGCAGCGTGAGTCCGAATCTCTGCTCGGCTGCCATATCTGGCAGGAATTTCCGGAGGCCGCTGGTTCCCGCTTCGAGAGCGAATACCGAAAGGCGATCGCCACCGGCCAGGCCACCCACTTCGAGGCGTGCAACCCACGTCTTGACCTGTGGGTGGAGGTGCACGCCTACCCTTCCGAGGAGGGGCTGGCCGTCTACTTCCGCGACATCAACCAGCGCAAGGCCACCGAGCGTCAGCTGCGTATCCTCGAGAGCAGTGTTGCCTCGAGCATCAACGGAGTGGTGATCTGTGATGCCCTCCTGCCCGATATGCCTATCGTCTATGTGAACCCTGCCTTCGAGCGAATCACCGGTTATCCCAGTGAGGAAGCCATCGGCCGCAACTGCCGTTTTCTGCAGGGTGAGAACACCGAGCCTCGAGCCACGCTGGCACTGCGCGAAGGCATCATGAACCAGCGCGACGTCCACATAGTCATCCGCAACTACCGCCGTGACGGCTCCACCTTCTGGAACGACCTCTACATCTCACCGGTACGCGACGAGAGTGGGGTGGTCACCCACTTTATCGGGGTGCAGAACGATATCTCTACCCAGAAGGAGTACCAGTCACGGCTGGCCTACAATGCCAGCCACGACGCCTTGACCGGCCTGCCCAACCGCACCCTACTGGAGGATAGACTGGCCCAGGGCTGCCAGATCGCCAGGCGCTATCAGCGCCATCTGGCGGTGGTCTTCCTGGACCTCGACGGCTTCAAGCCGATCAACGATACCCTGGGCCACGACACCGGCGACCGCATCCTCAAGGAGGTAGCGCAACGTCTGGAGGCGCAGCTGCGTCCCGGCGACAGTGTGGCCCGCTTCGGCGGCGACGAGTTCGTGGTCCTGCTGCCGGACCTCGCCCACGAGGACGACGTCATGCCAGTGGTCGAGCGCCTGCTGGCTCGAGTTTCGGCCCCCTATCACATCGACGGCAACGAGCTGCGCATCACAGCCAGCATCGGCATCACCCTGAGCGATGGCAAGATCGAGCGGCCCATGCAACTGATCCAGCAGGCTGATCTAGCCATGTATAAGGCCAAACACCAGGGCCGCAACACCTCTCAGTGGTATACCGGCGACCTCAATCAGAAAGTCAGCGAACGAGTCTCGCTGCGCAACGCCCTGCAGCGCGCCATCGAGGAGCAGCAATTCGAGCTCTACTATCAGCCGCAGATCCATGGCCCCAGCGGGCTGGTGACCGGACTGGAAGCACTGGTGCGCTGGCATCACCCTGAACGCGGCTTCATCTCGCCGGCCGCCTTCATCGGCCTCGCCGAGGATACCGGCCAGATCATTCCGATCAGCGACTGGGTTCTGGCCACCGCCTGCCGCGATGCGCAGCGGCTCAACGAGATGGACATGGGAGAACTGCGCATGGCCGTCAACGTCTCGCCCATGCAGTTCCTGCGCCCTGGCTTCGTGACCGGCGTGATGCAGGCGCTGGAAGCAAGCCGCCTGTCGCCATCCCTGCTGGAGCTGGAGCTGACCGAAGGGGTGCTGATGGACAGCACCGAGCGAGTGATCGAGACCCTTCAGGAGCTTCGCCGGCACGATATCCGGGTGGCCATCGACGACTTCGGCACCGGTTACTCCAGCCTCAGCTACCTGAAATATCTGCCGATCAGCAAGATCAAGATCGACCGCTCATTCGTTCGCGAGGTGGTCAGCGACCACCGTGATGCCGCCATCATCGAAGGCGTGGTCTCCATGGCCGGCAAGCTGGGACTCGAGCTGGTAGTGGAGGGGGTCGAGACCGAGGCCCAGTATGACTATCTGCTCAAGCAGCGCTGTGAGTCGTTCCAGGGTTACTACTTCGCCCGCCCCATGCCGCTGGAGGACCTGATCCCCTATTTGACGAAACACAGAATCTAGCGGAACTGTGAAGATCGCCCTGAAGTTTTCCCGTCGTCGGCCGATGAGTTTAAGGACACAGAGGAATCGCCAATCACCATCTGGCACAGGAGAGTTGTCGATGTCCGTCATGGAGCGCTTTCATCCGGTACCCAGCACAGAGATCCACCACATCCTTGAGCAGGCACTGAAGCAACTGACCACCCGCGATGAGTCCCTGCTTGTGGACGAGGCCAATGAACGCAGCCTGGCATGCCGGCTCGCCATCTACCTTCAGAGCGCCCTTCCTCAGTGGGACGTGGACTGCGAATACAACTGCTGGCAAACACCGATCCAGCGCAAGGGCCATATGGTGGTCCCCACCACCAGCGATGCCACGGTCGCCCGCACCATCTACCCCGACATCCTGATTCACCATCGCGACAGCAGCGAGCCGCTGGCGGTGATCGAGCTCGGCAAGAGCAGCTACCGGCAGGGTCGTCATCAGGACCTGCGCAAGCTGCGTGGCTGCCACGAGCGCCTGGGCTGTCACTACGCCATCTGGCTGGAGCTCGGAGTGGGTGAGGCATGCGGAGAATTTCGGATCGAGGTAGTGCATTAACCGTCTCGCCCGAGATTTTCTTGACGCAGATCAGAGCAACCTCCACACCGCACCCCGTCAACTAAAGATGCAGCCAACCCGGCCGATAGCCTGGCCAGGCAGGCGACGCACGATCCTTCAAAAAGCTTCCAAACACAGGTCGCCTACTCCCCTGCCCTCGACACATTTGGCAATACCGGAAGGTCCGCATACTCGGGCCGGGAGATCCAGGCATGACACAACTGCTGAACCGAATCCCCATGGGCTGGAAGTTCGTCCTCGCCCTAGCCTTGCCATTGCTGGCAATGACGTGGTTTGCCATCACCGGCATCACCGAACGCAAGGGAATGGCCACCAATATGGCGGAGCTGGAGCAGCTCACCCGGCTCTCCCAGGGCGCCGGCAACCTGATTCACCAGCTGCAGCGCGAGCGCGGCATCTCCTCTGGCTACATCGGCAGCAACGGCGAGACGTTCGGCAATCGCCTGAACAGTCAGCTCCCGGCCACCGACCAGGCTCTTTCGGCCTTTCAGGCCACCTTGACCGAGCTCGACCTTGCCGCGCTCAGCCCGGAGCTGGCGGCCATGGCCGATGACGTCGAAAGCCAACTGGCCGAGACCCATGCGCTGCGGCGCCGCATCGAGACACTGGAGGTCGAAGCCGAAGAAACGGTAGACCACTTCACCGGCCTCAACGCCACCCTGATCGGCATGGTCGGGGAGATGGCACACCTCACCGATGACGCCGAGATATCGCGCCGCCTCGGCGCCTACTACACCCTGCTCAAGGCCAAGGACCTCGCCGGCATCGAGCGCGCGATACTGGCCAACGCCTTCAGCACCAATCTGATGCGCACCCCCACGCACCAGCGCCTGCTGTCGATGCAAGGGCAGGAGGGCGCGCACTTCGAGACCTTCGAGACCCTCGCCAACGCCAGGATGGCCGACAGCCTGAATGCCATCCTCGAGGGCGACATCGTGCAGCGGGTCACCCCCCTGCGCGAAAAAGCCCTGAGCCTGGGCGTCGCCGGCGGCTACAACGTCGACCCGCAGCAGTGGTTCGACTGGCAGAGCGCCAAGATCGACGCGCTCAAGGGCCTCGAGGACGATGTCTCGGCCGACATTCTCGCCTCGGCCAGCGAACTCCGCAGCTCCGCCAACCAGGCCCTTACCGCCTACCTGGTCATAGCCGGCCTGGCCGCCATACTCGCCATCGCGCTCGCACTGCTCATCGTGCGCAGCCTGCTGGGACCGCTCTATCGCAATCTCAAGGATATCCAGACACGTGGCGGTGACCTGACCCGGCGCCTCGAGGTACCCGGCAACGACGAGCTCTCACGCCTCTATGCCGCCTTCAACGACGCCTCCGAGGAGACCGAGACGCTGGTCGGCAACATCCAGCGCAGCGCCCTCTCCGTCGAGGTGGCCAGCGGCGAGATCGCCCAGGGTAACCAGGACCTGGCCCAGCGCACCGAGGAGCAGTCAGCCTCGTTGGTGGAGACCGCTTCGAGCATGGAGCAGATCACCGCCACCGTGCGTAACACTGCCGACAACGCCCGCCAGGCGGAGAGCATGACCGAGGAGATGAGCGAGCAGGCAAGCGAAGCCAGCCAGGTAGCCGGCCGTGCCAGCGACGCCATGCAACAGATCCACACCGCCAACCAGGAGGTGACTAGCATCGTCGAGGCCATCGACAACATCGCCTTCCAGACCAACCTGCTGGCACTGAACGCCTCCGTAGAGGCAGCACGGGCCGGTGAGCATGGTCGCGGTTTCGCGGTGGTCGCCCAGGAAGTTCGCAAGCTGGCCAGCCGCAGCGCCGACGAGGCACAGCAGATCCGCCGCCTGATCGACAACAACGTGGCGCGCATCAACGAAGGTGAGGAGTTGGTCCGCAATACCAGCGCCACTCTCGAAACCATTACCCTCAAGGTGGGGCAGGTTGCAGACCTGGTTCGCGACATGTCCGCCGCTACCGGGGAACAGTCCGCCGGCATCGAACAGATCAACCAGGCGGTGACACAGCTGGAAGAGGTAACCCAGCAGAATGCCGCCCTGGTCGAGCAGGTAGCCGCGGCAAGCCGCTCCCTGGACGACCAGGCCGGCGACATGGCCCAGCTGGTCAGCCGCTTCAAGGTATCCGGCTCGAGTGACATGGGCTGGCAGGCTCCCAGCCAGCAGCACTCCCACCAGGCATCGGAGCAGATGGTCTAGTGACGCCCACAAGGCCGCCGGCGCCTAAAGCGCCGGCGGCTCTGGCCGATAGAAGGGTAACGTAACTCCATATAAGTACCGTCCGCGCCGCTCGGTGCGAACAAGATCATAACAAAGGTTAGTTGCCATGACGTCACCGCTTACCGATGCCACCCTGGCCCTCCTGTTCAACCGGCCAACCCAAGAGTTGACTCCCCATCAGCGACTCGAGAGCGTGATGGAACAGCTCCCTCCTGCGGGAGGTGTCGTATCTGAAGGCGGCAGCGGCGATGACTCGCTTGGCCAAGCCTCGCTGGTGGAGCCTCTGCAGCGAATCAACGAAGCCATGCGAGCCTTCGGGCTGGAGTTTGAGCTGTCGGAAGAGAATCAGCGCCCGATCACGCGGATCGTGGATCGTGACAGCGGTGAAACCATCCGCCAGATTCCCTCGGAAGAGGTGTTGCGGGTGGCGGAGAGGATTGAGGAGCTGAAGGGACGCTTGATTCGCCTGGAGGCGTAACCCCCGGGACGTGCGTCGCAGGGATCATACCTGCATGTTCATGATGTCCTTGTAGGCGGTGACCAGACGATTGCGCACCTGGGTGCCCATCTCGCTGGCGATGCTGGCCTTCTGCATGTCGAGCATGACGTCATTAAGCTCAACTCCTGGCTCGCCTGCCTGAAACGCAGCGGCCGTATCCGCGGACTTGAGCTTCAGATCGTTGATGCGATGGATGGCGTCCTGCAGCTCACCGGCGAACCCGCCACTGCCGACACGGGTATCGACCTGCTGGCCGCTGACAGCCTGGCCCGAGGCCTGGGATGCCAGCGATTGCAACTGGGAAAGGGCCGATTCGATTGCGGGCGCGCTCATTACCACCACCTCATTCATGGGTTCGGAAAGTTACTCGCAAGGCTACCAGCCCAGCCATCTCGACCAAACGGGCAAATGCCCGGCAAAAGAAGGGCTATTCGCTCCTTTAGGGTGGCGCCAAGGCCGGATAATGGCGTTCATCACAGTACCGCTCCGTGCCTGCGAGCGGCTCAATGCGATGAACGGACGCAGCAGATGCCCTCTTTACCCCATTACCGGGTCGTGATGCGCGCCACATCTGGTGCCAAGCCGACCGGAGGCGTTGATGAGTAACGGCGCCTCGGCCACAGAAAGTCAGTCTCGCCAGGATGCGGGTGGTCTGTCGCGCGTGCTCGAACGGCTGCGGGGCAACCCCATGGTGGCACTGCTGATCGCAGGCGCAGCCACGATCGCTATAGTCGTGGCCCTGCTGATGTGGGCACGCAGCCCGGATTATCGCGTGCTCTACAGCAATCTCAGCGAAGCTGACGGCGGTCGCATCATCAGTGAGCTGGACAGTCGCGGTGTCCCCTACCGCTTCAGCCAAGGTGGGCAAGCCCTACTGGTGCCGGACAACCAGGTCCACTCATTGCGCCTGCAGCTTGCCGAGCAAGGCCTGCCCCAGGGCGGCAATGTGGGCCTCGAGCTGATGCAGGACCAGGCATTCGGCATCAGCCAGTTTGCCGAGCAGATCAACTACCAGCGCGGCCTCGAGGGCGAGCTGGCACGCTCAATGGAATCTCTTGGCCCGGTAGAACGTGCACGCGTCCACCTGGCGCTGGCCAAGGACTCGGTTTTCGTGCGTGACCGCGAACCGGCCAAGGCCTCGGTAGTACTCACCCTGCAGCCGGGCCGTACCATCGGCGAAGGACAGGTCAACTCCATCGTGCACATGGTCTCCAGCAGCGTACCCGATCTGGCGGCAGACGCCGTCACGGTCGTGGACCAGAACGGCAAGCTGCTGACAAGGAGCGCCAGTAACGGGCTGGGGCTCGACGGCACACAGCTGGAGTACATCGCCGAAGTCGAGCGCTCCTATCAGAGGCGCATCGAGTCGATCCTGGCACCCATTCTGGGCATGCGTAATGTCAAGGCGCAGGTCACCGCCGATATCGACTTTTCCCAGCGCGAGGAGACGGCCGAGAGGTACGGCCCTAACCAGGACCCCAATGAATCAGCAGTGCGTAGCCACCAGTCACGCCTAACCTGGCGCGGTGACGAGGAGATGGCGGGCGGGATTCCCGGCGCCCTCTCCAATACCCCTCCCGGCATCGCCGCCTCGCCGGTGGAAGCTCCCGCCGAGGAAGGTGAAGGTGATGACGGCGCGAACGATGGCGAAAACGGCAATGCAGATAACGATGCCAGCCTTGATCGTGACCATGTCGTCAACTACGAGGTCGATCGCACCGTCTCCCATGTCCAGTACCGTCGCGGCGAAGTTGAACGGCTTAGCGCCGCCGTGGTGATCAACTTCCGCGAAGCCATCGGTGAAAATGGCGACACCGAGGCAGTGCCGCTCAGTGAGGAGGAGCTGACCCAACTGGAGCGCCTGGTGCGTCAAGCCATGGGCTTTTCAGAGGCGCGCGGTGACGAAATCGCGCTGGTCAACAGCCCCTTCGCCGTGGATGAACGCGAGCGGGAGACGCTGGAGTGGTGGCAGCGCCCCGAGGTCCAGCAGCTAGCCCTTACCCTTGGTCGCTACCTGCTCATCGGCCTGGCGATCCTGCTGCTCTATCTGCTCATCTTGCGGCCCTTCATCAAGCGGGCTACGGCAACGCCTCCCCCGGCAACGCAACAGCCGCCGGCCGCTACGGTCACCACACGCGTCGGTGATGATGACGAACGTGATGACGAACGCGGCCAGGAGGATGACGACGCCTCCACCTATGACAAGCCTCGCCGACGCCGCAAGGCCTCGGCTTATGAACAGAACCTCAACGACCTACGTGAGATGGCCGAGGAGGATCCCCGCATGGTGGCCATGATCGTACGCGGCTGGATGAACCGGAATGAGTAAGCTCCAGGAAATGGGCGGCGTTCGCCGCAGTGCCATCCTGCTACTGGCGTTGGACGAGGACAGCGCGGCGGAGGTCTTCAAGTTCCTCTCCCCGCAGGAAATCCAGCAGATCAGCATGGAGATGGCCAGCCTCGAGCAGGTCTCCCACGATGAGATGCGCAAGGTGCTGCAGGCATTCAGCGATGAGACAGAGGAGTTCATCGCCCTGAATCTCAACTCCAGCGACCATATCCGCTCGGTGCTTACCAAGGCACTGGGCACGGACCGAGCCAGCAGCCTGATCGAGGACGTGCTCGAGACGCGAGGCAGCGGCTCTGGCATCGATGCGCTCAACCTGATGGAGCCGTCGATGGTAGCCGAGCTGATCCGCGACGAGCACCCACAGATCATCGCCACGGTGCTGATCCACCTGGAACGCCACCAGGCAGCCGACGTGATGGCGTTGCTCGACGAGAAGCTGCGCAACGACGTGGTGTTGCGGATCGCCACCTTCAGCGGCGTGCAGCCCGCGGCCCTTCAGGAGCTGACCGAGGTGCTGACCAACATGCTCGACGGCCAGAACCTCAAGCGCAGCAAGATGGGTGGTGCCCGCACTGCAGCCGAGATTCTCAACCTGATGAATACCAGTCAGGAAGAGGCGGCGATCGAGACGGTACGCTCCCACAGCGAGGATCTTGCCCAGAAGATCATCGACGAGATGTTCCTGTTCGAGAACCTCATCGATCTCGACGACCGCAGCATCCAGATCATCCTCAAGGAAATCGATACCAACTCCCTGGTGGTGGCACTCAAGGGGGCACCCGAGGTGCTCATGGACAAGTTCATGCGCAACATGTCCCAGCGTGCGGCCGACCTTATGCGCGAGGATATGGACGCACGTGGTCCGATCCGGGTATCCCAGGTGGAAGCCGAGCAGAAGACGATTCTGCAGGTGGTCCGGCGCCTGGCCGATGCCGGCGAAATCGTGCTGAGCGGTGGAGACGAGACCTATGTCTGACACTTCCCGCTTCGACCCGGGCGGTCAGCAAGGTCCCTGGCAGCGCTGGGAGATGAGCGAGCTGCGCAGCCCTCGCGCAGCCGCGCGCCATGCCGAAGCGGCCAGTGCCGACCCCGGCATCGAGGCGCAACGGCGCGAGCAGTCGCGTCGCCAGGCGGAGCTTCAGGCGCTGCGCGAGCGCGCCATGAAAGAGGGGCGCCAAGACGGCTACCAGGAGGGCCTTGAGCAGGGGCACGCCGAAGGACTGGAGAAAGGCCTCGCGGAAGGCCGACGCCAGGCCCAGGAAGAGCTGGAGGCTCGCAAACGCGAGCTACTCGCTCCTCTGGGCGAGCTGGCACAGCAGTTCTCCGAAGCACTCGACTCTCTGGACGACACCATCGCCGAAGACATGGTTGATCTGGCACTGGAAACGGGTCGACAACTCGCCGGGGAAGCGCTGAAAACCCGGCCGCGCCAGGTGCTCGAGCTGGTACGCACTCTGCTCCACACCGAACCGCCACTGGTAGGCCAGCAGCGACTGTGGCTTCACCCGCTGGACCACAAGCTTGTAGAAAAGCATCTCGGCGAGGAGCTGTCTGCTGCGGGCTGGACGCTGCAACCCGATGACCAGCTCAGCCGCGGGGGCTGCCGGGTGACCAGTGCCAGCGGTGAGCTCGATGCTACATGGGAGACACGCTGGCAAGCGGTCAAGGCGCAGGTACGCCGCCGCCAACCCGTAAGGGAGCCTGGCAGCCAGCCATCTTCTTCTGACCGGGAGGAGAGCCAGCAGTGAACGAAGGCCTCGCCACCAACCCACATCAGGCACGCTGGCAGCAAGCGCTGCGCGGCGTGCGCCGGCGCGTGGCGCCGCTGCCCCCCTGCCGCCCCAGCGGCCGGGTGGTACGCGCGACCGGCCTGGTGATCGAGGTGGTGGGGTTGCAGGTCGCGTTGGGCAACGCCTGTCGCATCGAGCTTCCTTCACTTCCCAGCGAGCCTACCCGCTTCGCCGAGGCCGAAGTCGTCGGCTTCGCCGGCGACCGGCTCTATCTGATGCCGCTGGCGGAGATCAGCGGCCTCTCCCCCGGCGCTCGGGTGCTGCCGCTGGTGGAAGGCAGCCAGAATGCGGCACGCCGGTTTCCGATTGGCGAGAGCCTGCTCGGCCGCGTGGTGGACGGCAATGGTAATCCGTTGGATGACCTCGGACCGCTACAGGAGGCACGCCGTGCGCCGCTTGCCACACCACCGCTGAACCCTCTCTCCCGCGCCCCTATCAATGAGCAGATCGACGTCGGCATCCGCGCCATCAATGCCCTCCTCAGTGTCGGTCGGGGCCAGCGCATGGGGCTGTTTGCCGGCTCCGGTGTCGGTAAATCGGTGCTGCTGGGGATGATGGCGCGCTACACCCGAGCCGATGTCATCGTGGTTGGGCTGATCGGCGAACGCGGCCGGGAGGTCCAGGACTTCATCGACAACATCCTCGGTGAAGAGGGCCTGGCTCGCTCGGTGGTGGTCGCCGCCCCCGCCGACACTTCGCCATTGCAGCGCCTGCAGGGGGCGGCCTATGCCACCCGCCTGGCCGAAGGGTTCCGTGACCAGGGCAAGAACGTGCTGCTGATCATGGATTCGCTTACCCGCTTCGCCATGGCCCAGCGGGAGATTGCCCTGGCCATCGGCGAACCGCCCGCTACCAAGGGGTATCCACCCTCGGTATTCGCTAAATTGCCGAGCCTGGTGGAGCGAGCCGGCAACGCCGCGCCCGGTGGAGGCTCGATTACCGCCTTCTATACGGTGCTTACGGAAGGTGATGATCAGCAGGACCCCATCGCTGACTCCGCTCGGGCCATTCTCGATGGCCATATCGTGCTTTCACGCACGCTCGCCGAGGCGGGACACTACCCGGCCATCGACATCGAAGCATCCATCAGCCGCGCCATGACCGCTATCACCGAGGGCTCACAGCAGCGGCTGGCCCAGCGCTTCAAAGGCATGTTCTCGCGCTATCAGCGCAACCGTGACCTGATCAGTGTCGGGGCCTACCATCCCGGCAATGACCCCCAACTTGATGAAGCCGTACGCCGCTTTCCCCAGCTCGAAGCCTTCCTCCAGCAAGGCATCGATGAGAATGCGAGCGTAGACGCATCCCGACAAGCACTTTCCAGTACGCTCGGAGGTCAGGCATGAGTCAGTCAAATAAGCCACTCGATACCTTGATCGACCTGGCTCGAGACTCTCGCGACCAGGCCGGCCAGGCACTCGCCGGCGAACAACGCAACGCTCAGCAGGTCGCCGAACAACTGGCGGCACTGAGCGGCTACCGGCAGGAGTATGCCGACAAGCTCAATGCTGCCATGCGCGACGGGATCGACCCCGCCACCATGCGCAACTACCAACAGTTCCTCTCCTCCCTCGATGAGGCTCTTGAGCGCGCCCGTCGAGCCGTGGCAGCACAGGAGCAGCGAGTGGACCGTACTCGGCAGCATTGGCAGCAGGAACAGCGAAAACTGAGCTCCTATGACACCCTGGCTGAGCGCCGTGCCAAGGAACAACAGCGCAAGGAGCAGCGGCGTGAACAGAATATCAGCGATGACCTGGTGAACAGTCGTCTGGCCCGCCGCCCCACACGGGGTGAGCGTTGAGCCCCCGAGGAGAATTCCAATGGATATCCAGCAGCTCATGACAATCGCCGCCATACCGGCCAAGGCACCCGCCTGGCGAGGCGGCGATTCCAGCAGTTCGGGGGGCTTCGCCAATGAGCTTGCCCAGGCGGGGATGGGTGGCAAGACCAAGGTGCCCTTCACCCAGGCATCGACCGCCCCTTCCGAGGCCCTGCCTGCGCTTGACGAGGCGGGGCTCGAGGCACTCCGCCGAGCCTTCGGCAGCGGTGACATGAGCGCCCTGCTCGATTGGCTGGGAGAAGCCGGTATGGCACAGGCGCAGACCGAAGAGCTGCTCGCCGGTGCGAAGGCCCTGATGCAGCAACTTGAGAACAATGAAACGACCGTGTTGCCCATCCAGCTCGACCTGGCAGGCCACGACGACGCCCGACAGCCAACCCAGGACGCAGCGGGCGAGACAGACGAGTGGGCTGCGCTGCGCGAACGCCTGTCCCTGATCGACCAGGCCGGTCGGACCGCTGAGAGTGAGCGTGACGAGCAAGTTGCACCGGCCTTAACCACCCTGATGCCCCAGCTGGCACAGGGTGACGGGGCCCGGGAGCTCGACGCCTTGCGTCGCGGTCAGGGCGGCCGCGGCCAATCCCATGCTGAGGCTCCCTCGCGTATCAGCCTGCAGGGCGCAATCCTTGAGGCCATGCAGCGCGGCAGCCAGGCCCAGACTGATGCTTCCTCCCCTGCTCGTCTGTCGAGCGCCGACGCCCTTACCGCCGCCTTCGGCCGTCAGGCTGAAGCAGCACCCAGCGTAATGGGGAACAGTCAAACCGACGCACAACGCGGAGGCCTGCTGGAAGGGCTGTCGACACTGACGGGTAATACCGCTGCGGGAGCCCAGCCGGCCAACGCCTCGGCACAGAGCACCGCCAGCTTGAGCGCCCCGGTAAATAGTCCAGCCTGGCCTCAGCAACTGGGCCAGCAACTGGTGCGCATGAGCCAGAGTGGCGGAGAGCAGCGCGTCGAGCTTCAGCTTCACCCTGCCGAGCTTGGTCCGCTGTCGGTAAGCCTCAAGTTCGGCGACCAAGGGGCGCAGGCACAGTTCCTCTCTGCCCATGCCCAAGTCCGCCAGGTTCTCGAGCAGGCCTTGCCCCAGCTGCGTGAGGCACTGGCCGAGCAAGGCATCGAGCTGGGGGAGGCCACGGTAGGCGAACAGCGCACTGGTGATGGCAAGGGGGGCGAATCCGGCGAGGGTAGTCAGCCGATGATGGCAGGCGGAGCCTTGGGCGAAGGCGTCGACTCGGACCTGGAGGGTGTGTCCGAGATAGCGTCTGGACGCGAGATCAGACTCCACGGTCGGGTCGACCTCTACGCCTGAACCCCAGGCGTTCAAACTATGAAGATGCGCCCGCAAGACGGGCCTGTTCGATTCATCATCATGACCTGATCGGCCGCATACTCTGGCCCAGGCATGACACGACATGATAGGTAAGCGAATGGCGAAATCTGCCGGCGGATCCCGCAAGCTGATGTGGGTGATGATTCTGCTGCTGACGCTCTCCTCCTCGGCGGCGGCAGTGGCCCTGTTCATGGTGTTCGACCAGCGCGACGCTTCAGCAGAGGAGACCTCGGCCACCGTCGAACGCAGTGCGCCAATCTTCCTCTCCATCGAGCCTTTCACCGTCAATGTCGCGGATGACGACTACGGCTCGCGGTTGCTCTATACCGGTATCACATTGAAGCTCGGCGACGAAGAGTCCGGCGAACTGCTCGAGGAGTATATGCCTCAGGTACGCAGCCGGCTGCTGACGCTGTTCTCAGGGCAGCAGGCCAGTGCGCTGACCTCTTCAGAGGACAAGCAGCGGCTGGCTAAGGACATCATCGACGTGCTGGAGACGCCACTGGAAACCAACCAGGCGCCTCTGGCTATCGAAGACGTACTGTTCACCGAGTTCATCGTTCAGTAGTCGGGCAGGAGACCCCCGAGACGCCATGTCCCAAGACGACCTGCTATCACAGGAAGAAATTGACGCCCTGCTCAAGGGCGTCAGTGGCGATGACGAGCCCGAAGCCAAAAGCGATGGTTCCTCTCGAATCCGTCCGTATGATCCGGCCTCGCAGCATCGGATCATCCGCGAGCGTCTGCATGCCCTGGATATCATCAACGAGCGCTTTGCCCGCCACTTCCGCATGGCATTGTTCAACCTGATCCGGCGAAGCGCCGATATCACCGTGGACTCGGTGCGCTATCAGAGCTACAGCGAGTTCTCACGCAATGTCCCGGTGCCAACCAATATCAACCTTATCGCCATGAAGCCGCTGCGCGGCTCGGCGCTGATCGTCTTCCCACCCAGCCTGGTATTCATGGTGGTAGACAACCTGTTCGGAGGTGATGGTCGCTTCGTCACCAAGTCAGAAGGGCGCGAGTTCACCAATACCGAGCAGCGCATTATCCAGCGCCTGCTTCAGCTGGCCATCGATGCCTATAGCGAATCCTGGAAGTCGGTCTACCCACTGGAGATCTCGTATCTGCGCAGCGAGATGCAGTCGAAGTTCGCCAACATTACCAACTCGCCCAATGAGATCGTGGTCAACACCAGCTTCAACCTTGAGGTGGGCAACCTAGCGAGCAACTTCCAGATCTGCATGCCCTACTCGATGATCGAGCCACTGCGTGACCTGTTGACCAACCCGCTCAGCGACGGCAATCACAGCCAGGATGGCGCCTGGACACGTCGCATCGCCGGCGAGATCCGTCACTCAGAGGTGGAGCTGGTAGCCAAGTTTGCCGAGATTCCCAGTCGCATCTCCCACGTCATGTCGATGAAGGCAGGAGACGTGCTGCCGCTGGAGCTGCCTGACAAGGTCACCGCCAGCGTTGACGGTGTACCAGTGATGGAGTGCGAATACGGCAGTCAGCATGAGCAGCGGGCACTGCGCGTGCTGCGGGTATTCGACCATGCCGGCGACCATGCACCTGCCGATACTTTCATCAAGGGATCCTCACCGCGGGGTGCCGCACAGAAAGCTAAGGAATCGAATCATGACTGATCCCAACAAGCCCGATCAGAACATCAGCGAAGATGACTGGGCCGCCGCCATGTCAGAGCAGGAGAGCGACACTCAGCCTGGTGCAGATGATGACCCTTGGGCCGAAGCCCTCGCGGAACAGCAGGCGGTTGAAGCCTCCGAGCAGGAGTCCAAGACGCCTGACGATCCGGAGCCCGAGGCCCGCTCTGCCAGCGGCAGCGTGTTTCGCCCGCTGGAGCAGACCCAAGGCACGACCGAAGCCCGCGACCTCGAGATGATCATGGACATCCCGGTGAAACTCACCGTGGAGCTGGGCCGCACCAAGCTGACCATCAAGCAGCTGCTGGAGCTAGCCCAGGGTTCGGTGATTGAGCTCGATGAACTGGCCGGTGAGCCCATGGACATCCTGATCAACGGCTACCTGATCGCCCAGGGTGAGGTGGTCGTAGTCGAGGACAAGTACGGCATCCGTATTACCGAGATCATCACCCCCTCCGAGCGAGTGCAGAAGCTGAACAGATGAGTGAGAACAGTGGCGAACAGGCACAGGCCGGCATCGAGGCCGCGGCCGCCGGCGGCGAATCGCTGCTCGGGCTAGCCATGCTGGGCAAGACGGCCGCCGCACTGGGCCTGATCCTGGCCATCCTGTTCCTCGCGGCAGCGGCACTGCGCCGCTGGGGCCCCTATCAGCGTCGCCGTGGCGGCCAGCTCAAGGTCATCGACAGCACCATGGTCGGCCCCAAGGAGCGAATCTCCATCGTCCAGATCAAGGACACCTGGCTGGTGCTCGGCATCGGTAACGGTCGTGTTGACATGCTGCACAGCATGCCCGCCGATCCGGACACTGCCACTGGTGCACGCGATACGCAGTCCCCTCCCCTATTCGAGGCTGGAGACAGCTTCGGCACGCGGTTTGCCAAGGCACTGAAGCGCAATGCAGGAATGGATGGCAGGAGAGGCTCGTGATCACGCGCGACCCCGTGAAATGGCTTGCCTTGCTGCTGCTTGCCGCCGGCCTGCTGATGCCGAGCCTGGCCATGGCCCAGGAAATCCCCGGCATTGTGAGCCAGCCCACGGAAGACGGTGGGCAGCGCTGGTCGCTATCCCTGCAAACCTTGCTGCTGCTCAGCTCGCTGGCCTTCTTGCCGGCAGTACTGCTGATGATGACCAGCTTTACCCGCATCATTATCGTACTGAGCCTGCTGCGCACCGCCATGGGTACCCAGGCCACCCCCCCAAACCAGATCCTGCTCGGTCTGGCGCTGTTCCTCACCTTCTTCATCATGGCGCCGGTATTCGACCAGGTCTACGAGCTGGCCTGGGTGCCGCTAAGCAATGACGAGATTGGATTCAGCAGGTTCCTGGAGCTGGCTCAGGGGCCCTTCAGAGAGTTCATGCTGGCCCAGACTCGTGAGCCCGACCTGGCAATGTTTGCTCGCCTGGCTGATGTCGGCGAGCTGCAGGGCCCCGAGGATGTACCACTGCGCATCCTGGTGCCCTCCTTCGTTACCAGCGAACTGAAGACGGCCTTCCAGATCGGTTTCACCATCTTCATACCGTTTCTGATCATCGACCTGGTAGTCGCCAGTACCTTGATGTCGCTGGGCATGATGATGGTGCCGCCGATAACGATCTCACTACCGTTCAAGCTGATGCTGTTCGTGTTGGTAGATGGCTGGCAGCTGATCCTCGGCTCACTGGCCGAGAGCTTCTACCTCTAGCCATCATCACGTCTTAGCATTGCACACTCACCATCGCTCAGGGAGCCTCTCGTGACACCGGAAATGGTGATGAACCTTGCCTATCAGGGGATGCGCGTCACGCTGCTGCTGGCGGCACCCCTGCTGCTGGCGGCACTGGCAACCGGTCTGCTGGTGAGCTTGTTCCAGGCTGCTACCCAGATCAACGAGATGACGCTGTCGTTCATTCCCAAGATCCTGGCGGTATTCGCGGTCCTGGTTCTGGCGGGCCCCTGGCTGCTCAAGCTGATCACCACCTTCACGCGGGAGCTGTTCACCAATATCCCCGCGATGTTGATGTAGCCCTATGGTGGAGGTGACCTTCGCGCAGCTGCATGGCTGGCTGGTGGCCTTCTTCTGGCCCTTTACAAGGATCACCGCCCTGATGCTGAGCGCGCCACTCTGGGGGCACTCCAGCGTGCCTCGCCAGGCCAAGATCGCCGCCGCCGGTGCGATCGCGGTGGTGATAGCCCCCGTGCTCCCCCCCATGCCGGATATTCCGCTGTATTCCTGGGCAGGCCTGGGCATTCTGGTCGAACAGATGTTGATCGGCGCCGCCATCGGGCTCACGGTGCGCATCATCGTCTCGGTGGTGCAGGCCTCAGGGGAGTTTATCGGCCTGCAGATGGGTCTGGCCTTTGCCACCTTTTTCGACCCCTCTAGCGGCACCAACATGATGGTGCTGTCACGAATACTCTACATGATCACCCTGCTGATGTTTCTGGCCTTCAATGCCCACCTGATGGTGCTGGAAATCCTGGTGATGAGCTTCGAGACGCTGCCAATCGGTATTGGGCGCTTCAATCCCGATGCCTTTATCATGCTGGCCCGCTACGGTGGCACCATCTTCTCCGTCGGCATGCTCATGGCATTGCCACTGGTCGCCTCGCTTTTGATCATCAACCTGGCGCTGGGCATCCTCAACCGTTCTGCTCCCCAGCTGACGGTATTCAACATCGGCTTTCCCGCCTCGCTCACCGTGGGCCTGGTATTGCTGATGGTACTGATGATCGATCTGGGCAGCTTCCTGGAGCGCCACTTCGCAAACGGTCTTAGATTCCTTCAGGGACTATTGGAGATGATGGCGCCACTCCCGCCGCCCTGAACGCGAAGCCAAAAAAACCGCTTCGGCCGGGGCATGGCACCGAAGCGGGACAAGGACCATGGCGCACAGGGATTTGCCATGGCCGACAGGGAACGGGCCTCAGAGATAATTGAACAGCGACATGCCCTTCATATCGGCAAAGGCCTTCTGGGAGGCCTGCAGGCCCACCTGGCGCAGGCTGTAGTCGCCGATCGCCTCGGCGTAGTCCAGATCGACGAGGTCGGAGAGGGTCTGCTCGTAGTTGAGCATGCGGTTACCACCCACACTGTCGACCACGTCCAACTCGTTGAGACGGGCACCGACGGAGGCACGCTTAGTCAATACGTTGTCGAGGCTGTTATCGAACTCGCGCATCACGGTATTCAGTGTGTTGCGCAGCGCCGCCTTCTTGGCACCGGTCTCGGCGGGATTCTCCAGCACCGCCAGGGCCTTCTCGAAGCTTTCGAAGAGATTGGTGTTGCCCTGGTCGGCCGGGTTGACCGCGATGGTGTCATCGCCATCAGCACCAGGCTCGCCCTTGAGTTCCAGCGCCAGACCGCCGAATTCCACCCTGGTGACACCGTCCTTCTTCACGACATCGGAAGTGACCGTGTCACCGTTGCCATCAGTAACCGTGACATCACCGCTTTCATTGATAGCCACAGAGTAGGCGACACCCTGGGAAGCCAGGTCGGCATCGATCACCTGAGGGCCGGAAAAGGTGATGCCACCGCCGTTGCCAGCACCCGCCTCGGCCACATAGCCGGCTCCGCTGGGCACGCTGTCGAAGATCGACAAGCCACTCTCCGCCACCTTCATCTTCCGTGAGGCGTCGATGCGCTGCTCGCGCCCCTTGTCGTCACCGACATACTCGATGAAGGTCTCGTCACCCACCGTCTTGCGCACAAAGGGTTCGGTACTGTCCTGATAGCCCCCGAAGAGGTGCCGGCCGTTTCCGTCGGTGGCGTTGGCCTGGCCGATCACCGTCTCGTAGATACCGCGCAGCTCACTGGCCACGGATTCACGATCGGCATCGCTCAGTGTATCGCTGGAGGCCTGCACCATCAGCGTCTTGGCGCTGGTGATGGCATCGCCGATGCTGTTGAGCACGCTCTCGGTCTGGGCCAGGGAGTTACGCGCGCTGACTCGGGAGTCGGCGAACTGCTGGGTCACCGCGCGGGCCTGATCAACGCCCACCGCCCGCGAGGCGGCCTGGGGGTCATCTGAGGGATTGACCACACGGCGACCACTGGCAATCTGCTGGCTGACCTTGAGAAAGTCGTTCTGCTGACGGTTCATGGACGAGATGCTCTGCTCGTACATGGTAACGCTGCTGACTCGCATCGTATTCTCTCTCCGGATCAGTTACGCAGGCCAAGGATGGTGTCGAGTATGGTTGTGCCAGTATCGATGACGCGGGCGTTGGCCTGGTAGAACTGCTGGTAGCGGATCAGGTTCGCCGCTTCCTCGTCCAGGTTGACGCCGGACTCCGACTGCTGCACTGCTTCCAGCTGCTTGGTCAGCCCCTGCTGGGCATCGAGGTTGGCCTGGACGATATTGGTGCGGTTGCCCACGTCGCTGACCATGGCACCGTAGGCACCACTGAAGGAAGCACTCCCGCCCACCGTCAGCTTGTCCTGCAGTGCCTGCATCTCCAGGGCGTTCACGTTATTCCCGGTGCCGAAATCGGCATTGCCGGACGCCGCGATCTTGTCCAGATCATCGATTGCGGTTTTCATCTCGGCCGCTGCGCGACGTAACGGCTGCACCTCGAAACGATCGCCGGCCTGAGCACCAGACAGATTCGTAAACTCGAGGTTGATGCCGCCGAAACTCAAGGTGTTGGTGTCGTTATCGAAGGTGGTGTCCACGACTTCACCACTCCCCTTGCGAACCACCTCGAAATCACCCTCTCCTGGTGGAGTGGCGGTTAACCGCACCTCATAGTCAGTAGCTCTTAGCTTATTTAGCTGGGCCTCGTCGAAGCTGGCCGTTGCCGTGGCCCCGGGATCAGCATTGCCGGCATACGAATAGACTTGAGGCTCACCGATACGGAACAGGTCACCACCCTGCTCGCCGTCAAGGTCGGCACCCAAGGCATGCTGGGCATTAAGCTCACCGGCGAAGGAAACCGCTAATTGACCGATCTGATTCTGGGTCTTGTCGAGGGTCTCGCTGCGAAAGTCCATCAAACCGCCCAGGGTGCCACCGGTCAAAGTATCCTCATCCAGCGCCACTAGATCATTGTTGGAGTCGCGGTAGCCCAACACGGTGCGCTCGGGGTCATTAGGCGCCTTCATCGCTTCGAGGCTGTAATGCTGGGTGCCAGCGACCAGTGGCTGGCCGTTGGGCAGGCTGATGTTGTAGGTCTTGCCGTCCTGGATATTTAGCCGTATATCCATGCGCTCGTTAAGCTCATGGACCATGTGATCGCGCTGGTTGAGTAGACTATTGGGTGCTTCACCGCTGCGCGCCCGGGCCAGCGCGATCTCGCGGTTGATATCGGCCAGCTGCTCGGTGGCATTATTGACCTGGGTGACCTCATCGGCTATTTGGCCGTTGATGCCTTCTTGCATATCCTGCAAGTAACCGTCGAAGGAGCGAAACTGGGCCGTCAGGGTATCGGCTGCGCCCAAAACACCCTGGCGAGCGGCGGGATCCGAAGGCGCGCTTGCCAGGTCCTCCATGGCAGAGAAGAAATTCTGCATCAGCGGTGCCAGACCTGCATCTCGATCCGCCAGTAAACTGTCGATCTGCTCCACCTGCTGGTTATACGACTCCAGCGCGCTGGACTTGCTGGTTGCGGCGTTGAGCTGTGAAGCCACGTACTGGTTGAACTGGCGCTGTATGTCGTTGACCTGCACGCCGCCACCAGCACGGCCTTCGCCGAGCTGGGTTACCTCGCGGTTGTACCCCGGGGTATAGACGTTGCTGATGTTGTTGCTGGTACTGTTGAGGGCGCTCTGGGCGGCATTCAGGCCGCTGAGCCCGGTCGAGAAGATACTCATGAGGGGATTCCCTTGGCCATTACCCAGTTAATCGGCAGCACCGCGAAAATCTTGAGGTCGAATCATCGCAGTGCCCCAAGGCCGATTGACCCTGCACTGGCCAGATTCAGTGACTGCTCGAGGGGACCCATGCTGTTCATGACCGCAATCAGCTTGTCGGCGTAGGCTGGATCGGTGGCGTAGCCCCCCTTCTGCAGGGCATGCGCCGCTTCGGCTGGGCTTCCGGCCGTGGTCACCGCCTGGTAACGGGGATTGTTCCCGATCAGGTTGGCATAGTCGATGAAAGCCTCCTCGAAGGAACCGTAGACCCTAAAGTCATCCCGAATTTTCTGACGACGCCCGTCATAAACCTCGTGGGTGACGATCTCGGTGGTATCTCCCTGCCAGCTACTACCGGCCTTGATACCGAAGAGGTTGTGGCTGTTGCCGCCATCACGTGTGGAGATCTCGTGGCGCCCCCATCCAGTCTCGAGCGCCGCCTGGGCCAAGATCAGCTCGGCCGGCACCCCGGTGGCTCGACTGGCAGCCTGGGCGGGAGCCTCGAGGCGACTCAGGAAAGTACGCACATGATCGGGCAGATCGTGGCGCTCTCGAGACGCCGGGGCCGCATCCGCTCGCTGAATGGCTTCCTCAGCTGTAGAAGAGGGTGTCAGGCTGCTCGTCATCGGCCGTGCGTCAAGCTCGGCCATGAAGCCCTTGGCATCGCTCTGTTCAGATGGCGCGGAATCCTCAGCAGGCAAGGCTTCGGTATCCGGCTGGATCGCATCACGTAGGGGCTTGGGTGTTCCACGCGGAATCCCGGCAATCAGGTCGTTTTCAGCTTGAGATGTTTGCTGCGGCACCAGGCCACGGTTCTCCAGTTCACTCACCAGCTTGTCGGCGAGGCCGATACCGCGACTCGCCATGGTCTGAGACCACTGCTGGTCGAGCATCGACTGAAAGAGCTCGCTCTGCTTGTTGTCGAGCAGGCCGGTAGTCGGCACTGCATCGCGCATGCTCTTGACCATCATCTGTATGAACAGGGCCTCGAACTGCTTCGCCGCCGCCTCGGCACCACCCGCAGGGTCCTGACGGGCGCTATGCTTGAGCCGCTGCAGGCCCTGCATCTCCAAAGCAAACTGGCCTTCAATTCCATGACCGCTACTCAGCGCCATATCAGATGATCTCCAATTCCGCGCGTAGTGAGCCCGAGGCCTTCAGCGCCTCGAGGATCGACATCAGGTCGGCCGGGGTTGCCCCCAGTGTATTCAGCGCATCTACCAGTTCCGTCAGTTCGGCGCCCTCCACCACCTTCAACGTGCCGGGTTGCTGCTCGATGCTCACCTCGGTGTCCTGGACTACCACGGTCTGGCCGCCACCGAAGGGGTTGGGCTGGCTTACTCCCACATCGGTGTCGATAGTGATGGCGAGATTCCCATGGGCCACGGCGGCTTGGCGCAGGGTGACACGACCATTCATCGCGATGGCACCGGTTCGAGAGTTGAGCACGACCTTGGCTGCCGCTTCGGTCGGCGTGACACGCAACTGCTCGATGCGCGCCATGAAGTTGACCCGAGCGTTGTTATCTTGGGGGCCATCGAGAGCGATCACACGGCCGTTCTGTGCTGCGGCCACCGGACGGCCGAATTCCTGGTTGATGGCTGACACCACCCGCTGGGCTGTGCCGAAGTCTGAGCGGTTCAGCTCAAGCTCCAGAAGCCCACCACGAGCGCCTAGATCCAGCGGCACTTCCCTCTCAACCATGGCGCCACCCGTGATGCGACCACCAGCCTGCTGATTGATCTGCACGCTGCTGCCACCGCCCTGGGCACTGGCACCACTGACGAGCAAGTTGCCTTGGGCGATGGCGTAAGTGGCGCCGTCCGCCCCCTTCAGTGGCGTCATCAGTAGCGTACCGCCACGCAGACTACGGGCATTGCCCACAGAGGAGACATTGACGTCCAGCCGCTGACCGGGACGAGAGAACGGCGGCAAATCCGTCGTGACCATCACCGCTGCCACGTTGCGCAGCTGCATGTTGGTCCCCTCGGGTATTGTCACGCCCAGTTCATTGAGCATGTTGGTCAGGCTCTGCCCAGTAAACGGTGCTTGTGTCGTCTGGTCACCGGTGTTGTCCAGCCCGACAACCAGGCCATAGCCCACCAGAGCGTTGTCTCGAACGCCGGAAAAACTCGCCAATTCACGGATCTGTTCGGCACGCGCCGGGGTAGCTGCCAGTAACAGCACCAAAAAGACCATCGAAGTGGTGAAAAACCAGTTGAGTCGCACCTGCGGAGATGGCTTCACTATCGAACTCCTGCTAGAAGGGCGAGACGTTGAGGAAGAATCGCTGCAGCCAACCCATATGCTGTGCCTCGCTGATATATCCGTCGCCTACGTACTCGATACGGGCATCGGCCACCTGGGTCGACATCACGGCGCCCTGGCCGGTGATGGTGCGTGGGTCGACGACCCCGGAGAAACGGATAAACTCGGTGCCCTGGTTGATGGCGATCTGCTTCTCGCCACGCACACGCAGGTAGCCGTTGTTGAGCACTTCCAGCACAGAGACGGTAATGGTGCCGGTAAACGAGTTGTTGGCCTCGGAGCCGCCTCCACCGCTGAAGTCACTGTTGCCCTCGACGTCGAAGCCGTACTCTGAGAGTGTTTCAAGTGCATCGGGGAGCTGGGCCAGGTCGAGGCTCGAAGAGCCGTTACGATCGGCATTGGACTGACTGTTCTTACTGGCACTGACCTCCTCGTCCAGCACGATGGTCAGGATATCGCCGACCATGGTCGGACGCCGATCTTCGAACAGCGGGCGGTAACCGCGCTCAGCCTGATAGATGGAGCCGTTGGCCCGCGGCGGCGGCGGCTGAGGGATCTCGATACGCTCCTGCTCGCCCACCACCGAGGCGCGCGGAATCTGGGCGCAGCCGCCCATCAGCAGCATCAGCGCTGCCACCAGCAAAAGGCTCGGTGTGCCCAAACGCCCGGTCGTCATGCCGTCTCTCCTGCCATCATCGCTTAGAGCTGGCTCAGGCGTGCCAGCATCTCATCGCTGGTCTGCACTGCCTTACTGTTAATTTCGTAGGCACGCTGGGTCTGGATCATGCTCACCATCTCCTCCACCACGTTGACATTGGAGGTCTCGACGTAGCCCTGGAAGAGGCGGCCCGCACCGTTCATGCCGGGCATATTTTCATTGCGGGGCCCTGAAGACGCAGTCTCCATGTAAAGGTTGCCGCCGACACTCTCGAGACCGGTGGGATTAACAAAGGTGGATAAGGTGATTTGTCCCACCTCGTTGGGCTGGCTAGTGCCCGGCTCGGTCACGCTGACCACGCCATCCTCGCCGATGGAGATCGACAGGGCGTTATCGGGAATGATGATCGCCGGCTCAAGGGGATAGCCGTTGGCAGTCACCATCTGACCGTTCTCGTTGAGCTGAAAGCTGCCGTCACGGGTATAGGCGGTGCTGCCATCGGGCATCAGCACCTGGAAGAAACCCTGGCCGTTGATCGCAAGATCACGGGAGTTCTCGGTGTTCTCAAGCCCGCCCTGGGTGTGCAGTCGCTCGGTGGCCACGGGGCGCACGCCAGTACCCACCTGCATGCCGGAAGGCAGCCGGTCCTGGATGTTGTTCTGGGCGCCCGGCTGACGCATGTTCTGGTAGAGCAGGTCCTCGAACACTGCACGGGAGCGCTTGAAGCCGTTGGTGCTGACGTTCGCCAGGTTGTTGGAAATGACGTCCAGGTTGACCTGCTGAGATTCTAGGCCGGTCTTGGCTGTCCAGAGTGACTTGATCATGTCGTATTCCTAGCTAATGAGCGTGTGGCGCTTACCTAGCCCTGTATCGATAGCAGGCTGTTGGCGCGCTGGGCGTTCTCGTCTGCGGTGCTGATGCCCTTCATCTGCATCTCGTAGCGGCGCGCCACGTCGATCATCGACACCATTGCCTCGACGGCACTGACATTGCTGCCCTCCAGAGCACCACTGACCAGGGAGACCTCCTCATCCAGCGGCAGCACCGCGGGGGCTTCTCCCTCGGGGCCTGGTGCCGGACGGAAGAGGCCATCATCGCCGCGCAGCAGGCCCTGTTCAGGGGCCGAGACCAGCTTGAGCCGGTCCACTGGCACGAGAGCATCGGGATCCTCGCCGGCACCGATGGTACTGATGGTGCCGTCCGCACCGATTGAAACCTGAGCACCCAGCGGAATCTGTATCGGACCGCCCTCGCCCATTACCGGCCGGCCGTTGGCGGTCATCAGGATGCCGTCACCATCGACCTGCAAGTCGCCGCGGCGGCTATAGGCCTCGCCATCCGCCGCCTGTACGGTCAACCATCCGTTACCTTCCACCGCGACATCCAACGCTCGGCCAGTGCGGTTGATTGGCCCACTGGTGAAGTCCGACCCAGGCGTGGAGGCGGCTACAGATACACGGGTGTCGAGCGGACCATCGCCCTGCACTGGCACCGCGCGCATGGCGTGGAGCTGGGCGCGAAAGCCGGTGGTGCTGACGTTGGACAGGTTGTTGCTGACCACCGCCTGCTGCTCCATGCTCTGGCGCGCGCCACTCATGGCGGTATAAAGGATGCGATCCATGACTCAGTCTCCGCTCTTACCGCAGGTTGATAGCGGTCTGCAGGACTTCGTCCTGGGTTTTGATGGTCTGGGAGTTGGCCTGGTAAGCACGCTGGGTAACGATCATGTCCACCAGCTCGCGGGCCATGTCCACGTTAGAGGCCTCAATGGCACCAGACTCGATGCTGCCCAGCAGGCCGGTACCAGGCGCGCCAACAAGTTCCTGGCCGGAAGCCTGAGTTGCCGACCAGGCGTTATCGCCCTCCGGACGCAGGCCTTCGGGGTTACGGAAGTTGGCCATAGCGATCTGACCCGCCGCCACCGATTGCTCGTTGGAGAAGTTGCTCATGATCGTGCCATCGGCTTCGATGCTGATGCCTACGAAGGCGCCGGAGGTGTAACCATCCTGTTGGAGGTCGGTGGTACGGGAGGTGTTGCCAAACTGGGTGAAGTCGGCAACATCAATCTCGAAATCAAGGTCATTCGCGCCAGTACCTGGACCGAAACCTTCCACAATGATGCTAGCCGGCGTGGTTGTAATCTGACCGTTTGCATCAAACTGCAGAGTTGTACCGGCATTGGGATCTGTAGCAGTCGCGGGTGGGACGAGCTCACCACCTATGGCCACCTTAGCGAGCCACTGATTGTCGGTCGGAGTTTTCCTAAAGTAGACAGTTGTATTCTGGGGGTTCCCCAGCGAATCAAAGGCTGTAAAGTTGCTCGAGAAGTGATAATCGACCTCAGCCCCACCAATATCAGCAGTATTTAAGTCATCGTCAGTAACACGCGAGTCGAGGTTTGCCACCATGCTCACATTTTGCGTTGCCTTAGCTCCCAACTCCTCGGTACCGATCTGCAAGACCTCAGGCTGCCCCCCTGCCAGAACCACACCATCATCATTGGCATCAAACCCCATGATCCGTGCGCCCTGAGCGTTCTGCAGATAGCCATCGGCGGTCATGGAGAGCTGGCCGTTGCGGGAGTAGACCACCTGATCGTTCTGACTGAAGCGGAAGAAGCCCTCGCCGCTGATACCGAGATCAAGGTTGCGGCCTGTGCTCTCCAGGTTGCCCTCGCCGAAGTCCTGCAGCACCGTCGACATGCGCGTGCCAAGGCCAATCTTGGAATTGGCGAAGACGTCGGCGAACTGGGCGCTGGAGCTCTTGAAGCCCACGGTCTGGGAGTTGGCGATGTTGTTGCCCTGGACATCCAGGCTGGAGGCGGCGGCATTCAGGCCGCTGAGCGCTTGTGAAAAACCCATGGTGATGTTCCCTCTGCGTAAGCCGTAACCGGTGGTTGTTGGTTAGAGAATCTGCTTGATGGCGGACAGACCGACCTGTCCTTGCACGGCACCCAGGTCCAGAGCGAAGCCGCCGCTCTCATCGGTGGGCGTCACTGCATTGACCATGGCGTAGTTCAGGGCATCGACAGAGAGCTCCTCGCCGCCCTGACTCGCCTCGAGATTAATGCGGTAGGCGCCGTCGGGAGCCAAGTTGCCCTGATCTGTCTCGCCATCCCACTGGAAAGAGGAGACACCCGCATCCACGGCTCCGATGTCGTACCGCCGCACTACCTGGCCCGCACCGTCAGTAATGGTGACCTTGACGTTCTCCGCCGGCTCGCTGAGCTCCATGCCGAACGGCGTGGCGTTCACGTTGCCCTCGCCGTCACGCCCCACCAACACCCGATCACCCGGCACCATAACGCCCTGGCCAATCAGGCCCGCGGCCTCCAGGGCGCGGCCGGCATCGATCTGGCTGCCGATACCCTGCAGGGTCTCGTTGAGATCCTCGACGCCATTGAGCGTATTGATCTGTGCCAGCTGGGAGACCATCTCGCTATTGTCCATCGGCTTCAGCGGATCCTGGTTCTTCAGCTGAGCGATCATCATGGTCATGAAGTTATCGTTGAGTGCCTCGGAATCGTTACTCTTCGTACCGACACCCGCACGCGATCCGCTGACGCCATTGATGCCATTGAGCACGCTGTTATCGATTGTGGCTGCCACGGCTTAGCCCTCCCCCAGCGTCAGCGTCTTGAGCATCAGCTGCTTGTTGGTGTTCATCACCTCGACGTTGGCCTGGTAGGAGCGCGAGGCAGAGATCATGTTGACCATCTCACCCACCGGGTCGACGTTGGGCATGGTTACATAGCCCTCCCCGTCTGCCAGGGGGTGCTCGGGGCGGTACTCGAGTCGCATTGGCGAGGGGTCTTCCACCACCTCGCGCACACCGACGCCGCCAATGCCTTCCCGGGACTGGGCGCGGGTCTCGAACATCACCTGGCGGGCGCGGTAGGCCTCACCGTCGGGACCTGCCACGCTATCGGCGTTGGCCAGGTTGCTGGCGGTCACGTTCATGCGTTGCGACTGGGCACTCATGGCCGAGCCGGAAATCTCGAAGATGGAGAACATCGACATGCACTCGCTCCTGGTTATTCGGGCTGCATGGCCTTCTTGAGGCCCTGAATGCGGCTATTGAGGATGGTCAACGCAGACTGGTAGCGAACCGAATTGTCGGCGAACTGCGAGCGCTCCACATCCATGTCCACGGTGTTGCCGTCGAGACTCGGCTGCGCCGGGACGCGATAGAGCAGGTCCCGCGAGCCGAGGGGTGCACCACTGCCCTCGAGATGACGCTCAGAGGTTCTCGACAGCGACACACCATCCTGCCCGGTGCGGGACACGGCCTGTTTGAGGGCACTAGCGAAATCCATGTCACGCGCCTTGTAGCCGGGGGTGTCGGCATTGGCGATATTGCTGGACAGCACCTTCTGGCGCTCCTGGCGTAGCCCCAGCGCCTGCTGGTGCAAGTTCAATGATGCTTCGAGCCGGTCGATCATCCCCGCACTCTCCAAAAAGGGGTTTTGTCGATGCTGAAGAGTAGTGCGCAAGCCGTCACCCCAAAGGCAAGAACAGCCGACTTCGATACGCCTATTTCACGAGATACCGAACCTGCCTGAGGTCTAGAATCAACCAGCGAAACTACTTCCACCTACAACCCGGCGGTGTCCACATGCCCGGCCCTCTCTGGAAACGACTCCTCTGGCTCCTGCTATTCACGGCGCTGCCTCTGCCCTCGGCGGCCAACGAGCGCCTGATGCTGGAACGGGTACAGGCTCTACTTTACGAACGCGCCAGCACCTTCGGTGAGGAGGTGGTTATCGAGGTTTCACCCCCCAGCGCGCGGCTGGGCGAGTGTGAGAACCCCACCCCGTTCCTGCCCAACCCAGAAACCGAGTTGCGCAGCCGCGTCTCCGTGGGCGTGCGATGCGGAGAAGACGCTCGCCAGGTGCGATACCTGCAGGCCAGCGTCGAGATGGTCGGCCGCTATGTCGAGGTGGTCAAACGCGTTGAGCGGGGCCAGCCTCTGCGCGAAAGCGACCTGACACTGGCACGCGGCAACCTGGGGCGACTGCCAGGCGGTACCGTGATGGCGCTCGAGGACGCCATCGGCCAGCATGCCACCCGCCCTCTTGCCCCGGGACAGACACTCCAGGAGCACCATGTGCAGTCGCCACGCCTGGTCTATCGCAGGGATAGCGTGCAAGTGGAAGCCGCCGGTACCGGCTTTCGAGTACAGCGCGAGGGCGAGGCCATTGACGAAGGCGGCATGGGCGACAGCGTTCGGGTGAGACTTCCCGACCGCCTCATACTCGAAGGAAGGGTTGTGGGACCGGGGCGGGTCTCTGTGGACTTCTGAAACCACGACCGCCACACTTGAGACAAGACAATCGCCATAGGGGCTAAAGTTCTCGCCCGGATGGCCGATAGCCTGTGTAACGCATTGCTCACGAGGCTAACCACCGTGAAAATTGACAACCAGCACCCCAACCTGACCCGCCCGACGCAGGTCGAGTCACGCCAGGAGACTCAGAAGGTCCAGGGTCTCCAGGGGGGCAAGCAGCAGGACGCCGGCCCCGCCAGCATGACGCATCTGAGTCAGGCGGCTGCCGACACCAGCCAGGACATCGATAGCGCCCGCGTCGAGGAAATTCGTGAAGCCATTCGTGAAGGCAAGCTGGATATTCGCGCAGAACGCATCGCCGATGGCCTGATCGCCAGCGTCCAGGATCTCCTCAACCAGGAAGGCGGAAGCAAGTGAGCCTGTCACGACTCATAGAGACTCAAGCCTCCCGACTGGAGGCGCTTACCCGCTTGCTCACCCAAGAGCAGGAGCTGCTGCTTGCCGGCCAGGTGGAAGGAACGGCACTTGAGCAGCTGGCTGCTGACAAGCAGGCCCTGCTGGAGTCGCTGGAAGCCACTGAGAAAAGCCGCCTGTCCGTGCAACGCCGACTTGGCTACACCGCCGATGCCGAGGGCTCGCGTCAAGCCGCAGAGGATGCTGGCTGCCTGGAAGAGTGGCAGACAATGCTGGAACTGGCGCAGCAAACTGCACGCCAGAACCAGCGTAATGGCCGCCTTATCTCTGTTCGCACCCAACACAATCGCCAGATGCTTGACTACCTGCAAAGCATTGTCGAAGCCCGCCCCTACACCGCTAAGGGCCGCCAGCGCGGAGGCGAGGGACAACTCAACGCTTCAGCCTGAGGAATGAGCCTCTAGCCAGTCAGCCAGGACTTCCACAGCCATCGGCTCGGCAATGAAATACCCTTGAGCCTTGGTCACCCCATAGCGATCAACCACCTCCTGCTGAGCAAGATCTTCAACGCCAACGGCCGTCATCTCGATATTCAGAGCACCCAAGGCAGCGACCAGCGCTGCGAGAACCGCGTCAGATTGGGGAGCCCCCAGAGACGCTACCAACTCCCGCCCTACCTTTCCTCCGGAGATCGGCAGTTGCGCCAGTTTGGGCAACGCCAACACGTCGCCGCAGAGATTATCGGCCACCAGCCGCACCCCCGCGCGAGCTAACCTTCGCAACATGAGGTCATGGGACTCATCCAGCCCGGCAAGCACCTCACCATCGAACTCCAGAACTATCCCCGCGAGATCTTCTTTCATTTCGCGCAAGAAGCGATCCAGCGTACGCCCATCAAAAAGCGCCTGCGACAGCAGAGACACATCGACATTGACCGACAGCTCGAGCCTGGCCAGTGCACACCCCTTCGCCGCACAGAGCTGCCGCTGGCTGACCACCTGCTGAAGCACCCAGCGATTGAGGCGAACCATCTGCCCCATATCCCGGACCTCAGGAAGAAACTCACCGGGAAGCAGCCACCCTCGCCGAGGGTGACGCCAGCGCACCAGGCACTCCACGCCGGTGCAGCGCGCCTCTTCCAGGCTCCACTGAGGCTGGTAGACCAGACCAAAATGACGACCAGGCTCCATCAGGGCAAGCTGAAGCTCTTCACGGAATGCAGACCTGTCTGCCAACTGGCGCTTCAGCGCTCGGTCAAGGAAGGCATAGCCATTTGGCCCGGCATGTCGCTGCGCCTGCTCAGCCCCGGCCAACAGAGAAGCGGGCGAGCCACCATCATCGGGGTAGAACACAATCCCGATCGACAAACTCATCAACAGCGGCGGGGAATCCACCGACAAGGGGGCATCCATCGCCTCCAGACACCTCAGCGCCGCGGTCTGCAGACTCTCAGGCGCTACCGGGTGCTCAACCAGTACCCCCCAGCGATAACGTCCCAGATACGCAATGCTGTCTTCTACCCTAAGCGTGCTCGCCAGGCGACGACTGACCTGCTGCAACAACTGATGAACCATCGCCTCGCCGTGCTCACGTAGCACCCGGCTAGCACGATCGAGGCGGATCAACATCACCGCCACCCCTTGCTCAAGGCGGTCGGCACGATCCATGGCATGCTGGAGCCGATCCTCGAATATCCAGGTACTGGGAAGCCCAGTGACAGGATCGGCGAAAGGCGGTACCCGAGCACCTCCTCCCGCCCGCAGGTCGATGAAAGAAAGCATCCTCGCACCTGCTAGCTCATCGCTTACAGGGCAGGTTTCCGCCATAAGGAAAGGCCTGGGAGACTGGCTACCAGCTGCACTGAGCCACACACGGTGCCATGGCCCTTCCATCTCGAGGTCGCGACCATGCGAAAGCCAGCTGGTCAGCGTCACAATATCGCCAAATCGGGCACCAGCAGCTAGCGGCTCCTGCTGCCCCAGAAGCCGCCAGAACATTGGATTCGCCCAAAGAATACGACTATCCACATCAAGCAGGACATGGGCAACGGGTTCTGCCTCACCCACTGCTCTGGCCAGAGCCACCGGATGAAGGGCAACACCTTGAGCGCCAGGCTTGCCTGATGGTCCACGTGGTTCATATGCCATATCGCTGCCCCGGCACATCGGTATGTGCGTTCTTCACTTGAGTTTAGGCGCTCTCGCGCCAGCCGGAGGCAAAGAATTAGACGTTTGCCATATTACAACGCCTTATCGACCGAACCAGCCTTGACTTGAGTCTGCTTTCGCACAGATATCAGAACACTAAAGACTTTCTTGAAACGGCCGATAATCTAGCGAGATCAATACGATGACCAGCACGAGGCAAGGATGTCGCAAACCGATGATGGCTATACCCGGATCGAGCGCCCCAACGAGGTAGAATCGCTGCTGGATGCGCTAATGGAGCCGGGCGGTGCCTCTCTGCAGTTACTGGACGCTGGTGGCAAGCCGGATCCAGTGCTTCTGATAGACCAGATACCCGGCGAATCCCTGACCCTGGACATCAGCGCCATCCGTGAACTCGCCATCACGCTACGCCAGGAGCATCCATTTCGGATTCTGGGGCAAGTCCAGGGCAAGATGCTACGAACCCCAGCCATTACCGCCCAGTCCTGCCGGGAGGAAGACGGTCGCCTGCTGTGCGTCAGTGACTACCCGCTGCACCTGGAAGAGCTGCAGCGGCGCTCTTCGTTCAGAGCACGCCTGCGCATGGGAATGGAGGTCGGTGGAGTCCTGCGTGATGACCACGGGCACTCTGCCCAGGGCGATCTCAAGGACCTTTCACTGGAAGGCTGCCAGCTCGAATTGCCACTGACCGCAGGCGGGATATTAGCAGAGGCCGGCCAACCGCTCGAGATAGAGCTCTGCTTTCCCGACGGCACACGGTTTCTAGCACACGCCGAATCACGCCACCAGAAAGTCGACACCGAGCGCCAGAGCCTCCAGGTCGGCTTCCAGTTCAAGGGGGGGAGCCCGGACCAGGAGCGTCAGCTCTGGCATCTGGTACGAGAGATTGAGCGCGAAGCCGCCCGTTACGACGAGGGAGGAGAGGCGTCCCGGCTGCCATCGCTGTTATTCCAGGCCAGCACCACTGCCCCACCTGGCATAGGGAGGCGCAACACCCAGGCGTACGCCACGCCAATGGCCAAGCGGCTGGCTCGCATCGCCGGCTACCTGGACGCTCAGATGCTGGAACTTCAGCAAGGTGGCATTATCGACTCGGTACAACTCTCTCGCCACGCCGACCGCCTCCTCCAGCTTCACGACGAGGACCGCAGTGCGCTCCTGTTCGCCACCCGCTGCCTCCCACACGAACCACGCCTGGTACGCCACTGCCTGGCGGTCGCCGTCCAACTGCTGAACCTGGCTGGCCTCGATGGAATTCCCCGGGACTTATGCAAGGCCATGATTGCCTGCGCCATGATCCACGACCTCGGTAAAGCACTTCTTCCCACCGAGCTGCTCGAAGCCAAAGTGCTCGATTCTGACCAATACGCGCGCCTTCAACAGCATGTGCCTCTGCTGCTAGAGCGCACGACACACTGCCATTGGCTATCACGCGGCGTTCTCGCCTCGGTTGTCGAAAACATAAACGAACGCCTTGACGGAAGCGGCTACCCACGCAGGTTGCAGAGCAACGAACTTCATGAACTGGCGCGAGCCGCAGCCATTGTCGATGTGGTCGAAGCCATGCGACGTGACCGACCGGATCGCTCCGCCCACCGGATCGATGAGATCTATCGCCACCTCCTGTCCCAGCCAGACCGCTTCGATCAACGGTGGGTCAAAAGTTACATCAAGCGCTTCGGCCTATACCCCGTTGGCTCGCTAGTGATGTTCGCATCAGGCGATATGGGCTGGGTACAAGGCCTCGACAGCCAAGGGCGCCCCAACCGTATTCAGCTGACCAAGAAGACCGAGCCGCCCGGTCAAGCCCTCGGCGAGGTCATGCAAGGAGACATTTCGAGACACCTGGGCAAGGTCGTCCACGAGATTCCCGTTCCCACTTGAAACCTGCTGAGGGGAACCGCCACGTTAAAGTCCGGCCGCTCGATGCCGATAGACCGAAATAATGGGGTAGCTTGATGTTGTTCGATCCACCGCACTTGGCGACATCTGGCACACTTCGCCCAAATTGGCCACATCACGATATTCGCCCTGGCCCCTTGCGGCCATAACCAAACAGGAGCGACAACACCATGTCAGCTATGCGAGGAGCCGCCGCGTACGGACGCGGCGCCAGTGCCTACGCCCGAGTCGGCGTCGAGAGTGGCGTCATGTCTGCCAGCCCCCACCAGCTGATCGTCATGCTGTTCGATGGCGCCATCGCCGCGATCCGCACGGCCCGCATCCATCTTGAGGCTGGAAATACTGCCGAGAAAGGCAAGGCGATCTCCAAGGCCATGGATATCATCAATAACGGCCTGTCAGCTGCTTTGGATGCCGAAAAAGGCGGTGAGATCGCCGAGCGACTGGCTTCACTCTACGACTACACAACGCGCCTGCTGCTGGCGGCCAATCTGCGCAACGATGTCGAGAGCCTCAACCAAGCGGAAGCAATCCTCGAAGATATTGCCGGCGCCTGGAAAGAGATCGGCGGACCTGCATCGGCTCAAGGCTAACCTCCATGACCTCCTATGCCTTTTCGTCCAAGGATGTGGTGGCCGGTTACGAGACCCTGCTGCAACAAACTCGCCGCATGCTGGAGGCTACCAGCCGACAGGAGTGGGAGACCTTGGTCTCCTACGAAGCGTACTACGTACTACAGACAGAGCAGCTTAAACGGTTGGACGCAACGGTGCCGCTCACGGAGGAACATCAACGGCGCAAGGCAGAATTGATCGAGCAGATCCTCGAGAACAACCTTCACGTGCGTGATCGCCTGATGGCGAGGCGCGACGAGTTGGGGGAGCTGATCGACACGTCTCGCCGTCAACGAAACCTCAGCCGCGCCTACGGTGTCAGAGCGGGTAAACACACCTCTAGTCTGTCGCCGGACAATAAGAGCCTGACGTGAGCGGAATCACGCCGCTGCTGGACACACTCCTTCATCAGGTACTAGGGAAGCGCGTCGACACGCCGCCTCCCCAGGACCTGAACCAGCCGGTCAAGCCAACCTCCCCGGCTGATGCTCCGCGCGCCCTGCACAGCGACTCGAGGCTGGATGCTCGCACCGGCACCACACAAACCCAGACCACTACCCGAACCGCGACGAGCGTCGCTGAAAGCTCGGCGCCACTTCCCCGTCAAGAGGGTGCGCCGCCGGCCTCGTCCCAGACGCACCTGAGTAGCGCCGGCCGCACGATCGCCGACCTGCTGATGCGCTTTCCTGCACCACCCTCAATCCTTACGACGAAGACTCCACTGGTGCCAGCAGGCCAGGCACCCGACCCTACTCATGTGGCCTCGCGGCTGGAAGGCAGTGTGCGTGACAGTGGCTTGTTCTATGAGTCCCACCTGAACCGTTGGTACAAGGGCGAGCTACCACGGCAACAGCTGGAACGAGAGCCTCAGATGTGGCGTGTGCTTCGCTTCTCGCCCGCCGTGGCACCTGGCGCTGGCGGCCTGCAGGAGCAGAGACTTCTGCTGCCACCCGACACTCGCCCACACAACGCGAGTGTCGCTCATCAGCCTGTCCATTCATCCGCACCACACACCGCCACGACACCCACCTCCCCGACACCTTCTACCAATGCTCCTGCTATGGTTACAGCCACGGCCTCTACAGGCAGTCAGCCAGCTGAAACCGTGCAAACATCTCGTGGCACCGGCAGCGAGCCTCTGACGCTGCGACAGCCGCCCGCTGCCTTGCCGGACCCCGTTCACGAGAGCCTGCAGGGAATCGTTCGCCACCAGCTAGAAATGCTCGTGACTCCGGCGCTTCGCTGGGAAGGTGATGTCTGGAGCGGCTTGTTTATGGCTCTGCTGATTCAGCCACCCGCCGGGCAGCAGGAATCGAGGGAAGGAGCGCAGGATGAATCGGCCGGAGAGGATTCTCAGCGCACCTGGCGTTCCGACATCGACCTCGATGTCCAAGGCGCCGGGCGCATCAAGGCCGCCGTATGGATGCAGGCCACACAACTCGAGATCGATATGCAGATTGCCGATAGCGACACCCTTGAACGCCTGCGGGAAGGGCTCGCTCCTCTCAAGGCCCGCCTGAGTGGCCATGGCTTCGAGGATGTAGCCGTTACACTGTCGCGCCTGACGACGGAGCCTACCGATGCCGCCTCATGATCCGAACCAACAGCGCCGCCAGGCCGTAGCTCTGGCCTATCAGGGTAGCGACGACGCCCCACGCGTCATCGCTCAGGGTTATGGGGAGCTGGCGGAACGCATCATTGCCGAGGCAAAGCGGCAGGGCATCCATGTCCACGACGCCCCGGAGTTGGTGGGACTGCTGATGCAACTCGACTTGGACGACCAGATACCACCTCGCCTTTATCAGGTCATCGCTGAGCTTCTGGTGTGGGTATACGAGCGCGCACCGCGAGAAAAGGAACCCGTCACATAGCCTGATAATGTAAAGAAATGTAAAAAGCTAAGCATGGTTAGCAACAACCAGCAACACATTAGCCATCTGATTCTGTTCATCTTTTGAGCATTAGAAACATCATCCGTCGCACCTCCGCCACTCCCCTACCTCTTTAGGAAGATTGCATCGCCATGATTGGCGATGACAATGGCTCCCACGACAGGCCGCCGGCACGCCCCGCGGACTAAAAAATCACCTGGCCGCCCGACGGCCGGACAAGAAGACGTCGCCAGGGAACCATGACATCCAACACACTGTGCGAAGAGATCCAGGAGCTGAACCTGGCCTACTTGCTGCTCGCCCAGCGCCTGCTCGGTGCGGATCGCGATGAGGCGATGTTCCGCTTGAAGCTCGATGACGAGACTGCCGCTCTGATTGAAGGGCTGAATGCTCGTCAGCTCACTCGCCTATCACGCACTAACCAGTTGCTCTGCCACTTCAGCATCAATAGTTCCGAACAGCTGCGTCAGATAACGGAAAACCCTCGTGAGCAGGGTCTCGCCTCGCTGCATGCTTCGCTGCTGATGGCTTCTAGGGCAAATGACCAGCCCCGAGGCGATCGCCATGCCTGACAAGAGCCTTCTGATAGAGATGCAGCAGGTGCAGCTGGCGATCGACCTAATCGAGCTGGGCGCGAGACTGCAGGTACTGGAGACAGAGACCGACCTGAGTCGAGCGCGCCTGGTGAGGCTGTTCAAGGAAATTCGCGGCATGTCGCCCCCCAAGGGGATGCTGCCCTTCTCCACCGACTGGTTCATCACCTGGATGCCCAACATCCACTCGTCGCTGTTCTACAACATTTACATCCGCCTTCGAGAGGATCAGGGCTGCGAGCGCATGACCGCCTTCATCAAGGCCTACCGCCTCTATTCAGAACAGATCGACAGCGACAACGCCGAGGCCGCACTCGGGTTGACTCGCGCCTGGACGCTGATTCGCTTCTTCGAGAGCGACCTGCTGCAGCTTTCTACCTGCACTCGCTGTTCAGGGCATTTTGTGGCGCACGCCCACAGCCCCACGCACGATTACGTATGCGGCATCTGCCAGCCCCCTTCCCGAGCCGGAAAAACACGACGTCGGCGCGAGGCCGACATGCACGAGACCGATGGCAGGCATCTGGAAAAAGTACGGCCACGACGTCTCGCCTGAACCCGATACGCCCCGAGAGCCAACCTCCCGGGGCGTTTCTTTTCGCCCCCTCCCTCAAGTCTGCCACCGCCTCGCCGATAACTGGGAAAGAACTTCAACCCACGATTCGGTTAAGGGATAGCGGCTGTGCTGATACCCATCGGTTACCTTGTGGTACTGCTTTCCGTATTCGGAGGCTTCGCGCTGGCGGGCGGTCATCTCGGCCCGCTTTTTCAGCCAACGGAGTTCCTGATGATCGGCGGCGCCGGTATCGGCGCCTTTATCGCCGCCAACAATGGCAAGGCCATCAAGGCCACCTTTCGCATCTTCGGCCGTCTGCGCCGCTCCAAGCGCTACGACAAGTCCTTGTACATGGAGCTGATGGCAGTTCAGTACAAGATACTGGTCAAGATCCGTCGCGACGGGATGCTGGGCATCGAGCGTGACATTGATAACCCACAGGACAGTGCCCTGTTCAACGAGCACCCACGAATCCTGGACGATCCTACCATCATGGCCTTTCTTACCGACTACCTGCGCTTGATGGTCAGCGGGACCATGGAGCCCATGGAAATCGATGAACTGATGCTCCATGAGATCGAAGCCTTCGAGCAGGAGGCACACATCCCTATCGACGCCATCGCCAAGGTGGGCGACGCCATGCCGGCCTTCGGCATCGTCGCCGCCGTAATGGGCGTGGTGAAGGCGCTGAGCGCGGCCGATGCGGCTCCCGACCAGATGGGCCAGATGATTGCACACGCTCTGGTTGGCACCTTCCTGGGCATCCTCGCCGGCTACGGCTTCGTCAACCCGCTGGCAAGCCGAGTGGAGCGTCAGGCAAAAGAAGTCGAGAAGGTGCTTCAGTGCATGCGGGTCACGTTGATGGCCAGCCTTCACGGTTATGCACCGCAACTGGCAGTGGAGTTCGGTCGCAAGGCACTGCACAGCGAAGAGCGCCCCGGTTTCACCGAACTGGAGGAGTATGTGCGCAACCCCAAAGCGAGTGAAGGGGGCGCATGAGCAACGACCGTCGACCCATCATCATCCGCCGCAAGAAGGTAGTGCATCAGCACCACGGCGGCAGCTGGAAGATAGCCCTGGCAGATTTCATGACCGCACTGATGGCGCTCTTCCTGGTGATGTGGATCCTGTCACAGTCAACACCAACCCAGCGCGAGGCCGTAGGCGAGTACTTCCGCACTCCCCTAGTCACGGCGATCACCGGTGGCGACGGCCAGGCCCAGAGCGAAAATGTCATTCCTGGCGGCGGCCCGGACCCCACACATGCGGAGGGGGAGCGAGCGCGTATTGATCTCAGGCAGCAGACCCGGCCCAGCGATGTTCAGCGGCGCGCATTTCGCGACCTCCAGCAGCGCATCGAGACAGCCATCAACGCCGACCCTGACCTTCGCCAGCTGCGTCAGCAGCTGCGGTTCGAGATGACGCCTGAGGGACTGCGTATTCAGCTCCTGGATACTGATCAACGTCCCATGTTCGACCTCGGCAGCAACCAGATTGCCCCCTACATGCGCGACCTGCTGCAAACCATAGCACCGCTGCTGAATGAGCTCGATAACGACCTCAGCATCAGTGGCCATACCGACAACCTGGCGTACCTGACGGGTTATCGCGGCTACAGCAACTGGGAACTCTCCAGTGACCGCGCCAATGCTTCACGGCGCGAACTGGTCGCCGGCGGATTGGATCCGAACAAGCTGCTACGCGTCTCCGGCTTTGCAGACAGAGTACCTATGCCGGAAACCGATGCCAGCGACCCGATCAATCGACGTATCGAACTGCTGGTGCTGTTCGATGAAGTCGCTCAGCGAATTCGTCGACCGGGCACTCTCAACGGAGCAGGAGCGCCATCGCCACTAGGTCGACGCATGCCACAGGTGGATACGGCTCCCGTGGAACGCTTTACCGAGAGCCTTCGGGGCGCCCTCGGCACGGACTAAGGCCCGACACTGGGCATCACATTTTCAGGGCAGGGGTAGCGCATGGATATCACCGATTTCTATGACACATTTTTCGAGGAGGCGGAAGAGCTTCTCGCCGACATGGAGCGTCACCTCCTCGAGCTGGATATCGACGAGCCGGATGCCGAACAGCTCAATGCCATCTTCCGCGCGGCCCACTCCATCAAGGGCGGCGCTGGCACCTTCGGCTTCGATGTCCTGCAGAAAACCACCCACCTGTTCGAGAACCTGCTCGACCATGCCCGCCGCGGTGAGATGACGCTGCGCCGAGACATCATCGACACCTTCCTGGAAACCAAGGATATGCTGCACGACCAGCTCGACGCCTACCGCAACGACGAGGAGCCGAATCAGGAGGCCTTCGCCCGCATCTGTCAGACCCTCCAGCAACTCGCCCTGGAGGAGATCGGCAAGGGGCTCGAGGGGGCCGAGGACGTGCCAGCACCAAGTCGTGCATCGGAGACTCCCCCGGATAACACCACACAGCCAGACACTGGGGGGATCAGCACCACCACCCCCCCTGAAAGCGTGGCAGACGCAGACGGTGAGCAGCGGCTGGTAGTGGCGCTTCTCGATGTCAGTGACAAGGACCGTGCGTTACTGGTCGAAGAGCTGGAGCAGCTAGGGGAGATACAGGCCCAGGATGGCAACCAGCAGTGTTATGAGGTCACCTTGACCACGGCTGTGAGCCGCGACGATATCGAAGCCGTAATGTGCTTCATCACCGAACCCGAGCAGGTGCACATTCGCGTCGACGAGAGCGAGGAGGCCATTGTTCCGCCCTCCACGCCGGCTTCAGGCGGCGATGTCAGTGAAACATCCGATCCTGATAGCAGCATGTCCGGCGAGTCCGCACAGCCCCCCGCCCAAGCCGCTGCTGCACCAGCCAAGACCGATGGCGGCAACACCACGGCGGATGCATCCAAGGTTGGCAAGCCCAGTTCCGACGAGCCCAAGCCGAAAAAGGCCAAGGCAAGCGAATCCAGCTCAATCCGTGTGTCGGTGGATAAGGTCGACCAGATCATCAACCTTGTCGGTGAACTGATCATCACTCAGTCGATGCTCGACCAGACCGTCAGCGAGATGGACGGTATGAGCAACGCCAGTCTGCTCAACGGTATGAGCCTGTTACAGCGCAATGCCCGTGACCTGCAAGAAGCCGTCATGTCAGTACGCATGATCCCCATGGACTTCGTTTTCAGCCGCTTTCCTCGCGTAGTACGAGAGACATCCAGCAAGCTTGGCAAGGAGATCGAGCTGGTTACCGAGGGCGAGTCCACCGAACTGGACAAGAGCCTGACCGAGCGCATCATCGACCCCCTTACCCACCTGGTCCGCAACAGCCTCGACCACGGCATCGAGCCACCGGAAGTGCGCGAGGCCAATGGCAAGCCTCGCACGGGCAAGCTGACACTCTCAGCCAGGCATCAAGGCGGCAACATCATTATCGAGGTAAGTGACGACGGCGCAGGCCTCGACCGTGACAAGCTCCTGGCCAAGGCTCAGGAAAGCGGATTGCCTGTCTCGGAGAACATGAGTGATGACGAGGTGTGGCAGCTGATCTTTGCGCCAGGCTTCTCCACTGCCAAGGAAGTTACCGACGTATCCGGCCGCGGAGTCGGGATGGACGTGGTCAAGCGCAATATCCAGGGCATGGGCGGACAGGTGCAGATCATGTCGGCCAGGGGCAAGGGCACCACCATTCGTATCGTGCAACCACTGACGCTTGCCATCCTTGACGGCATGTCAATCAAGGTCGGCAACGAAGTATTCATCCTGCCGCTCTCGACCGTACTCGAATCACTTCAGCCCTCCAGAGACAACCTCTACCCCATGGCTGGTGACGACGTGGTGCTCAAGGTGCGCGACGAGTATTTGCCGGTCGTTGCCGTGCACGAAGCGCTGGACGTGGCCAATGCCAAGACTGAGCTCAACGACACCATCGCCGTCATCGTGCAGGGAGAAGGACGTCGTTACGCCTTGCTGGTGGATGACCTAGTCGGACAGCAACAAGTGGTGGTCAAGAACCTCGAGACCAACTATCGCAAGGTGCCAGGCATCTCCGCCGCGACCATCCTGGGCGACGGCAGCGTCGCCCTGATCCTCGACATCGCTGATCTACACCGTCTCAACCGCGCCAAGAAAGAGGCGCGGCATCAGCAACGTCCTCATCACGACCTGGAGCGTCGTCTCCAAACCGAAGGAGAAGTCTCATGAGCAGCCTCACCAACCCCAGCCTCGATGCGGCAACCCTGGAAGCTCAGAGCCGCGAGTTTCTGGTGTTCTCGCTCGGCGAGGAAGAGTACGCAATCGATATCCTTAAGGTGCAGGAGATCCGCGGTTACGAGAACGTCACCCGCATTGCCAACGCGCCGGACTTCATCAAGGGGGTCACCAACCTGCGGGGGGTGATCGTGCCCATCGTCGACCTGCGCATCAAGTTCCACCTCGACAAGGTCGAGTATGGCGGTCAAACAGTCGTGATCGTGGTCAATGTCGCCGACCGCGTTGTTGGCATCGTGGTCGACGGTGTCTCCGACGTCATGACCCTGACGCCGGAGCAGATCAAGCCGGCCCCAGAGTTTGGCGTGACCCTCTCCTCAGACTTCCTCAGCGGGCTGGGTAGCCTGGAGGACCGGATGCTGGTGCTGGTGGATATCGACAAGCTTTTGACCAGTGACGAAATGGCCCTCGTGGAACAAGCCAGCGAGTAAGGCAGAGACGGAACGAGCATGCGACAGCTGACAATGACAAAGAAACTGTGGGGTTCGCTGGGCATCATCTGGATCGGCATGATTTGCCTGATGGCCTGGGGCGCCTGGGAGAACCGCCAGACGATGCTTGAAGAGCGGCGGAACGCGCTGGGTGACTATGTCGACATGGCATTGAACGTTGTCCGCGACCACGCCCGGCAAGCCGAATCCGGCGACTTATCGCTAGAGGAGGCCCGGACTCGCGCCGCCAGCGCAGTCCGCGAGATGACCTATGACGAGGGCCGCGGCTATGTCTACATCTTCAACGGCGATTATGAGCTACTCGCCCACCCTCGCCTGCCCGTCGGCACCTCCGTCCGTGATTTCCAGAACGAAGAAGGCCGCTACCTGTTTCGTGAGTTCGTCGAGGACGTGAACAACGACGATGGTATCGTCGATTACCTCTGGGCACACGCCTCAGAAGAGGATGCCCTGGCAGAAAAGTCGTCGCTCAACACAGTGTTCGAACCCTGGGGCTGGTATGTCGGCACTGGGGTGTATATCAATGATATCGATGCCGCCTTCGTTGATCGCCTGACCCGCAGCTTGCTGGCTCTCCTTGGAGTGGGTATCCCTCTGACGCTGCTGATGGGCCTCGTCATCCGTAGCGTTACCCGCCGCCTGGGTGGCGACCCCGCCTATGCGGCCGAAGTGGTTAGTCACATTGCTCAAGGTAACCTCGACCGGTCTGTCAGACTCCGCAAGGGAGACCAGGCGAGCCTGCTGTTCGACATCGAGCTCATGCGAAGCAATCTGGAGAATACCATTGGGCACATCCACCGCAGTACGGATGAGGTCAATGGCGTAGTCGAGGAGATCAGCGCTGGCAACGACGAGCTGGCCACCCGCACCGAGCAACAAGCCGCGTCCCTGGCCGAGACAGCCTCGAGCATGGAGCAGCTCACCGCCACCGTACGTCAAAATGCTGACCATGCCGGCAAGGCCAGTACGTTGGCGCACGAAACCGCCGACAATGCGGAACGCGGTCACGACGCCATGGATCGGGTCGCCGCTTCGATGAACGAGATCAACGATAGTGCGACTCAGATGTCGACCATCATCGACACCATCGACGCAATTGCCTTCCAGACCAACATCCTGGCCCTCAATGCCTCGGTGGAGGCCGCTCGAGCCGGAGAGCATGGCCGGGGCTTTGCCGTGGTCGCAGAGGAAGTGCGCAAGCTGGCCAGTCGGAGCTCTGAGGCCGCCGGCGAGATCAAGACACTTATCGACGGTTCAGACGCCAAGGTGACCGAGGGCACCCGCCTCGTACAGGAGAGCGGAGAGATCATTACCGGCATGGTGCGCGATATCCAACAGCTGACCACCTTGATCGGCGAGATCTCGGCTGCCTCAGAGGAGCAAACCCACGGTATCGAGCAGGTTAACCTGGCAGTGACCCAGATGGACCAGATGACCCAGCAAAACTCTGGGCTGGTGGAGGAGCACTCTCAGGCATCGCAGCGACTGAGCATACAGACCCAGCACCTACGTGATCAGGTAGCTCACTTTCACCTGAGTCCGCGTCAGGCCCGGTCCGAGCGGGATGACCAAACATCTCCGGCCCAGGGTCCCCAGGTATCCAGCACCGCTGAACACAGGGTCACACCGCGCGAATCCGCCACCACCACCTGACCGCTCAGGGACGATAACGTGAAACTACTCGACAACATGACGGTGCGCCTCAGCTGGAGCCTGGTGTTAGCAGTGTTCTCCGCACTGATCATCGCGCTGGGCGGCCTGGGGCTGTATGCCGCTCGCCACAGTGAGGCCGCACTGGAGACACTCAACCAGGTCAACGTGGACCAGCAGTCCTCGCTCAATCGCACCAATACTCAGATGCTGTTCACGCAGGTTGCACTGCGTGACCTGCAAGCGCGCCTGCTGGACAGCGATGGGCCACAGGATAGCGAGGCAATTCAACGCCAGGCCGTGGAGCTGCAGGGCAATCTGACGAAGGTTGAAGCTACCTTCCAGGAGTTCCTGGCACTGCCGGGAACCGGCGACCGGGCGGTCATGATCGATGAACTACAGGTGAGCTTCGCCCGCCTGATGAGTGATGGCCTGAGGCCACAGCAGCAGGCACTGGTGGCCGGAGATGCAGAACAGTTTCAGGCGCTCGCCCCCGATGTAGAAGCACTTACCGAGACCTTCTACGACGATGCGGTCACGTTCTTCGTCGACGCCGAACAGAGCGGTGCCCGACTCTACAACGGCTTTCTCGGCCTGGTCGAGGTGCTTGAGTGGATGATGATTGCCGGCCTGGTGATCGCTGCCGGCACCGTGGCGGTGGTGCTCTGGGGGGTGACAGTCAATGTCATCCGCCCGCTCGGCAAATTGGTTGGCTACTTCGAGGCAATGCAACAGGGCAACCTGGCACAACATATCCCTGAGCGCGGCAATAACGAAATTGGTCGACTCTACGCCTCCATGGCGTCCATGCAACACGGCCTGGCCGATACCGTCTCGACAGTGCGCGACAGCAGCAACGCCATCTATCAGGGAACCCAAAGCATCGCGCACGGCAACAACGACCTCTCGGCCCGCACCGAACAGCAAGCTTCCTCCTTGCAGGAAACCGCCTCGAGCATGGAGCAGCTCTCCTCCACCGTGACCCAGAACGCTGACAATGCCGGCCAAGCCAGCCAGCTGGCCGCGGAGGCCTCAAGGACAGCCCAGCAAGGGGGTGAGGTGGTCAACGACGTTGTCAGCACCATGCACGATATCAGCAAGAGCTCCCATCGTGTCGCCGAGATCATCGGGACCATCGACAGTATCGCCTTCCAGACCAACATCCTGGCGTTGAACGCTTCCGTGGAGGCAGCTCGCGCCGGCGAGCACGGCAAGGGCTTCGCCGTGGTAGCTCAAGAGGTGGGGCACTTGGCCAGCCGGTCCGGCGATGCTGCACGCGAGATCCGTGGACTGATCGAGACATCGGTAAGCCAGGTCGATCGCGGCACATCCCGAGCCGACCAGGCAGGCAAGACCATGGGCGAGATTGTGGCGGCGGTACAGCGTGTCAGCGACATCATGGACGAAATCGCCTCTGCCTCGAATGAACAGAGCAGCGGCATTGGCCAGGTCAACGATGCCGTCACCCAGATGGACCAAGTCACTCAGCAAAACGCTGATCTAGTCCAGCAGGCCGCCAGTGCCGCGAACCAGTTGGAGGCCGAGGCCAGCCGCCTCAAAGCCGCCGTTAACCGGTTTCAACTCGAGACCTCGGGTGCTGCCGGAGACAACCGGCCCATCAATGATAACGATGACTTATCGCGCTGGATGCCAGCCTTGATGACGCGTCGTACACAAGAGAAACCTCCCGCCGACACGGCCCGGACGACCCGGAGCGACGGCGACTGGGAGTCGTTCTAGACACTCGAGCCACCCCACTAAATAACAACGATATCGACGTACGCCGCTGCAGGGGAACACCATGCGAAACAACCAGCCAGTCACTCAGCAGGAATATCTGCTTCACGACGACCACTTCCTTATTTCACGCACCGATCTCAAGGGACGTATTACCTACGCCAACCCGGCATTTGTCGAGGTTAGCGGCTTCGATCACGATGAACTTCTGGGGGCCCCACACAACATCGTACGTCACCCTGACATGCCCGAAGTGGCCTACCAGAATCTTTGGGATACGCTGAAGGCCGGCGAGAGCTGGAAGGGATTGGTAAAGAACCGGCGCAAGAACGGTGACCATTACTGGGTCGAGGCCAACGTCTCCCCTATCGTCGAAGGGGAAGAGGTAAAAGGCTATGCATCTGTGCGCGTCAAGCCTTCACGCGAGGATGTCGAGCGTGCTGAAGCTGCTTACGCTCGAATTCGTGACGGGAAAGGTCGCGGGTTCACGTTGGACAAGGGTCAGCTCAAGCGCCGAGGCCTGGCCGGCTGGTTTGCAGGCGCCAGTCTGACCAGCCTGCGTGCTCGCATCGTCTCCATGGTCTTGGTGGCCGGAGTGCTTCTTGTCGCCAGCGGTGCACTGGGCCTTTTCGGCCTCCAAACCTCGGGGGAACGGCTGCGTACCCTGGATCGCGACGGTTTACAGGATGTCGCACGTCTGCAGCAGATCGACCAGCTGACCACTCAGGCGCACCAGCTACTTTCCCGCAGCGATCGATTCGAGCTCGTTGACCAGAAATCGGGATACGCCGAACAGCTGGCCAGCATCGAAGGTGATCTTGACCAGCTATGGTCAACGTTCCGTGCTCGGGAAACCAATCAAGGCAGCATCGCCGATGCCTTCGATGCCGAGCTGGCTGCCTATCGCCAGGATGGCATCAATCACGCCATCACGTTGCTTCAAAGCGAAGATAATTTCGATATCTTCAGCAAGCTTCCAGAGCATATCGAAAAGATGCAGGAGCAAGGCGAGACCCTCGCTGGCAGCGTCAATGAGCTTATCGCGAGCAAGCAGGATGCCGCCGGCACACTCGCCCAGCAGGCCCGCGAGGGACAGAGGAAGATGCTGATCGCCCTGGCAGCCCTGCTGGGTGCGGGGCTGCTGTTGCTGGTCACCATCGGCGGCATGACGCTGCGTGCAGTCATTCGACCCGTTCGCGAGTCGCGTGCCTTCACCTTGCAGATCGCCTCAGGCAACCTGGCAGCGGATGCACCTGCCCGCCGTCGTGACGAGCTGGGGCAGCTAGTTGATGCGCTGGATATCATGCGCAAGAGCCTGGGCAGCATTGTCAACGACGTCAACGGCGGTATTGGAATCGTCACTCCGGCGGCCCGGGACATTGCCCGTGGTAACGAAGACCTCTCGGCACGCACCGAGCAGCAGGCGGCTTCACTGCAACAGACAGCCGCCAGCATGGAGGAAATGACCACGACGGTTCAGCACAACTCCGACAATGCGCGCCAGGCCAGTGGCCTGGCCGAGGAGAACGCCAACGAGTCACGGGCATCCGGCGAGCTGATGCAGCGTGCGGTGTCGACCATGGATGAAATCACCGCGGGCTCACGCAAGATGACCGAGATCATCGACGTCATCGACTCCATCGCCTTCCAGACCAATATCCTGGCCCTCAACGCCTCTGTCGAGGCAGCGCGGGCGGGGGAACAGGGGCGCGGATTTGCCGTGGTGGCTCAGGAAGTGCGCAACCTGGCCAGTCGCTCCGCCGATGCTGCCAGTGAGATTCGCAATCTGATCGACGGCTCCGCACGTCAGATCGATAGCGGCGCCACCCTGATTCATCAGGCGGAAGCTGCAATCTCGAAAGTCATGGATGCCTCCACCCGGGTCAACGACATCCTCGGCGAGATCACTGCCGCTTCCGAAGAGCAGAGCAACGGGATCGCCCAGATCAACTCGGCAGTGACGGAAATGGACCAGGTAACCCAGCAAAACGCCTCGCGGGTCCAGAGCTCGGCACGGGCCGCCGGGGAGCTGGAGCAGCAGGCCGAGATGCTGACCAACGCAGTAGCGGCGTTCCGGCTGCAGGGTAGTGGCATGGAACAGGCACCGAAGCGGGAGCGCAAACAAGCGGTTGCCACCTCATCATCTCGGACCAACAAGATGAAGTCGTCGCAACGCGATGACTCCCCTATCCCTAGCGTCAAGCCACAGGCGACGACAGAAAACGTAGAGGAGTGGGAAGAGTTTTGAATGTACCCAGGGAGGGTGCCAGCATGTCGAACCCAGGATCCGGCTGGTCGGACAGCAAGCTGGAGCGCGACCTAGAGCTGACGGATACGGACTTTACGAGAATCCGCCAGCTCATCTACCAGCGCGCCGGCATCGTGCTGGCCGAGCACAAGCGCGAGATGGTTTACAGCCGTCTCGCCAAGCGGTTGCGCCACTATGGGCTGACACGCTTCGGTGACTACCTGGCTCGCCTGGAGCGACAGCCCGATGCCAAGGAATGGGAGGCCTTCACCAATGCCTTGACCACCAACCTCACCGCCTTTTTTCGCGAGGCGCACCACTTCCCACTGCTGGCCGACCACGTCCGTAGCCGGCCAGGGCGCATCCGCGTCTGGAGTGCTGCCGCGTCGACCGGTGAGGAGCCCTACTCCATCGCCATGACCCTGATGGAGGCCCTGGGCCAGCAAGCTCCCCAGCGTGCAGAAGTCGTTGCCACCGATATCGATACCGACGCGTTAACCAAGGCCAGGGCCGGTGTGTATCCGCTGGAACAGGTGAGCAAGCTGGAAGAGTCGCGCATCAAGCGTTTCTTCCAGCGTGGGCGCGGCCCTCATCAGGGGTTGGCGCGCGTCCGTCCCGAAGTGGCATCAATGGTCGACTTCCAGCCACTGAATTTGCTCGCCCCTAGTTGGCCGGTACAGGGCCCGTTCGATGCCATCTTCTGTCGCAACATCATGATCTATTTCGACAAGGCGACCCAAACCCGCATCCTTGAGCGCTTTGCTCCTCTGCTTAAGCCTGACGGTTTGTTGTTCGCGGGCCATTCCGAAAACTTCTCCTATATCACCGACCGCTTTCGTCTGCGTGGCCAGACCGTCTACATCCGTAAGCCATAGCCCGCATCTTCACTAAAGTTCTCTCTCCGGCGGCCGATATCACAGGACATGCCCTGACCGGACAGCTTGCGCTGCCAGAACCACAGGAGAGACCACTTGAGCGCCAGTAGAATCAAGGTGCTGTGTGTCGATGATTCGGCGCTGATACGCGACCTGCTCACAGAGATCATCAACAGCCAGCCCGACATGGAAGTCGTGGCCGTGGCGCCCGATCCCATCGCGGCCCGCGATCTGATCAAGCGCCACAATCCCGATGTGCTGACACTCGACGTCGAGATGCCACGCATGGACGGGTTGGATTTCCTCGAGCGCTTGATGCGCTTGCGACCCATGCCAGTGCTGATGGTTTCCTCGCTGACTCAGGCCGGTTCGGAAGTGACTCTGCGCGCCCTGGAGCTCGGTGCTCTGGATTTCGTCGCCAAGCCTTCCCTGGGCATTCGCAGCGGCATGCTTGAGTATGCCAACGAGATCGCCGAGAAGATTCGAGCGGCGGCTCGCTCGCGCCCTCATCGTGCACGGCGCCGCAACGAACCACCGCCCGAATGTCTCAAGGCTCCGCTTATCTCCAGTGAGAAGCTGATCATCATCGGAGCTTCCACCGGCGGCACCGAGGCGATCCGCCAGGTACTCGAGCCCTTACCCGCCAATAGCCCTGCCATCCTGATCACCCAGCACATGCCCGGCGGTTTCACCCGCTCCTTCGCCGAACGCCTCGATCGTCTGTGTCAGATTCGTGTCAAGGAAGCGAGCGACGGCGAGCGCATCCTTCCCGGCCACGCCTACATCGCTCCGGGGGACGCCCACCTAAAGCTCGCCCGCAGCGGGGCCAACTACGTGGCACGCCTGGACGAGGGTCCGCCAGTCAATCGCCACCGCCCTTCCGTGGATGTCCTCTTCCACTCTGCTGCCACCCAGGCCGGCCGTAATGCCATCGGCGTGCTGCTGACAGGTATGGGTAAGGACGGTGCTGCGGGCCTGGTGGAGATGCGCCAGGCCGGCGCTCCAACCATCGCCCAGGATGAAGCAAGTTGCGTGGTCTTCGGCATGCCGCGAGAGGCCATCTCCCTGGGTGGCGCCGCCGAAGTGCTGTCTCTTGAGGAGATCGCCCCGCGACTTCTCTCCCTGGTCACCGCCTCCGGCCGCGCCCAGCGTGTTTAACGTCGCGAGCCGCGGCAGTTTCTGACACTACAACACAAAGAAGGAAGCTCGGCATGACACGACTCCTGCGCAACATCAGCATCCACGCCGCCATGGTCATAGTGCTGGTCTGCTTTGCAGCAGCCATCACGGGCGTTGCTGCCATGGGCTTCCTGGCCAGCAAGCAGGCTAACGAGACCATGGCAACGCTGGAACAGATCAATATCAACCAGCTCAATGAGATCAACCGCGCAGATGCGCTGCTAAGTGGCGCACTCGTGGACCTCGAGACAGCTTCTAATCATTCCATGATGGGGCGCCGAGGTGAGGCAGACGCGCGACTAGTTTCCGCTGTTGACCAGATGGAGCGCGCCGAAGATCGCTTCGAGGCCTTCAGCGCGGTGCCACGAACCGAAGCCGGGGAGGAGCTGGGGGCCCGCGTGGAGTCGACCTTCGCCGCCGTACTCGACCTGGCACGCCAGCAACATCAAGCGTTGGATCAAATGAACTCCACCGGCTTCAATGTTCTTCGCGAGCAGATGGCCGGCCCAGCAGAGGCGCAGGAAGCCGCATTAACGGAATTCGTGCGCTATGCGGATGAGCGGGGCAACGAGCTGCAGGCTGACTACGCCAGCGTCACCAGCTTCTACGAAAAACTGGCACTCGCTGTGCTCGTGACAATTGCTCTTATGGTGGTACTGATCTACCTGGGCCTCCGCGGTGTTTTGATTCGCCCTCTCAACCAGGCAGTGGAAACGCTGGAGACTATTGCCAAGGCCGACCTTTCTAGAGAGATCAAGGTGCTCAGCCGCAACGAGATCGGCAAGCTGTATGCCGCCATGCACGACATGCAGCAGAGCCTGATCCGCATCGTCGGCGACGTCCGTGACAGCAGCGCCTCGATCCATCTGGGCACGCGCGAGATCGCCAGCGGAAACGCCGACCTCTCCTCTCGCACGGAGCAGCAGGCGGCGTCCCTGGAAGAAACTGCCTCGAGCATGGAACAGATCACTTCCACTGTGAAGCAGAACGCCGACAACGCCCGCCAGGCCAGCGGTCTGGCACTTGACGCCTCCAATACTGCCGAGCGTGGCGGTGATGTCGTTCAGCAGGTTGTCAGCACCATGCACGGCATCTCCGGCAGCTCAAAAAAGATTGCCGATATCACAGGTGTGATCGACTCCATCGCGTTCCAGACCAACATCCTGGCCCTCAACGCCTCGGTAGAGGCAGCTCGCGCCGGCGAGCAAGGCCGAGGCTTTGCTGTAGTCGCCGGTGAGGTTCGTCAGTTGGCAAGTCGCAGCGCCGATGCCGCCAAGGAGATCAAGGGGCTGATCGAGAACTCCGTCAGTCAGGTAACTCAAGGCTCCACCCTGGTAGAACAGGCCGGCGAAACCATGCAGGAAGTCGTCGCGGCCGTTCGCCGCGTTACCGATATCATGGATGAAATTTCTGCTGCTTCGCAGGAACAGAGCGATGGCATCGAACAAGTGAGCCAGGCTGTCGGACAGATGGATCAGGTAACCCAGCAGAACGCTTCTCTGGTTCAAGAAGCCTCTGCCGCTGCGGCCTCGCTCGAAGATCAGGCCAGTCGCCTGGAGAAGGCCGTGGCGGTATTTCGTTTGGCTAACGAAGCAGCCCCCAAGGCCGCTGGTTCAGTGCCTCGTGAGCAGGACGTTACCAGAGCTGCCTCTTCCGCAACGGCTGGGCGGATAGCGACTGCCGCCGGCACACCCGGCAAGCCACAAAGCACTCTTCGGCGGGAAACGCCCGCCGAGGCTGAGTGGGAAGAATTCTGAGCGACGCCGGCCGTGCCGGCGCCATTTGCCATGACACGACATGAGGAAACCCGATGGCAGACAAGAACATGAGCATCCTGGTAGTGGATGACTTCCCGACCATGCGCCGGATTGTCCGCAGCCTGCTCAAGGAGCTGGGCTTCACCAACGTCGAGGAGGCCGAGGACGGCCAGGACGCCCTCAACAAGCTCAAGGCCGGCGGCTTCGAGTTTGTGGTGTCTGACTGGAATATGCCCAACCTCGACGGCCTTGAGATGCTCAAGCAGATCCGCGCCGACGACGCCCTCAAGGATCTGCCAGTACTGATGGTTACTGCAGAGGCCAAGAAGGAGAACATCATCGCAGCGGCCCAAGCCGGCGCCAATGGCTACGTGGTGAAGCCCTTCACTTCGGCCACCCTGGAAGAGAAGCTCAACAAGATCTTCGAAAAACTTGGTATGTGATAACACCGGAGAGCCACTGGCTCTTCGGCGAGGAGATTTACCATGAGCAACGACGTTCCCCAGGGTAACCAGGCGACTCACGGAGATGACCTGGTCCAGCGGATCGGCCAGCTGACCCGAATGCTGCGCGAGAGCATGCGCGAGCTCGGTCTCGACAAGGAGATCGAACGCGCGGCAGAGGCGATCCCGGACGCTCGCGACCGCCTGAGCTATGTCGCCACCATGACCGAGCAGGCCGCAGAACGCGCCCTCAATGCCATCGACCGGGCGCAGCCGCTACAGGATACTCTAAGCGAACAGGCCCAATCTCTGGATAACCGCTGGGCCGAGTGGTTCGCCGAACCCAAGGAGCTGGACGAGGCACGCGACCTGGTCACCGAAACACGCCAGTACCTGGCCTCAGTACCGGACAGAACCCAGGCTACCAACAAAGAACTGCTCGAAATCATGATGGCCCAGGACTTTCAGGACCTGACCGGCCAGGTCATCAAGAAGATGATGGATGTGATCCGCGAGATCGAGCAGCAGCTGGTTCAGGTACTGATCGACAACGTGCCTGAAGGACAGGCACGTGACGACCTCCAGAAGAAAGCCAGCGGCCAGTGGGAGACGGACGACAGGCGACGCGAAGAGGGCCTTCTCAACGGCCCGCAAGTCAAGCCCGACAGTGAGGATATCGTGACTGGCCAGGACCAGGTTGACGATCTGCTCGACCAGCTCGGCTTCTGACGCTGACTCTTTCCCTCCCCCAACTTCCCTGATTAGGCCGTGCCTCGCGGATAAGACTGCGATTAACGGCCCTTTTTGACGCATCACCTCTTCCCCGCCGAGGTCACAATAGCCAGGGTGCAGACAAGTGCCCGGTAAACCATCATGGCGGATCAGGACAGCGATCAGGAAAAGACCGAAGAGGCCACACCCCGACGCCTGGAAAAGGCGCGCGAGGATGGCCAGGTTGCTCGTTCCCGTGAGTTGGCCACCTTCATGCTGCTCCTCGGTGGTGTCGTGGGCTTGTGGACCATGGGCGAGATGCTCTACGGCCAGCTCGGCCTGGTCATGGAACAGGCTTTCCTGTTCGAGCGCCGACATGCCATGGAAACCACGCCGATGCTAGCCCAGGCGCTGGATCTCGGCAGCCGTACCCTGTATGCCATGCTGCCGCTCTTTCTGTTGCTGACAGTGATCGCCCTCGTCGCGCCGGCGCTTCTCGGTGGTTGGTTGATATCTGCCAAGTCACTAAAGCCACAGCTAAGCAAGCTCAATCCCTTCAAGGGTCTAAAGAGAATCTTTGGCGTCCAGGCCTTGGTGGAACTGGCCAAGGCAATCGCCAAGTCACTATTGGTGGGCAGCGTGGGTATCGCATTCCTCTACCTGAACCGCGGCACCTTCATGGACTTGATGGACCAGCCTGTGCGCCAAGCTCTCGCCCAGGCACTGTGGATGGCGGCTCAGGCCAGTGGCCTTATGGTACTGACTCTACTGGTAGTGATTCTGATCGACGTGCCCTACCAGATCTGGAGTCATGCCAAGAAGCTGCGCATGAGCAAGGACGAGGTAAAACGCGAGCATAAGGAGTCCGAGGGGGATCCTCAGATCAAGGCACGCATCCGTCAGCAGCAGCAAGCCATGGCCCGGGGCCGGATGATGAGCAAAGTACCGGAGGCAGACGTGATCATCACCAACCCGACTCACTATGCTGTGGCGCTGCAGTACCGCGAGCAGGGGATGCAGGCCCCCCGGGTCGTTGCCAAGGGTGCCGATGCGGTGGCCGCACGGATTCGTGAACTGGGGGACGAGCATCGCGTTCCCCTCCTTGAGGCCCCACCGCTAGCACGCGCCTTGTACCACCATGTGGATCTCGACCAGGAAGTCCCGATGACGCTTTACTCCGCCGTGGCCGAAGTCATGGCATGGGCCTTCGGCCTACGGCGCGCCAGTCAGGAAGGTGGCGAGGCGCCCCCAACACCTCACGACCTGCCGATACCCGATGAGCTGAATGTCGCGGAATCCGGTGGCGAGAACGACGAGACACGCCAATGAAGGCCTGGAGCCAATACCTGGGACAGCGCGACTGGATGTCAAAGGTCCCGATGAAGGTCCTCGCCGGCCCAGTGCTGATCATCATGATCCTGTCGATGATGATCCTGCCGCTGCCTCCCTTCGTGCTGGACCTGCTGTTCACCTTCAATATTGCGCTGGCAGTCATGGTACTGCTGGTGAGCATGTTCACTCAGAAACCGCTGGATTTTGCTGCTTTCCCGGCAGTGCTGCTGTTCACCACCCTGCTGCGGTTATCACTGAACGTTGCCTCTACCCGCGTGGTACTGATGGAGGGCCATGCCGGGGGTGACTCGGCAGGCAAGGTGATCGAGGCCTTCGGCCAGTTCCTGGTCGGTGGCAACTTCGCCGTCGGCCTGGTGGTTTTCCTTATTCTCGTGATCATCAACTTCATGGTCATCACCAAGGGTGCCGGCCGTATCGCCGAGGTGGGCGCCCGCTTCATGCTCGACGCAATGCCCGGCAAGCAGATGGCCATCGATGCTGACCTCAACGCCGGTCTGATCGGCGAAGAAGATGCCAAGAAACGCCGCAGCGAAGTGTCTCAAGAGGCAGACTTCTACGGCTCCATGGATGGTGCCAGCAAGTTTGTGCGTGGCGACGCCATGGCCGGCCTGGTGATCATGGTCGTCAACATCATCGGCGGCCTGCTGATCGGCATGCTGCAACACGACATGGCTTTCGGTGACGCCGCTCGGACTTATGTCCTGTTGACCATTGGCGATGGCCTGGTGGCCCAGATACCAGCCCTGGTGATCTCCACTGCCGCCGGCGTCACGGTATCGCGCGTGACCACCGACCAGGACGTCGGCCAGCAGATGATCGGACAGCTGTTCGTCAACCCGCAGGTAATGATTCTTGCTGCCGGTGTCATGGGCCTGCTCGGCCTGGTTCCGGGAATGCCTAATCTGGTATTCCTGATCTTTACTGCCTTGCTGGGCGGCCTGGCCTGGTGGCTCCTGCGTGAACGTGATCGCAAGCTAGTCGAGCAAGAGATCAGCGACGCACCTGCGCCGGTGCAGGAAGCCCCCGAGGCGAGCTGGGAAGACGTCCAACTGGTCGACATCCTGGGGCTTGAAGTCGGCCACCGCCTGATACCGCTGGTCGACTCCCGCCAGCAGGGCGAGCTTCTCGGTCGCATCAAGAGTGTGCGCAAGAAGTTCGCCCAGGAGATGGGTTTCCTGCCCCCCGTGGTTCACATTCGTGACAACCTGGAGCTAGGTGCCAATACCTATGTATTGAGCCTCAAGGGAGCAGAAATCGGTCATGCTGACGCCTACCCAGGCCAGTGGCTGGCCATCGATCCTGGCCAGGTGACCGGCGAGTTGAAAGGCACCCCAACCAAGGAACCGGCCTTCGGCCTCCCGGCGGTCTGGGTTGATAGCGATCAGCGAGAACATGCTCAGGTCTATGGCTACACCGTAGTCGATGCCAGCACCGTGATCGCCACCCACCTCAATCACCTGATGCAACGCCACGCTGCCGAGATGCTGGGCCGCAGCGAAGTGCAGAAGCTGCTCGACAAGCTGGGCGAGGAGAACAAGGCGCTTGTCGAGGATGTGATCCCCAAGGCCATCACGTTAACGGTATTCCAGCGCATCCTGCAGAACCTGCTGGAGGAAGAAGTCACCATTCGCGACCTGCGCACCATCCTGGATACCCTCGCCGAGTATGCCCCTCAGCAGCAGGATGCTAATGAGCTGACTGCCCTGGTGCGCATATCACTGGGACGCGCCATCACACAGCAGTGGTTTGGCGGTCAGGAACAGCTCAACGTCATAGGCCTCGATAGCCAGCTAGAGCAGGTGTTGACCCAAGCCATGAATGGCAATGGTTCTCTCGAACCCGGCCTGGCCGAAACGTTAATGACCCAAGCCGAGCAGGCACTGGAACGTCATGAGTCCAGCGGCGAGCCACCGGTGCTGGTAGTCCAGCACAATCTGAGGGCCTTGCTATCACGCTTCCTGAGACGCCGTCTGCGTCATCTGGTGGTGATGTCCCAGGCCGAGATCCCGGATGATCGCCACTTGCGGGTCACCACCCTGATTGGAGGTCGCTAATCGATGGGCGTTATGCGTTTTACCGGAGCCAACAGTCGCGATGCCATGCGTCAGGTACGTGAGATACTTGGCGACGACGCCCTTATCCTGGCCAACCGCCCCACAGACGATGGGGTAGAGATCCTCGCCATGGCCGATGATGCCGTCGGCAACCTTACCTCCACCCCTGCCCCCGCTTCTCGCGCCGCGTCACCGAGGTCGGCGACAGCTGAATCTGACAATGAGGCTGCTCGGACAGAGCCGCACTTGCCTGCCGCCCCTGATGCGAACGAAGAGTCAGCAGACCTTCGCTCAATGAGTGCACGGTTGCTGAGTGAAATGCAGGATATGCGCGCCCTGTTGGCACGCGAACAGTCACGCCGCCATCCTGAGGTCGACTGTACCGGCCGTCTAAGACGCATCCTGCGCGAGGCCGGCTTCAGTCATGACTTCGCTCAGGAGCTCGTTACTGGCCTCCCACGAGAACTAGACAAGACCGCCCCCGACGATGAGCGCCCACTGGCCTGGCTGCAGCGTCAGCTGGCAAGCCAACTGAGCATCGGGACAGATGAGGACGCCTTCTTTCAAGCTCCTGGCATTACCGCGCTGGTCGGTCCCACTGGCGTAGGCAAGACCACCACTACGGCGAAGTTGGCAGCACGCTACGTCGAGCGCCATGGCGCTGACCGGGTGGCACTGGTCACGACTGACAGCTTCCGTATCGGCGCGCACGAGCAGTTGCGGATCTATGCCGAACTGCTCGGCATCCCGATGGTGGCACTCGATCCGGACCAACCCGTTGACTCCCTGGCTACCCGGCTGATGGGGCGACGCTGGGTGATTATCGACACTGTCGGCATGAGCCAACGCGATCAGAGAATCGTTGAACAGATTGCCCAGCTGCAGGGAGGTCGAGTCAAGGTACACATGGTCCTGCTGCTCAATGCCGCCAGCCAGCCGGAAACGCTCGTCGAGGTGGTGCAGCGATACCGGGCGGCCGCCATCTCAGCCAACTCCCGGCTTGACCGCTGCCTGGTATCGAAGCAGGACGAGGCCTGCCGTCTTGCGCCGGTGCTGGAAACGATCATACGTCACGATTTGACTCTATGCTTTGTTTCCCACGGCCAGCGGGTACCGGAGGACTTGAGCCTGCCCGATGCCGCTTCGCTAGCCGCTCGCGCACTGGCCACACGTTCACCACTTACCGAAGGTGAGGAATCGGCACCCGCCAGATCGCCCCTTGCTGGGCGCCAGTTGCTCGGGCAAGGGCGTCGAATCGCCTTATCCTTAACCCGTCTTCGCGCAAGAGTCCCAGGGTTTAATATGCTCGAAAGGGCCTGGGACCTGAGTGCCGCCTCTACGGCAGAGCAGCAGGACAATCTGTCCTCACTGCTGGAACATTCCTCCCACGCGACACCCGCTACCGGACTCCTTTGGTCTCCCCGCCGCGCAGCTAGCCGAAGTGATTGGCGCCTGCCTGACCTGTGCGTGGATGCCGAAGGTCTGCCCCGTCTGCCAGTGCGACTACAGCATCGACAACCAGCGGGTGACCTGGAGCGCCTGAAGGCAGCACTGGCACATCAAGCCAATGAGTCTTCGCCCTTCCAGTTATTCCCGACCCTGCCAGGGTCGACCATTCGTGACGAGCTCGACGGATCCTCGATCCGTTGGCTTGCACGCGCCCAGCCGGCAACGCGAGTGATTCATCAAGGGGAATCACGCTCAGTGTCTCGGCTAGCGTCACTTTTCGAAGGCAGCGGACATCTTGATACCCGACTGCGCGGCAAGGCGGTCAAGGCGTCGCTGGCAAAACTACGGGTGTCATTGCCACCATCGAAGCGAGACAGCGACGAGGCTTGCCAATATGTGCATCTCTGGCAGGCCACTTTGTATGACAAGGAGCGTGGGCAACAACTAGGCAAACGCTATTGGCTGAGTCCGTTGGAGGAAACGCACAGTGCACGACCACTACTTCAGGTCGCGCTTAACAGCGAAGGGTTAGAGCAGCTGACTCGAGAGGCCATGTCGACACTGACCGCTTGGCTTCCTGCCGGGACGCGTGCCGAGCTTTTCTTGGCTCTGGCAGCGGGTATCGCTGCGGTCACGCTTCATTTGGAGCATGCAGGAGATGAGGACGCCATGGACCTCAGGGCCGAGCTGCTGGAGTTGTTGGGCACTCGCCGACGCCGTCGAGACACTGCCCTGCTACAAGCCCTACTGCAACTGTTCGCCACTCGGGAGGCGATACGCCATATCCAAAGCAGTGAGGATGCGCAGTGATGGATCAGGCGGCAGGACTGCGGGCCAGAGCGACCAATGTATCGCGACGGCAGCATTCTACAGGGACGTCTACCACCTTGATCGTGGCAGGCCCCGAGCGCTGCATCGACACCGTGCGCAGCCTGCTCGACCATTGGCAGGCTGAAGGCTACCGCTGGGTAGGTGACCCGGATGATTGGCGTATAGTGCCCTTATCCCCGGACAGTCCCCACCTTTCGACGCTCGCCAGCGAGCAACCACGCTGGGCGATATGGGTCGACAGGGACGCCGAAGCATTTCGTCGTGGCTTGGCAACACTGACTCGCCTGCGCCAAGGCGGTGCCCCACAACGGCTCCTTGCTGTGCACCACCCTGACGTTCCCCGCCGTGGACTTCTCGAGAACCTGCGTCAGGCGGCTGCCAGTCGCCTGGGCATTGACCTTTTGGTGATCGCACGATGACGGAACGCCCTTACCTCCTGCTGATACTTGCCTTGTGTCTGACACTGCTGCCCCTACCTAGTATGGGAGCCGGCAGCTGGGTGGCGAATCAGAAAGGACCCAGAGTTGCCCTGGCCGATGCTGATGTTCGCTCGTTACCTCTTGCCTCTCCATCTGATGAGGCCAGGGGCCACCTCATCACCAGCGTGAGCTGGCGTTTTTCACTGCCCGACGCTTCTCGTCACAGGGTATTGGCTCGCCTCTGCCATCCCGTACGCTGCGTTCCAATTCGCGATGAGCGCGGGCTTACTGAGGCATTGGCAGGCCTCGACGCTGACGTCCCTCTGGCATTTCACTTCCGCCTAGTGGCCGTCGGCCCCGCAGTCCAAACGGAAGGACTGCAGGTCATCGTCAACTACCGTTAGGGCTAGCTGGGAGGCAGACGAATGTATACAGCACACGGAAAAATCGACCAGACGCAGCTGATCGAGCAGTACCTTCCTCTGGTGCGCCGACAGGCACTGGCGCTTCAGGTTCGGCTACCTGCCAGCATTGATCTAGACGACATGATTCAGGCCGGCACCGTGGGCCTGCTTGAAGCCTTGCAACGTTACAAGGCAGGTCAGGGAGCCAGCTTCGCCACCTTTGCCAGCCAGCGCATTCGGGGGGCCATGCTCGACGAGCTGCGCACTCGGGACTGGCTGCCCCGCAGCGTACGTCGCAGTGCGCGTGCCATGGATGAAGCCATCCGCCAGCTTGAACAGCGTTATGGGCGCCCCCCCGAAGAAACCGAGATCGCGCAAGAACTGGATATGCCACTGGAGGAGTATCGAAAACTGCTGACCGACACTAATAACGGACAGTTACTCCCCTTCGAAGAGCTGATGGAGGAAGGAGGTGAGGGTCGGCTTCCGGTGGGCGACAACCAGACAACGCCCTATGCACAGCTGATCGACCAAGAACAGCGCGGGCGCCTGGTGGAAGCGATTGCCGCCCTGCCAGAACGCGAAAAACTCCTGATGGCTCTGTATTATCAGGAAGAGCTAAATCTCAAGGAGATCGGCGCCGTGCTGGGCGTGACGGAATCCCGCGTGTGCCAGCTCCACAGCCAGGCGGTGAGCCGGCTGCGCACACGGTTGGCCGAGTAGAACTCAGTCCATGCCAACTCTCGATTAATCGAAACGTCGTCAATCACGCCAAGCTCATCAAGCTATCAGTCTCGGCCAGCGCCTGCAGATAGCAAGCCTGCAGGCGATCAGCGCCATGTTCGGGTGGCCGCTCGGCCAGCTGGTGCTCATGCTCCTCGCAAAGGCTCAGCAGCGCGCCCAGTGGGCCCTCCCGCCGTTGCAGCGCCACGCGGATTGGCTCGGCCAGCGACACCTGCTCCAACATCGCCTCCTGGTCCTCCTCGAGCAACGTATCCATCAGCGAGAAGAGGCCGGTGGTGAAGGCATCTTCCGGGTCGATGCCGGAGAAAGGTGCCGCCAGCTTCTGGCACATGAAAGCGCGGATCAGCGCCAGACGAACCGTCAATCGCGAAGAAGGCAGCTCACTGGCCAACGACAGTGTCATCACCAGTCGACGGATCTCGAGCAGCCCCAGCATTGACAGCGCCCGCTTCAACTCGGTGGGTGGCTTATTTCCGCGAGCGTAGAAGCTGGAACCGGCTCGCCTCAGAATCGCCATGTGCAGGGCAGGCATCTGAATTAGCAGGTCATGCAGCTTCTGGAGGTCGGCATCCTCACGATAGAGTTCGTTGACCAGGCGAAGCTGCGCAGCCCGGTTGCCGTGACGGGTCCGGGGGCGGGTGGCATGGAAGCCTGGGTCGCCGAGATAGCGACCGTTGAACCAGCTGAATCCCGCCTCCTGGCAGGCCGTCAGCCGTTGATGATCAGTGATGCCCTCAGCCATCAGGCAGTAGCCGGCGGCCTTGAGCGTTTCGAGGTCAAGCCCCTCAAGCCCCTCGGCGACATCCACCACCACCAAGTCAACCAGCGCCTTGATCGCGTCCTTCTCCAGCGCAGGCTCATGCACAGCGAGCCGGTAGCCAGCATCCTTGATCTCGGCGAGGCTGGCCGCCACCTCAGGCGTCATATCAAGTGTCTCCGGCAGTCCGATGATGATCTGCCACGGTGGCGTCGGCAAAAGCTCGGTGCGCACCAGCCACTCCTGAGGAAGCTCAATGAAGAGCTCGCGTTCACCGAGGGGGTGCCCTCCCTCGCCCTCGTAGATCACGCCAGAGAGAGCCTGCGCCACCTGACTGACCGGGTCATCCTTGTCTGCCCCCGAGTCTTCTTCGTCGTGGCGCCGATAGACCAGGCGATCCGCTACGTGGCGGTAGCGATCGTCATGGATGGGCTGCAGGGCGATGGTCACCCCTGCGGCGGCTTGCTGACGGCTCATGCGTCTCTCTCCCTCTATCCCGGCGTCAACCCCTCTCCATACCCGACATGCGGGTGGGGGCTTAATGTTGCTTTTAGTAACCACAAGCGTATCACGCCTGCGGTGGCGCGGCGCCTCCCCCCCCCCGCAAGGTACCTCGCAACAGACGTGAAAGCTCAAGTCTTGGCTATTTCCGCCGATAATTTCTTTTGGGTATGCTGTTGCCCCTTCACTCGCCTGCACCAACACCGGAGCCCCCATGAACCCTTCTACGCTGATTGGCATCCTGGCCAGCTGTGTGCTGCTTGCCAGCGTTCTGTTCTTCACTGCCGAATCTCCGCAGAGCTTCATCAACCTGCCGGGGCTCGGCATCGTTGTCGCTGGCACCCTGGCTGCCACTTTCATCAGCTACCCCCTCAAGGAGGTACTCAGGGTTGTCCGCCTGGTGGGCATCGTCTTCCGGCGCGAAAACACTTATATCCGAGACGACATCGAGGAGCTCGTCGACCTGTCACGGCTGTGGCTCAAGGGTGACGTACGCGCTGTGGAGAACGCGCTGGAGAAGACCCGTAACCCCTTCCTGCGCAATGGCATCCAGCTGGTCATCGCCAACACCAAGGAAGATGAGATATATGACCTGCTACGATGGCGAATTGCCAGGCTGAAAGCTCGCGAGCACGCCGAAGCCCAGATCTTTCGCACCATGGCCACCTACGCCCCGGCTTTCGGGATGATCGGCACCCTGGTGGGCCTGGTGAATATGCTAGAGGTCATGGAGGCCGGCGACTTGCACGTCATCGGTCCGCGCATGGCCGTGGCGCTGCTTACCACTTTCTACGGGATCCTGTTGGCTAACCTGGTATTCAAGCCCATCGCCGTAAAGCTAGAGCGCCGCACCGAAGAACGTCTGATTGCCATGAACATGGTGCTGGAGGGCATCTCGCTGATCACCAAGCGCCGCCTACCCTCCTTCATTGAGGAGACGCTGCACTCCTTCGTAGCCAATTACCATGATGAGATTCGCGACCCAGAAAGGCCTGGACGTAAGAGCGACGAGGCCTCGGCGAATGCTTGATCGCAGCACGTACGATGCCCTCACACCGACACCCCAGGGAGATGGCGATGGAGAGAGCTGGCTGATGAGCTACCTGGATGTACTGACACTGCTCATCACGCTCTTCGTCTTGCTGCTCTCCATGGCAGGCAATGGCCAGGCCACCCAAGGCAGTGAGTATGCCGGTGTAGCCGCTAGCGAGATCTCACCAGCCGCCATGAGGGCAGCTTCCTCCATTGCCCCAGGAATTAAGCCACAGACATTTGGATTACAACCACGAAACTCTGGTCTTCAGCCACGCTTCAGGGGACTGGAGATGGAAGGCGTCAGTGTGGCAGAAGGCGAAGAAGGCGTAACTCTGCGTATTGACAATAACCTCCTATTCGCCAGTGGACAGGCCGCGCTCACGGCGCGTGGTGAGGATGTGCTAAAGGGCCTCGTTGATGTCCTGAATAGCTTTAATGGTAGCATCTCGGTTGAAGGCCATACTGACAATGTGCCGATCAGTACTGCCCGCTTCCCCTCAAACTGGGAACTGTCTACCGGCCGAGCTATTTCAGTACTACGTTACCTGGCCGGTAACAATATTCCTGAATCCCGGCTACGTGCTATCGGCTATGCTGATACTCAACCCTTGGAAAGCAATGAAAGTACAGAAGGGCGAGCGACCAACCGCCGCGTCGAACTATTGCTTAAATCCCCTATCGAATAGGAAGCATGTCGAGATACATCCTACCTTTATGCTCTTTATACAGGTCAATTAATATCTTTCAGCCAGCTTTTCCCTGCATAAACATTGACACCCCGCCTCCAACCAAGAGGCAATTCCATGAACTGAGTATGTCCCTGCTTGTCCTTGCTGCCTGTCCTGTTACCAGAGTATTTTTCATATGGGATCAGACCTCTTCCCATTGCACGCGATTGCGCCCCATATCCTTGGCGGCATAGAGCCCCATGTCGGCGCGCTTGATGGCCGGCTTCAGAGTGGTCTCCCCGGTACACACTAGCGTCACCCCCAGTGAGGCGGTGTAGGCGAGTTTACCGTCTTCTGTCGTGTCTTCACCGACCTGAGCGGGAGTGGTGGCGACTGCCACGCGGAGCCGCTCGGCGACCTGAAGGGCCTGCTCACGGTTGGTATCGGGCAGTAGCACGGCGAACTCCTCGCCGCCCATGCGGCACAGCACATCACCATCACGCAGCACCTGACGGGCCAGCCTGGCGAAGGCCTGCAGTACCACATCGCCCACATCGTGGCCGTAGCTGTCGTTGATGCGCTTGAAGTGGTCGAGGTCGACGATGACCAGTGACAGTGGCGCTCCACTACGCTCGGCGCGGGCGATCTCCATGGCCGCCTGGCCTTCAAGGTAGCGACGGTTGCCCAGGTGGGTGAGTGGATCGGTGAGCGCCTGTTTCTCCAGTCGCGCCTCCAGCGCCTTGCGCTCGCTGAGGTCAAACACCGTGGCCCGGGAATACTGGAAGCCGTCGTCGGTGACCTGGGCGGTGGCCTGGATGGCTACCGGCAGTCGGGTGCCATCACGACACAGCAGCTCGCATTCGGCACTGCCCTCTTGGCCCTCGCCCAGTACCTGGCGGAAGGCCACATCGAAGGCCGCACGGGACTCCGGGGTCACGAAGTCGCGGTAGAAGCGCTTATCGATCACCTCGTCGGCGCGATAGCCCAACCAATCGAGCTCGGTACGATTGATCTTGATGACCCGGCCGCCACTGTCCAGGGAGTGGTAGCCACAGGGTGCATGCTGGTAGAGGTCCTGCACTTCACCAGCGTACTGGCGGGCCTCACGCGAGAACAGCAGCGCGCGCTGTCGTAGTCCACGCAGGCGGTGGTCGCTGAGCACCCAGTACACACCGAAGGCCACCGACAGCACATAGACCAGGCTGATGGCCAGCAGCTGCACCGGACTCTCCTTGAGCAGCCCCCACAGGCTGGGCCGCGGCATCAGGATACCCAGTCGCCAGGGCTGGGTATCCGGTTCGCCGAGGATCATCCCCGCCTGGCTACGGAAGTGCTGGGTGCGCAGGTCGTGGCTGCGAAAAGTGAGCTGGTGCTGGTCCAGGGTGACAGTACCCTGGTTGCGATCGGACATCGCCTTCCAAGCCTGAGGCCAGTGTGTTCCCAGTGATTGGCCGAAACGCTCGCCCGGCGCATCTCCCTCAGGAAGCAACCACTGGCCCTGGGCATCCACCAGCAGGGCTTCCCCCGGGCCTTTATCCAGTGCATGAGGCAGCGTCATGGTGAGACGTGACCAGTCGAGGGTGAACAGCAGCACGCCCAAGTGCTCCCCCCTGTCACCAACGATGGGTGTGGCGATGTCGATCACGGTGGTCACCAGCGCCTGCTCCGCGCCGGAGACACCCAGGCGTGGCGGCGAGACGTAGAGGTCACGCGCTTGCAAGGCCATGGCCGCCTGGAAGGCGGTGGTTTCCCGGTGATCAATGACCGGTGGCCGTGACAGCAGTGGCACCGTGGAGGTGGAAACCCACTCGCGCCCCAGAGGATCGACCACTACCAGGCGGGTGTAGCGACCGAAGTGGGTCAGCAGGGTATCGAACAGTCCCTCCAGCTGCTTCCAGTCGCTCTGTGCAGCAAGCCCCCATGCAGGCGTATCGGCGGACGCCTGTCGGGATAGGAAGCGCCTCAGCAACGGGAACTCCGCGGTAGCCAGCACCTGGTTGAAGCTGTCATTCATACTTCGCAGGAGCAAATCGTACTCGGATGCGAGCAGCGATTCAGCAGACTGTTGTGTGCTGTCAACTCGCTCCTTGAGGTGCGAGGTAAAGATCGGCGTCAGGGTCAAGGTGACCAGCGCGACGGGAAGTACGACGGCAAACGTCAGACGGGCCCAGAGGGAGTTGGTGCTCAATGGCAAAACCTCAAATCAGGTCAGCCGCGATTCGTGCAGGCAAATGGTTCAGAGTCTCAGGAGCAGGTCCGAAAGGGCCTGCACACCACGCAGGTGAAGTATCCAAAAAAAACCGCCCCACGTCACCAAGACACCGTGGCAGTGATCGGAGATAATGTGTCTCTCCCCGATGCATGTTCGACCCACCCTGGTCAAGTCAGAGCGGACACATTTTCAAGCCACAGTTGCCAATTCAATCTCCCCGGCGACTGGTAGACCAGAGTCGAGTGGGGCCGCCAGCTATTGCACTCCATCGCGTGAGATCGCATAGAGAGCCTTACGCATGTCCTGGCTGAGACAGTCTCGACCTTCTGTTACTGAACGATAGCGCTCCTAAGCACTTTGCTGTGCAGTCATCACGATGCACGCCATCACCAGCACATAGCGCACGGGATACACGCTCAACGCCTCTTTCCCCTCGTTGACCACGCGCAGCGCGACGTTGCCCGTACCCAGTTCGTTGGCATAACGCCTACCGGCGGGCTTTGTTCGCCACTGCACCTTGTGCCGCTGCGATGGCAGGCGCTTCTTCCACTCACTGAGCTGCTGCTTTGCGGTCAATGGCGAGCGCGCAGTGGGGGTCACCTCGATGTTAGCCCGCACCCCCGAGTGGAGACTCAGCACCCAACTGACAAATGCCAGCCCAGCATCGGCATCCCGTATCCACACATGGCCCTCTGTCGCACGATGGTACGCGTAGAAATAGCGCAAGTGCTCGAGCAGCACATCGGGCGACTTTTCGTACCAGTCCTTCCAGATGGCGTGGTACAGGGCCTGGATGATACGCCGTTCCGATACGGCATGGGGTCGCGGCAATCGAGGCAGGTCAGTTTGCGCTTCAAACTGTTGCTTGCCCTTGGTGGCTCGACAGTGGCGGTGGGCGCGGCTGCCGCGCCGCGTCCGCACCGACAACACACGCTGCTCGGCCTGCATCAGCCGCGCCACCTCCCCTTCCCTCAGGCTGAAAATTCGCTCGAGCTCTTCAGGGGAGTAACGATTACGGGCATCCAGCAGGGTTTCCAGGCTCTCCAGCGAGAGGTGATGCAGGCGATCGTGTTCCATAGGGGTGATGCCCGCAAGCGCCGGGAATGGCTGGGGCTCACGGTCCTCCACATCGGTGATCGGACACGCCTTGAAGGCCTTGCTCAACCATATCGCCGACCGTTCGCCATAACGCTGTTTCCATTTGCGAACCCGCGCGGGCTTCAGCCCCAGCAGTTCCGCCAGCGCTTCCAGCTCCACGGCTGGCGAGGGACGCCGCGCCCCTTCCACCGAATGCGGCTCGTGCTGCAGGTAATGCCCCATCAGCCACTCGGTGCAATGCAGGTAGCTGCGCAGGGTAACGTCCGGAGATGAATGCCCCATGACCTGGGCGATAAAGTGCAGCCCCTGGCGCGAGACCACGCCCCCGGTGATTTCATGCCATAACGTGTTCAGGTGAGCCGGTGCCGCCCAGGGCGCCGGAATGCCATGGAATGCCAGCAGCAGGTTGTTGGCCAACGAGTGGCGCAGATGGTGAAAGCGGACACTGGGATCCCCTGTCACGCGCCGCATCACCTCATGAATCGCTGGCGAGACCTTGTCGTCGCGCAACGGAGCCAGTGACTCACCGCCTTCGCCGAACAGCATGACACGAGGGTGTCGCGACATCTCCTGGCGATTGATGACGTAGTCCTTGAACGGCCCCAGCTCCTCCTCGGTCAACAAGTGGTGCAGGGGGAGCTGCCGACGCGAGCTGTAGCTCTTGTTGGCAACGTATTCGTTGTCACGCACCAATAGCACCACATCGGTATCCGGCACCCGTTTCTTGAGCTGGACATCGCAGATCTGGATCGAGAGTACCTCACCGATCCGTAACCCGGCACGAAACCCAAGGACGAAGACCCAGTAGCGGATCTTGCCCAGTATGCTGGGATCCATGAGTTTCAGCCTTTCGGCCACGAGCTGGTATTCAGTCTCCGAGAGGATGTTGGCATCGGCATGGTAGGTGACGCCCGCCCCACTGCCCACCAACTCCATCTTCACCTTGGCCAGCCCCAGCTCGCTGACCAGGAAATTGTGAAAGCCATGTAGCACTGTCCAGCGATAGTGACGGTTCTTCTCGGTTTTGCCCTCCTCGATGACCTGCTGATAGGCATCTACCAGCTCGGTGAGACGTGATGGCGAAAGCGGTGTATCACCGATGTACTTCAATATCGGCAGTGCGGATCCCAGATAGGTATGCAGCGTCGACTGCTTCCGTTTCATGTCCACGTGCAGGTAATACAGCCAACGACAGATCCATTCAGCAATGGGCACCATGCGCCGGGTCTCGGCAAGCGTCTCCTCCAGACGCGCGGTGATGGCAGCGTAGGTACGGCGCTTCGTCTCCCGCGTCGGGCTCAACCAACCACGCAGGCCCGCCAACAGCTCCCGTGCCTTGTAGATTGGCTGGTCGCGCTCCACCGGCATATCCGGTACAGCCGGCTGGCTGCCGGGGAAAGGTGGCCTCTCCTCCTCATCCTCCGCCAGCCCCGCGTGCTGGACATACCCACCCGACAGCAGCTGCTGCCACCGCGGCTCGTCGATGGATGTCACTGCATGCTTGCCGAGGGTACTATCCACCAGGTAACGCGGCACATGCAGTCGCAAGGCGGTAGCCGCCATCGCCTGACATGCTGGCAGCGTCATGCTCTTGTCCGCCCCCACGGCGCGGCAGAAGGCACTCCACGCAGTGGCAGAGAACTCCTTGGCAGTCTTGTAGGAGGTGGTCTTCGCCTGCTGCTGTGGGTCTCCATATCGGTCGAGATGCCGCATCAGCACCGCCAGCGTCGACGCTCCGAGCAGCCAGCGGCTGCGCGGTGGCACCGGTTCAGGCATATCCTCAGGCGGCGACTCATGTAGCAGGCACCAGGCCGTCCCACCGTAGGTCGCCAGCGTAGCTGCCGCCAGTGGCAGCGAGTTGACCGCCTTCCTGGCCAGCAGGCCATCACGGGTGATGGCCAGGTACATCAACAGTCCCCAGCTGATGTGCTCGGACTCCAGGCGCCGATGCCCCTTGAGCCCATTGCCTTGCTGCAGTAGGTCGTGGAATTGATCCGTCTGGAGGCCCTCCTCCACCAGGACCAGGCGACACCAATCCCGATAGGCATTCAGTCTGACCAGTGCGTCAGGCGTAAATGGGCTGGCCTCCGGCTGCACATGGTGCATGGGCGCAGGCACCCTGACCTTCCAGCCCAGCTGCCGCTCTCCCTGGCGCAGCCCCTGCACCAGGAAATTCACCTTGTGGCGACTCGCGGCCGCTGAAGCGCCTGCCTTGCTCAGGATGTGATCCACCCACTGCTGAGGCAGGTCATCTGGCACTGTGATGTCGCGCTCACCGCTGACCAGCCCGGGATGAAACTCATTGACCTGGGCCAGCACCTCGAGCTGCCCCTGTTGCCGTGGCCGCAGCTGTTGCCGACGCCGCGCCTCTGCGCCGCCGGCGGCTTCCGGTAGCACCAGGAGATTCCAGCCCTTCCATACGGAGCTGAATGGCTCAGACATCTGCCATCCCCCTCTGCGGCGTCCAGCCGGCCTCACGACGCAGCTTTTCCATTACCGGCGCCAGCTCGGCAAACATCGAGACGGGCGACAGGGTCGAAAGCGCCGCGAATGGCTCCTGCCCATGCTGGGCATGGCCCATGAATGCATTGACCAGCTCTCCACGGCATCCTTCCGCCCGCAGTCGACTGCGCAGGTAATGCCGGCCAGCATTGATCGGCAGGCTGAACAGCGGCACTTGCCGACGCAGATTCTTGGGAGATATTTTGACCATCTGCCAGCTTTCGCTGACGAAAAACAACAGCGGCACGTCAGGGCACGGGTCGCCCAACAATGACTCGATGTGATCGTACAGGGTGACCCGTTGATAGAGCTGCATCTGCAACACTTCCAGATGCCAGGCGTACAGGTGCAGCTGCTCGCGTAGCTGCGGCAACAGCCAGACAACCCGCGACTGGCTCATGCTCTCGTGTTCCTTGTCCGATATCACCAGCAGGCCGGTCTCGAGGTCGATCTCTCTCCAGCGAAACACCAAGTCGTTGACCGCGCGATAGCCCGTGGCGAACAACACCCAGAATGCGATATAAGCCACCAGGTGGTTATGCACCTGGCGCGCCGACTCCTCACTGGGTGGTAACCGGCGGGCCGCTCTGAGCTCATGCTGCAGATGGTCGACAAGCCGCCTCACGAGACGCGGCCGGATATTCAACTTGCTGCCATGGTCACCCGCATTCGATGGAGGCCGAACAGGTTCCAGAGCGTTCGCCTCCTCGATAGTGAGATGGCGATACAGGGCGTCACGCAGCGATGCCACGGCACGACAGAACAGTGACTCGAGATACGTCGCCGGCACGCTGTAGTAGTGAACTGCAACCTCGGTGACGGTGAAGGCGTGCCCCGTCAACAGGTAGCCATCTACCCAGTCACTCGAGTGCCTGACGATCTCATCGAACAGCGTCTGGGAAATGCGCAAGGGAGTCAGCCGCATACGGTGAGCCCGATTGATCGTCGATACGGCCTGAGACATGGCGGTGTGGATGGCCTCCCGACGATCGGCGGGAAACAATTCAGCGTACCGTGAGCGTCCCTGATGCTGCCGCTGGATCCGCGAAATGAATTGCCCCACCCTCACCGGGAGGCCGATGATCACAACCTCATCGGTCAATGCAGGCGGCGCCTCGCCGGCGCGCTCCAGTAATCGCTTGGCGTCATCCTGAAGCGTATTTCGCGCAGCAGGCGAGGGGATCGGTAATACGAAGGCCTCCTCCTCCAACAGATAGGCAAGCAGATCCTTACGATTTTTCGGCAGTGCCTGTCTTCCGGAATAGATGCGCATCGTCAGCAGCTGGTCGACCGGGCGCCCCAGCCACAACATCAGCATCAGGAGCACGCCAGCCAGCTCCCCATCGGCATCCCTGTCCTCGAATCTCTTCTTTCCTGCATAAAGGTCGTAGGCCTGCTGGGCAACGACAGCCAGCTCTATATGGCTGAGGCTGGCGTAGCGATATGGCAATCGCTGATTGTTACGGCTGATGTGGTGCAAATGGCCTTTTTGATACCGATACACATCGACAAGGTCATGTCCCGCCGTCGGCGACGCTTTCCGCTCGACGAACGTGACCCCTCGCATTGTCTGCATCTCATCCGGATGCAGCCCGACCGTAAGTTGCCGGCGTTGCGCCGGAAGCCCCCCAGGAACCTCCATGACCTGAACCGAGCGCTCCGGCCCCTCCGGCTCAGGATCGGCCTCATCGCGCGACTCGACATGCGTTTCGGTGGAAGGGGGTGAGGCATGGCCACCGCCACCCCCGCCGCCGCCTTCCCGTGACTTGCCCTGGTAGACCAGCACCTTGCGTACCAGCAGCTCGACGCCCTCCACACCATGCCTGGGCTCTCCTGCCTCGAGCAGATGCTGGGCGTGGTAATCCGTCAGGGCCAACTCGGCCGCAACGGGATTCAAAAGGCCCATCGGCTGGTTGCCGTTGGCGACCGAACGGATGACGCGACACGCCGCGGTAATTTCCGAGCCAACCCCGCCGCCATGCCGCGCCCGTTGCAGCGCAGCACAGGCGAGGACCACACCCGCATGCTGCCAGTAGACCGAGCTGTCGTGGCACGCACTATCGGGAAGGAGGATCAGCATCGCCCATTCGGGGTGCTCGTTGATGATGCCGCGCTGACGCCCTGTACGGCTCCACCAGGAATCAGGGCTGCCGGGCACCCTGCCGCCGGCAAGAACCGCCACGATTCGGTCCAGCACATCCTGATAAGCCAGGATTCCTGTCCGGCTCTCGCCCTTCGACGCCTCTTCCTGCAGGGAGTGCATGACTCCCGGCGTGTCACACAAAGCCCTCAGGGCTTTCTGCAGGTTCGACATGACCAGCTCGAGATGTGTCATATCCTCAGGCGGGCGCAGGAGCTCCAGCAGCGACGCCACCTCACTCCCGGAAACCTGGCTCAGCTCTACCAGACGCTCGACATCCACCGAAATATTCATCTCAATCTCTCTCCACCAATCTCTCCAGCTCACTCCTGCGAGAGCGCTTGTGGCGTAGCTTTCTATGCGTAATCCCCATGCATCGCTTGAGGTTCCGGGAGGCGTATTCCCGCGGGAGCCGTATCTCAAACTCCTTCCGCAGGGCACGGGTCAGCTCGGTGAGCTGTCGATAGACCCGCTCTCTGGCGTCGTATGAGTCAGGGCAATGCATCAACGAATCCAGCACGAGGTGGAATAAGGCGGTTCGAACCAGCTCGACCTCACTACCGGACACCCGATGGACGGCGACCTCATCTCCTGGTTCCAGCGCAGCACGGATGACCTGAAAACTGCGGAATCCACTGACGACCTCGTAGTGACGCTGCATCTGGCGAACACAGATCGGGTAGTGGAAGCCCAGCGCCGGGCAGGTGGCATCTGCCAACCATTCGGAGACGGGGATGCGATTGGCCATCGTCAGGGTGGCCTCATGAATTCTGCCTAGCGCTCCTTCAGGCACGTGAATTCTGGTCAGTGGCACGTTCTCCATGCACAGGCCTCATGCAGCATGATGTCTGTTCCATGCTATCAACCCTGACACCATTTTTTGTGAGAAAGACCAAAATTTTTCCGTAAATTACCGAATAAGTTTTATCTAATAGTATTAATTTTATTGCTATGTATTTTGCAAAATTAATAGCAAAAAAACACCCAATCACTTCCTTTTAATGCTGAAGCAAATTAAAAGAAAATACTGAATAAGTTGTTGATTTTTTTAACTAAAAATCATTAATTCCAGATAACGCTAGCATTTCCAAGGGGAAGATAAGACCACCAAATCAAGCATACTTCCTCTCAACCCCACCATGATTCCGTGCCTTCCACCGAAGCCATAAAGCCTCCATAACCTCTCCGTCCCGGCCACTATCGGTTAGGGCGGTCACAGGTCAAAGGTGCACCTTGGTGGCGGACCTTGGCGAAGCACTGCTGGATGCGCAGATTAGGTGTGAAGTGCCCCCCCTCCAGAGCTGCACAGGCTATAGTGCAGCGATCGGGAGGATGAGATGAGCAACGCCCCCACCGTCAAACGCTGGACCGCAAAGCGCAAAGCCGCCGTGGTCATGGACATCTTCAAGGGCAAGACCACGGTCGCTGAAGTGGCTCGCCAGCATGACCTCACCTTCTCCGAGGTCGAAGGCTGGATCGAGGAGGCCCAGCGCAGCATGAAAAACAGGTTCCGGGCCCGACCTAAGGACAGCTGCGAGCAGTATGAGTCCGAGCTGCGGGAAACCAAGGAGGCACTGGGCGAGGCCCATTTGCAGATCTACGCGCTAAAAAAGTGGCGCCGCCTGCTCGACGAGGACGAGAACTCGTAACGTCGCTGCAGGCGGAACTGGCCCAGGAGGGCCATGCGGTATCACTCGTCAAGCTGTGTCAGTGGCTTGGCCTCTCGCGCAGGTCGGTGTACTACCGACCCAAGCCGCGTCGCCGTGTGATCAATGTGGCACCCCGAGCACACCCGGCATTAGCCGCGAGGGTGTGCAGAAACCAGGGGGTCATTACAGGTGGCTGCTGCCCAACTGCGATGGCCGGGTGGTCAAGATCAACCGTACCGAGCTCGACTGGCTGGGCTATCGCGCCGATGAGGTGATCGACAAGCTCCACTATCGTGAATTCGTCACACCCGAGACCCGTGCGGCCTTCGACGCCGCCTTCCACCAGGTGCTGGGCGAGGGGCAAGAGGGAAGCGCCGAGTGCGAGCTGCTGTGTCGTGATGGCAGCCGACTGCCGGTAGCGATCCAGGCCACCGCTCAAGTGACCGAGGACGGCTTCCAGCACTCACGCGCCACGGTGTTCGACCTGAGCGAGCGCAAGGCGCTGGAGGCACGGCTTGAGAAGCAGGCGCTCACCGACCCCCTCACCGGCCTGGGTAATCGCCGTTACCTGGAAAACCAGGTGGCCATGGAGATTGCGCGTGCCGAGCGCAGCGCGACTCCGCTGACGCTGATTGCTATCGACCTCGATCACTTCAAGCGCATCAACGATACCTACGGGCACGATGTGGGGGATCTGGTGTTGCAGGCCTTTGCCAACACGGCTCGCCGGGTGCTGCGCGACGGTAACGTGCTATGTCGAATGGGCGGCGAGGAGTTTGCCGTGCTGGTACCAAACACGACCCGCGGGGAGGCCCTGCAGATCGCAGAGCGACTACGCGAGGCAGTTGCCACCACCCCGGCCAGGGTCGGACTGGACTCAACAGCTGACGGGACTTTGTCGTATTCAGCATCCTTGGGTGTCTCGCTGGTCAAGGCAGGTGAAACCTCATTGAAACCGGCGATCAAGCGTGCCGACCAGGGACTCTACTCCGCAAAACAGGCGGGACGTAACCGGGCGCATTGGGAGGGGGCGTGATGCACGAGAGTCATAAACACCCGCTGGAGTTAGGGGGACGCTGAGCCGGGGGCGAAGGATATCGGACCAATGCATCAGGTAGTACTAATTCAGCTACCATAATATCATGAATCACTTATATATAGGGGTAGCCATACGGTCAAAAATGCGGAAAAACTCGCCTCTCATTTTGTGACAACACCGATGGGGGTAAAGTGATGTCGATGGAGGTAACCCCCGCGTAGGATTTACCCCCAAAACCCTACAACCACGGGGCTTGGCGTGATATTGTGACAATCAACACAGGTTAGCGACAGCTTTGGAAATCCGGCTCATAACCCGAAGGTCATCGGTTCAAATCCGGTCCCCGCTACCAAATACCGAGAAAGCCGACTCCTACGGGAGTCGGCTTTTTCTTATGCGGCATGACCGTCGGTCATCGGTTCCCTGTCGTTTCAGATTCAGCGGTCCCCGCGACCAGATACCGAGAAAGCCGAACCCTGCGGGAGTCGGCTTTTTCATATGCGGTATGGCCGTCGGTCATCGGTTCCCTGTCGTTCCAGATTCAGCCGTCCCCGCTACCAAATTTCAGAAAAGCAGGTCAGTGGATTACTGGCCTGACTCCTTGTCGTTGCCGGCAAGAAGGATGGGCTGTGACAGTCCTGCTACCAGGCGGCTAACCCTGCTTCATACTCGGGTACCCTTCGGGCATCATGTGCCCTCGTTGTTGATTCTCCTGCTACTGGTCGCCCCTGCTTCATGCCGACGTAGCAGTACTACGCCAGAGGTCGCATGGAAAGCGCCAGCCGTATGGGACTCCTTTTTGCTGCCTGTGCCTCCCGAGGCATCAGCAGGCTATCCATCCTCCCCGCCTGTCTTAGTGAGTACCAAGGCTTTACCCCGCTGAAGCCCTGGCAGCGTCCCGATGTCACCTTGGGATGGGGGCTGAAGCCGACCAGCCTGAAAGCCAGGCGTCTGGCTGGGCAACGCGGTATTCCATATATCTCATTGGAAGATGGCTTCCTGCGTTCCTGGGGACTGGGCGTCAACGGCTATCAGCCTCACAGCCTGATCGTGGACACCATGGGCATCTACTACGACGCCACACGCCCATCCGATCTTGAGCAGATAATACTTGAAGCACGGTTCAGCGAGGATGAGCTGAAGCGCGCAGAGCACTGCATGACGCTGATCCGGCACTACCGGCTCTCGAAGTACAACCATGCTCCCGATCGCGCATTGCCGCCCAGCCAGCAACGGAGAGTGCTGGTGGTCGATCAAACGGCCGGCGATGCCTCGATTCACTACGGGCTTGCCGATGCCGAGCGCTTCCGCTCGATGCTCGAAGCGGCGCTGGATGAGAACCTCGAGGCCGAGATTCTGGTCAAGGTGCACCCGGACGTCGTGGCCGGTCGCAAGCAAGGTCACCTGCTGGACACTGCCAGTCAGCATCCTCGCTGCCGACTGATCGCCGAGGACCTCAACCCCTGGTGTTTATTCGATACTGTCGACACGGTGCATGTGGTGACCAGCCAACTCGGCTTCGAGGCCTTGCTCGCGGGCAAGCGCGTCATCTGCCACGGCATGCCCTTCTATGCCGGCTGGGGGCTGACAGACGACCGCACTCACTGTACGCGACGCAATCAGCGGCGCAGCCTTTTGCAGCTGTTCGCTGCCGCCTACCTGCGTTATGCGCGCTACGCCAACCCCTATACCGGCCAGGCCTGCAGCCTCGAGACCACCATCGACCTGATCGCCGATCAAAGCCGCCGACACGCACAACTAGCCGGTGACTGGCTAGGTGTGGGCTTCTCATCCTGGAAACGCAGCTTCGTCGGCAACTTCCTGGGAGAGCAGGCCAAGCTGCGGCACGAATCGCGTGTCGCGCGGGCTCGACCTGCCGAAGGCGAGCGGCTGCTGCTCTGGTCAAGCCAGCAGGAGACATTCGAAAGGCTGCCAGACTCGGCGCGCACCGCGCCACTGTGGCGCATGGAGGATGGCTTTATCCGCTCCATCGGCCTCGGGGTCGACCTGGTCAAGCCGCTTTCCCTGGCGCTGGACAGCCGCGGCATCCACTATGACCCGCGTCAGCCCAGTGACCTGGAACACCTGCTATCCACAGAAACGTTCTCGCCCCACCTGCTGGAGCGGGCTCGCCGGCTGCGCGAACGTCTGGTCAAGAGCCGGCTCTCGAAGTACAACGTCGGCACCTCCCGAGTTTCCCATTCCACGCGGCCTGCCGACTGCCGCTGCCTTCTCGTGGTCGGCCAGGTGGAGAGCGACGCTTCAGTATGCTTCGGCTCCCCGCATGTCACCACCAACAGCGAGCTGCTGCGCCGGGTTCGTGACGCTGCTCCTGATGCCTGGGTGATCTACAAGCCCCACCCGGACGTGGTCAGCGGTGCGCGCCTGGGACGACTCGAAGCCGGCATCGAACAGCTGTATGATGAGGCCGCCACCGACGCAAGCATTACCGATTTGCTCCCTCAGGTGGACGAGCTTCATACCATGAGCTCGCTGGCCGGCTTCGAGGCGCTGTTACGCGGCTGTCACGTGGTCACCTACGGCCTGCCCTTCTATGCCGGTTGGGGACTCACCGAGGATCGGGCGTCAGCCTGCCCGCGGCGGCAGCGGCATCTTAGCCTGGACGAGCTGGTCGCCGGCTGCCTTATTCGCTATCCCCTCTACGTCGATCCGCGCTCACGCCAACTGGTCAACGCGGAAACGGTCGTGGAGTACCTGGAGCAGCGCCGCGAGCAGCGCGCTCGGCGGCCCGTTTCGCGTCGACTCTATCGCTGGTATCGCAACACATTCATCGGAAGGCACTAGATGCACGGTCAAGGACGATCCTTTCTTTTGCTGCAGGGGCCCTGCACGCCCTTCTTCCGACGCCTCGCCCAGCGCCTGGTAGACCAGGGGCAACGCGTCACCCTCGTGGATTTCAACTGCGGTGATCGCGCCTATCGCCGCGGTCTCCCGTCCTATGCCTTTCGCGGCCGTCCGAGCGAGCTACCGGCGTTCCTGGAGAGCATATGGGAGCGCCACGGCATCACCGACCAACTGATGTTCGGTGACCGCCGGGCGGTACACCGGCCCGCCATCGAGGGGGCAGCGAACCTCGACATCCGCAACCACATCTTCGAGGAAGGCTACCTGCGGCCCTTCTGGATCACCCTGGAGCGCGAGGGCGTCAACGGCCACTCCCTGCTGCCTCGCGACCCCGACTGGTTCCGTGAGGCCGCCGCGCGCCTGGGCCCGCCACCGTCCGCGGTCCGTTTCCGCTCCTCGTTCAAGGTCCGCGCGACCCATGATGTGGCCTATCACCTGGCCGGCCTGGCCAATCCGGTAGGGTTTCCCCGCTACCGCAACCATGCCCCGGTCACGGCACCGGTCGAGTATGCGGGCTACCTCAAGCGCTTCCTCCAGTTGCGCCTGCAACGCCGCCACGCCCATGACGCTCGCTGCATCGAGCGCCTGGCGGGCGACAACACGCCCTACTATGTGCTGCCACTGCAGCTTAACAGTGACGCCCAGATCCGCGACCACTCCCCGTTTTCCGGCATGGAGGAGGTCATTGAGCACGCGATGGCCTCCTTCTCCCGGCATGCCCCCACCAACGCCCGCCTGGTGATCAAGAACCACCCCCTCGACATGGGGCTGGTCAATTACCCCAGAGTGATCCATCGCCTAGCCGAGGGTTATGGCATCGGTGGTCGCGTCGACTACCTGGAAACCGGTGACCTCAATCGCCTGCTACCCCGTGCCGCCGGGCTGGTCACGGTCAACAGCACGGCTGGCCTGGTGGCCCTGGAGCAGGGTTGCCCGACACTGACGCTCAGCACCCCCATCTATGCCATTCGAGGTCTTACCTTCCAGGGCCGGCTGGATGACTTCTGGCGAGCTGGTACGCCACCCGAGGCAGCGCTGGTCCAGGCCTTCCGGACGACCCTGCTGCACACCGTCCAGGTCAACGGAGACTTCTACTGCACCACCGGAACCGAGCTCGCCGTGAAAAATACCCTGCACCGCCTGGAAGCGGATCACTCCCCGCTGGAAGAGCTGCTGACATGCCTGCCCATCGCCGCCTGATCCTGATCACCGGGGCCAGCGGCGCCATCGGAGGAGCCCTGGCCTGCGCCTTCGCCGAGCCCGGCGTGCAACTGCTGCTGCATGGCCGCAACACCACGGCGCTCCAGGCCATAGCCGACCGCTGCCGCGCCCTTGGCGCCCACACAGAGCTGACGAGCGTGGAGCTCACCGACGACCACCAGCTACACGACTGGCTCGAGCAACTTCACCATGACGCCCTGCCCGATCTCGTCATCGCCTGCGCCGGCATGAATATCGACATCGGCCAGGATGGCGCCGGAGAAGCCTGGGAGCAGTCGGCACAATTGCTGGCCCTGAACCTGCGTGCCCCCATGGCCATGGCCACTATTCTGGCGCCGCGCATGAAGGCGCGCGGTAGCGGCCAGTTGGTCTTCATCAGTTCGCTTGCGGCCTGGCATGGCCTGCCCGTCACGCCCAGCTACAGCGCCAGCAAGGCCGGCATCAAGGCCTATGGCGAAGCCCTGCGGGGCTGGCTTGCCCCCTACGGGGTCGGGGTCAGCGTGGTGATGCCCGGCTATGTTGCCTCCCCCATGGCCGCCGCCATGCCCGGCCCCAAGCCCTGGCAGTGGTCGGCCGAGCGGGCCGCCCGCGTCATCCGCCGGGGCATCGAACAAGACCGGGCACGGATCAGCTTTCCTTTTCCATTGAACGTCGGCAGCTGGTGGCTCGGCATGCTGCCGGCGAGCCTTTCCCAGCGCCTGGTGCGCTGGTTCGGCTTCGGGGCCGCGCGATGATCGCCATGGCCCTCGCCCTGTTGCTCGGCGGATTGGCCAGTTTTGCACTCGAAGGCCTCCTGCGCCCGCGGGTAGCGGCCCCGTGGCGCCGCCCCACGGCAGCCCTGCTGGTTCACCTGGGCAGCTGGTGCCTGCTGCATGCGGGCTTTCTCGCCGTGCTCCAGCGCCCCTGGTTCGCCAGCGCCTTCATCCTCAGTATGCAACTGGTGGTCATCCAGACCAGCCTGATCAAGTGGCGCTCGCTCAAGGAGCCCTTCCTCTACCAGGACTTCGACTACTTCCTGGACGCCATCCGTCACCCACGGCTCTACCTGCCCTTCTTCGGGCTGTGGCTCGCCGTCGGGGCCATGCTGGCCGGCACTGTCGCAATTGCCGCTTTCCTCTGGCTCGAGCCGTGGCTGTTCATCCAGCTCGCGCCAGGCGAGGGGCTGCTCGCCTTCTCCCTCGAGGGGCTGGTCGGCGTAGGCCTTCTCATGGCGGGGATTCGGCGCTTGCCGCCGGTCACGCTGGTGCCGTCGCAGGATCTGCCACCGCTCGGCCTCTACGCCTTCCTGTGGAGCTATGGGCGTCAGACAAGACGCCCACTGGACAGCCGGCTTTCGCCCCCCGAGTTTCGCCAGCCAGCCACCACGGCTGACCTCGAGGCGCTGCCCGATGTGGTGGTGGTACAGAGCGAATCCTTCTTCGATCCACGCCGCTGGAGCGATCATGTCCACCCGGACACCCTGACCCACTGGGATCGCCTCGTCGCCGGGAGCCTCGCCCATGGTCCGCTGCGCGTGCCCGCCTGGGGCGCCAACACCGTACGGACCGAGGCCGCCTTCCTCACCGGCCTGGGCCCCGGCAAGATGGGCATCCACCGCTTCAACCCCTATCAGCAGCTCGCCCGCCAGCCCATGCCCAACCTGCTGGCCAGCGCTCGCCGGCTCGGCTATCGCACCGTGGCCCTGCATCCCTGGCCGGCCAGCTTCTATCTGCGCGACCGTGTCCTGCCGTCTCTGGGCATCGATCACTTTCTGGACATCAGCGACTTCGACCCTGCCGACCGTGACGGGCAATATATCGGCGATGCCGCCCTGGCCCGCCGGGTTGGAAGCCTGCTCGATGACAGGGACAATGCACCCCTGTTTATCTTTGTGATCACCATGGAGAACCATGGCCCCCTGCATCTGGAAACCCCGAGTGAAGCCGATGCACGGCGCCTGTCGCCCGCCGGCCAGGCGATCGCCCATCAGGCCCACTACCGTGACCTGCAGGTCTACCTGCGTCACCTGGCCAATGCCGACCGCATGCTGGACGCGCTCAGCTGTCGGCTCGCCGAAGGCCCCCGTGACGGCCTGCTGTGCTGGTACGGGGATCATGTGCCGATCCTCGACCAGGCCTACCAGGCACTGGGCGAACCGGATGGCACGACCGACTACCTGATCTGGTCGACCCGACCTGACGTGGCCCTCAGGTCTCAGCCGGAGGCGCGTGACGTCTCACGGCTAGGCGTCGAGCTGCTTGGCTGGATTCACGCCCACGCCGAGCACAGCGCCCTAACCCCGACAGGGAATCACCCTCTCAAAAAGAACGCGACGCCCAGTCGTCACACGCAGGAGCAGGAATGACACGACGCGTTGCCATCGTGGGTGCCGCCCACCGGCTTCCCGGCACCACCCCGGAGACCTTCTGGGCCGACCTCATGGCGGGCCGTGACCTGGTGAGCCAGGTCCCCGAGGACCGCTGGAGCCAGGATGCTTACCAGCATCCCGACAAGCGCCACCCCGGCACCAGCGTGACCTTCGCCGCTGGCAGCCTGGGGGATATCAGCGGCTTTGATGCCAGCTTCTTCGGCATCTCACCGCGTGAGGCCGCCCATATGGACCCGCAGCAGCGCATGCTGCTGGAGCTCGCCTGGGAAGCCATGGAAAACGCCGGCGTGCCGCCCTCGCGACTGCGCGGCAGCCAGTGCGGGGTCTTCGTGGGCATCGCCAGTGTCGACCACGCCTACCGCCTGGCCGACGATCTTGACGCCATCGACGCCTCGACGGCCACGGGTAACACCTCCAGCATCGCCTCGAACCGGCTCTCCTATATCTTTGACCTGCACGGCCCGAGCATGTCGCTGGATACCGCCTGCTCCTCCTCGCTGGTGGCCTTCCACCAGGCATGTCAGGCGATCCGCGCCGGCGAGACCGACATGGCGCTGGCGGGTGGCATCAGCCTGCACCTGCACCCCTACGGCTTTATCATTTTCTCCAAGGCCAGCATGCTCTCGCCCACCGGCCGCTGCCAGGTGTTCGACGAGGCTGGCAACGGCTACGTGCGCTCCGAGGGCGCGGGCCTGTTCCTGCTCAAGGACTACGACCGCGCCGTGGCCGATGGCGACAATATCCTGGCCGTGGTGGCAGGCTCCGCCGTCAACACCGATGGCCACAAGTCGGGGCTGACCGTGCCCAACCCCGCAGCGCAAATTGCGCTGATGCGCCAGGCCTATGAACAGGCCGTCATTTCGCCGGATGAGATCGATTATCTGGAAGCCCACGGCACCGGCACGGCGGTTGGGGACCCCATCGAGACCCGCGCCATCGGCGAAGCACTGGGCAAGCACCGCGACACGCCGCTGCCCATCGGTTCGGTGAAGAGCAACGTCGGCCACCTGGAAACCGCCTCCGGCGCGGCGGGCCTGGCCAAGGCGCTCTACAGCATTCGCCACCGCGAGGTGCCGGCAACGATCGGCATCAAGACCCTCAACCCGCGGATCAAGTTCGATGAGTGGAACCTGCGCGTGGTGACCCAGGCCCAGCCGCTCAAATCGCACGGACGACTGGTGGTCGGCGTCAACTCCTTCGGCTTCGGTGGCGCCAACGCCCACGTCATTCTCGAAAGCCCACCCGAACGCGCCGACTGCGACAAGTACCAGGGCGAGCCGCACGGGGCACTGCCGCTTCGGCTGTCCGCCCGCGGTGAGCCCGCGCTCAAGGCCATGGCCGGTGAGCTTGCCGAGTGGCTGATGCGCACTGAAGTCAGCCTCTACGACATCGCCCATACCCTGAACGCCCATCGTGATGCGCACAGCGATGGTGCCCTGCTGTTCGCCGACACCAAACAGCAAGCCGCCGAGATCCTCGCCGCCTGGACTGATCCCAGCGCCGCTGAGCAAGCGTCTGAGCTGCCGGTCGGTCTGGCTCGAGGCCAGCACCTGGAGAACGCCAAGGGGCCGGCCTTCATCTATACCGGCAACGGTTGCCAGTGGGAGACCATGGGCGCCGAGTTGCTCGAAAGCGCCCCGGTATTTGCCGCCGCCGTGGACAAGGTTGACGCGCTGTTCCAGCGTTACGGCGACTTCTCGCTGCGTGCCGAGCTCGAGGGGTGCAATCTTGAAGATCAGATCAACGCCCCGGAAGACGCTAGCAGCCGCCTCGCACTGACCGAGGTCGCCCAGCCTGCGCTGTTCGCCGTGCAGGTTGGCCTCACTGCCCTGCTGCGCGACCACGGCATTGCGCCGATCGCCGTGACCGGCCACAGCGTTGGCGAAGTGGCGGCCGCCTGGGCGGCCGGTGCGCTCAGCCTGGCCGATGCCGTCAAGGTCATCTACTATCGCAGCCACTACCAGGGCAAGACACGAGGCCAGGGCGAGATGACCGCCGTGGCGATGGGCGCTGATGTGGTCAGCGAGCTTCTCACCGCCCCTGAGTATCAAGGTGTAGACCTCGCCGGCATCAACAGCGCGAACGGCGTGACGCTCGCCGGCGACCCTGCCGCGCTGGCTCGCCTGGAGCAGCGGCTCGGCGAGCAGGGCATCTTTGCCAAGCGCCTGCCGCTCGATTACGCCTTCCACAGCCCGGCCATGGACCCCATCCAGGCCGGCGTTCTCGACTCCCTCGCCGGCATCGCCCCCAACGAGACGGCGCTGCCCTATATCTCCACGGTATCCGGCGCTGAGCTGGCCGGCAGCGAGCTCGGCGCCGAATACTGGTGGCACAACATCCGCCAGCCCGTCCGCTTCGCGTCGGCCATCCAGGCGCTGATCGACGACAGCATCAATGTCTTCGTCGAGATCGGCGCCCACCCGATCCTGCGCCGCTACCTGACCGATACCCTGCGTGAAAGAGCGCGCGACGGCCAGGTCATCGGCACGCTGATGCGTGACACGCCCGCGGCCCACTGCATGACCCGCACGGTTGGCCAGGTGCTGCTCTCCGGCATTGGCGTCGACCTCTCGCGCCACTTCCCGGTCGCGGGGCGCTTCGTCGACCTGCCCCGCTACCCTTGGCAGCGCGAATCCTACTGGGTTCAAGGCACCAACGACGGCCAGGGGCTGCTCGACCGCTACTACGAACACCCACTGCTCGGCTACCGACTGGCCCAACAGGCCAACACCTGGGAAAGCCAGCTGGATACCGGCCGCGTGCCATGGCTGGCCGACCATGTGGTCGGCGAGGGGGCGGTGTTCCCGGGCGCCGGCTTCATCGAACTGGCGCTGGCCGCCGCCCAGCATGGCAAGGAAGCACCGCTGGTCGATATCGAAGAGCTCGAGATCCAGGCACCGCTGCTGCTCGATGCCGCCAACGGACGTCGCGTGCGGGTGCAGGTGTCCCCCCAGGATGGCCGCGTGGCGATCCACTCCCGCGAGCCGGTGACCGGCAGCGACTGGCAGCTCAACGCCGTGGCCCGCGTCATGGCACAGAGCCGGGGGTTCCTGCTGCGCCGCCAGGCACCGGTCCGTCCGGCTCGCGCGCCCGACGTCACGCTTGACGACCACCTGGCCATGGCCGAACACCTCGGGCTGCACTACGGCCCCGCCTGCCAGGCCATCAGCCACGCCTGGGTCGAGGGGGACAGCGTGATCGGCGAGATCACGCTGAACGAGACCCTCAGCGCAAGCCTCGAGGCATTACATCTGCACCCCGGCATCCTCGACAGCGCCTTCCAGCTGTTCATCCCGCTGCTAGCCCTCGAGGCCCGCGCCCAGGGCCGCGAGGACGATGACCTGGCCTTCGTGCCGGTCCGTGTCGGCCGCGTGCAGTTCCTGCCTGGCGCCGGCACCCCAACGCTCGCCCAGGCCCGCCTGGACAAACGCTCGCCGCACTCCTTCACCGCCGATTTCGCGCTGTTCGACGCCCAGGGCCGCGCCATCGCGTGCTCAGCGAGACCCGCTTCAAGGCGGTTCGTCTCAAGCGTCAACACCACCAGCGGTTCAGCTACCTGGATGTCGAGCTGTCCCCGATGCCGCGCCAGAGCGATGCCGCCGCGCTCGACCTGGCGCCGCTGCATGCCGCCATGCCGGGGCTGCTAGACGACTTCGCCCGCTTCACCGGCCAACGCTTTGCCCTCGAGGTCGATCCGCTGCTCGATAGCCTGACCGACGCCTTCGCCTCGCAAACGCTACAGGCGCTGGCCGGTGGCTCGCACCTCAGCCATACCCGTTATCGGGAACTGACGCGCACCCATTTCACCAGCCAGCCGCTGCTCGATCAGCTGATCCGCCTACTCATCAACAACGAACGGCTGGTGGAAAACGACCAAGGCTGGGCGCTGGTCGAGGATAACGACGCCGTCACGGCGGCCACCATCTGGCAGCTGCTGGTACGCGACTACCCGGACTACTTTGCTCCCGTGCAACGCATGGGCCGTTTCGGTCTGCACCTGCCGGCGCTGCTGATGGGCCAGGAAAACGCCGAGACGCTGGGCCTCGATGCCAATGCGGTGGCCTCGCTCAACCGCCAACTGGTCGATGCGCGAGGCTGGCAAGCGCTGGCCGGTGGACTGCACGACGCCCTGCGAGGGGTCCTCGACGGCTTGCCTAGCGGCCAACGCCTGCGTCTGCTGGAAGCTGGCCCCGCAGCCACGGCGCTGGGTGAGCGGCTCAGCGACCTGCTCGACCCCGACCGCTGCGACTACCGTATCCTGGCAGTGGGCGACGGCGCCTGGCACCAGGCCGAGCAGCTCCAGGAGCGCCACCCGCTGGTCGACATCGAGCGCCTCGAGGCCCTGGCCGACGAGGCTGAGCCAGCCCAGCTTGCCCTGATCAGCCTCGAGGTGGGCCACCGCCAGCGTAATCGCCGCCTGCTGGAGGCGCTGCCCACCCGCCTGGCCGCGGGCGCCCAACTGGTGCTGCTCGGCGTGCACCCCAGCGCCTGGCTCGACACCCTGCTGGCCGCGCCGGGCCTCGAAGACGACGGCACCCCCCTGCTCGTAACGGAACAAGCCGATGTCATCGACACCCTCGGGCGTCTCGGGGCCACCCACATCCAGCCGATCCCGCTGGAGGACGAGTCTCGCGGTGCTTACCTGATCCACGCCCAGTGGCCTCAGACCTCTCAACCAACGCGGAAGACAGACATCGCGCTTAACCGGGGCAGCGTCCAGCTGGTGGCGGATGCCGGCACGCGCGCGCTGGCCGAACGGCTTGCTGCCGGCCTGATCGAACGCGGCCAGCAGGCCCGTGTCGTTGACGCCTTCGCGAACGAAGGCCAAGCCCCGGTCCACATCGTCGACCTGCGACAAGGGGAGGCACGCTGCGAACAGGCCATGCAGTGGGCACAGGATCTCGAGGCCCACGGTGACCAATGCGCGCTATGGCTGATCACCCGGGGCGTGGCCCGCATGTGGGAGAATGGGGAATCGGTGAGTGGTGAGGAGTCAGGAGGGAGTGGTGAGGGGCTCCCTGGCCCGGATGCCGCGCTATGGGGCTTCGCCCGCTCGCTGGCCAACGAATCCGCCGGCTACCCGGTGCGGCTGCTCGACCTGCCCGAGGGTGACCTCGACGACACCCTGATCGGGGCACTGCTCGACGAGCTGAGCCAGCCCGATGCCGAAACCGAGCTCGTGCTGGACGCTCAAGGCCGCCGCTTCGCGACGCGGTTGCGCACCCTGCCGGCCCCCGGCGCAACAGCGCAAGAAAACGGGGCATCGCAGCATGCCATGACGCTGGGATTCCCCTTGCCCGGCCAGCTGCGCAACCTGACCTGGACCCCCACGTCCCTGCCTCAGCCGGCCGAGGGCCAGGTGGCCATCAAGGTGCAGGCCACCGGTCTGAACTTCCGCGACGTGATGTACACCCTCGGACTGCTTTCCGACGAGGCGATCGAGAACGGCTTCGCCGGTCCTACCCTGGGCCTGGAGTTCGCCGGCATCGTCGAGGCCGTGGGGCCTTGGACAAACGACGTGGCAGTGGGAGATGCTGTGGTCGGCTTTGGCCCGGCGAGCTTCAGCGACCGGTTGATCGCCAGCCGGCACGCCATCGCACCGCTTCCCGAGGGCGTGGGCTTCGCCGCTGCCGCGACCATCCCCACGACCTTCTTTACCGTCTACTACGCGCTGAAGCATCTGGCCCGGCTCACACCGGGCGAGAAGGTGCTGATCCATGGCGCCGCCGGCGGCGTGGGTATCGCCGCCATTCAGGTCGCCCAGTGGCTGGGCGCGGAGGTCCATGCCACCGTGGGGTCAGCCGAAAAGCGCGACTTCCTGCGCCTGATGGGCATCGAGCACCTCTATGATTCCCGCTCGCTGACCTTCGCCGAAGAGATCCTCGACGCCACCGACGACCGCGGAGTCGACGTAGTGCTCAACTCCCTGGCTGGAGAAGCAATCAACCAGAACCTGCGGGCGCTGCGTCCGTTCGGGCGTTTCCTGGAGCTGGGCAAGCGGGACTTCTACGAGAACACCCATATCGGCCTGCGCCCGTTCCGCAACAACCTGAGCTACTTCGGCATCGATTCCGATCAGCTGATGAAGGAACAGCCCGAGCTCACCGGTCAGCTGTTTGGCGAGATGATGGCGCTGTTCGAGGACGGCACTTTCAGCCCCCTGCCCTACACCGCTTTCAGCACCCGCCAGGTGGTCGAGGCCTTCCGCTACATGCAGCAGGCACGACAGATCGGCAAGGTGGTCGTGACCTACGAGCAGCCCCTTAGCTTGTCCCCTCCGACGTCCCATCGGTCACGCGACACCCTGGCGCTGCCAGCCGAGGCCAGCTATCTGATCACCGGCGGCCTCAGCGGCTTCGGGCTGAAGACCGCCCAGTGGCTGGCCAGCTGCGGCGCGCGCCACCTGATCCTGATCGGCCGTCGCGGCGCGGCAAGTGACGAGGCCAAGGCCGGGGTGGCAGAACTGGAAGCCCAGGGCGTGACGGTGAAAGCCGCCGCCTGTGACGTCACCGGTCGCGAAGCATTGGCCGCCCTGCTCGATGCCTGCCGCGAGACACTGCCGCCGCTGCGTGGCGTGGTGCATGCCGCCACGCTGATCGACGACGGCTTGATCCGCAATCTCGATACCGAACGCATCCGCCGCGTGCTGGCGCCCAAGATCGACGGCGCCCGCCACCTCGACGCCCTGACCCGTGACGACCGTCTCGACTTCTTTGTCATGTACTCCTCGGCCACCACGTTGTTCGGCAATCCCGGCCAAGCCAACTATGTGGCGGCCAACCATTGGCTCGAGGCGCTGGCCGCCGCGCGTCGCCGCCAGGGCCTACCGGCCACCTGCCTGCGTTGGGGCGCCATCGAGGACGTCGGCTTCCTGGCCCGCCACACGCGCACCCGGGATGCCCTGCAGGAACGCCTGGGCGGCTCGGCCTTGCAGTCGGACGATGCCCTACGTGTACTCGAACAGCTGCTGGTGCATGGCGAGCGGGGAGGCCGCAGCCTTGGCGTGCTGGAGCTCGACTGGAGCGCCCTGGCTCGCTTCCTGCCCACGGCGGCGAGCCCGCGCTTCAGTGAGCTTGCCCGCGAGGCTGAGGACGATGGCCGAGCCGACGATGGCGGCGACAATCTCGCCGATCTATTCGCGGCTCTCTCCCCGGAAGAACTGCATGGCGCGGTGACTGATCTGCTGCGGGCCGAACTGGCGGGTATTCTGCTGCTCGACGAAGAGAAGATCGATGTGCATCGCTCGGTCTACGACATGGGGTTCGACTCGCTGATGGGCGTGGAGCTGATGACCGCCATCGAATCGCGCCTGGGTGTCCAGGTGCCGGTGATGGTGCTCAGTGAGGCATCAACCCTCGACAAGCTGGCCGGTGTGCTGATCCAGAAACTGCAGCAGCACGCCAGCGATGATGAGGAAACGAGCGCCGATGGCATGGCTGCCCTCGCCGCCCGCCACGGCGCCAAGGGGCTCGAAACTCCTGATGAGAACGTGGAGGAGGTCACACGATGAAGGAGCGTCGCACCGACCTCAAACAGCAGCTGCTGGCTCGGGCTCGCAAGCAAGGCAAGCCACGCGCGGCCGCACCCAACGCCACCACAGAGATGCCCGACGGTGCAGGCCCTCGCCGCGCGGTACCGGAGCGCTTTACACGCTTCGATGCCCATCCGGGCTATCAGGGAAAACGCATGAAAGCCATCACACCGCGAGAATGTCCGCCAGATAGGTCTCATCCAGCGCGGCTTTCTTCTGTTTCCGCCGAATACCGCCTTTGAAACGGGTCTCCCCTTTCAGGTAATTCAAGGCGATATGACGAATCCTGGCGAGGTTTTCAGCAGACTGACCACGATGGATTTTGCAGGCATCTTCGCGCAACGCCACGTCCAGGGACCAGTGGAGCTTATTCTCCACATGCCAATGCTGGCGGGCCGCTTCGGCGAGCTTCTTGGCGCTCAGATCGGCAGAGCTGATGTAGTAGCGGATCATCGGTGCTTCTGGCACCTCATCTCCTTCCTGGCGGAAACTCATCACCACGCCTACCGATTTCAGCCCTGGCCAGTAAGTATCCCCCGGCAAAGCCGGGGGCTTTATATTGTTAGCCCCTCAAAGGGGCAAGAATCTGAGCCGCCT
>NZ_JAWSUJ010000004.1:0-88708 GCF_033549285.1 Halomonas sp.
GGAGCGCCTGCTGCTGCTAGGCGAGGGCCACTGCTTCCGGGACCAGATCCTCGAGGCCTGCCCGGCGATCAGCCACCAGCTCGCGAGCCCCTCCAACACCCTCACCGCCGAGGGCGGCTCGCTGGAGACCATCCGCCACATGGTGGCCTCCAAGCTCGGCATCACCGTGCTGCCCCACTCGGCCATCGGCACCGGCCACTACGAGAGCGGCATGCTGATCAGTCGCCCCTTCACCGCCCCGGCGCCCTCGCGGACCGTGGCCATCGCCTGGCGCGCCAGCTTCCCGCGGCCCCGGGCCATCGATGCCGTCACCGAGGCCATCGCGCACTGCCGCCAGGCAGAGCTCGAGCCGGCATGAGCGCCGACGCGACGACCCTGGACGCGCCCGTCACGGAGCTCAAGGGCGTCGGCGAGGCGCTCTCCCTCAAGCTGGCCCGATTGGGCATCGAGCGCGTCAGCGACCTGCTGTTCCACCTGCCGCTGCGCTACCAGGACCGCACCCGCATCACCCCCATCGCCACCCTGCGCGCGGGCCACGAGGCCGTGGTGGAGGGCGAGGTGGTGGCCGGCGAGGTGGTGCGCGGCCGGCGGCGCAGCCTGCTGGTGCGCCTGCGCGACGGCTCCGGGATCCTCAGCCTGCGCTTCTTCCACTTCTCCCCGGCACAGCAGCAGCAGTTCCAGCCCGGGGCGAGAGTACGCGCCTTCGGCGAGGCCCGAGCCGGCGCCACGGGGCTCGAACTCTACCACCCGGAGTACCGCCTGCTGGCCGGCGGGGAGGCCCCGGTGGAGGACCACCTGACGCCCATCTACCCGGCCACCGAGGGCCTCCACCAGACCCGCCTGCGGGCGCTGATCGACCAGGCCCTGGCCCGCCTGGATGCCGCCCCGGACGCCCTCCCCGACGGCATCCCCGCGCCCCTGCGCGAGCGCTTCGGCCTGCCCGAGCTTCACCACTGCCTGGACACCCTGCACCGCCCGCCGCCGGAGGCCGACGCGGAGCAGCTGGCGGCCGGCCGCCACCCGGCGCGGCGCCGCCTGGCCCTGGAGGAGCTGCTCGCCCATCGGCTTAGCCTGCAGGAGGTGCGCCAGCGCATCCAGGAGGACGGGGCCCCGGCGCTGCCCGGTGGCCGCAGCCTGCAGGCCCGCTTCCTGACCCAACTGCCCTTCGCGCTGACCGGCGCCCAGCGCCGGGTGCTCGACGAGATCGCCGCCGACCTGGCGCGCCAGGTGCCGATGCTGCGTCTGGTGCAGGGCGACGTGGGCTCGGGCAAGACGGTGGTCGCCGCCATGGCGGCGCTCTCGGCCATCGCCGCCGACTGCCAGGCGGCGATGATGGCCCCCACCGAGATACTGGCCGAGCAGCACTACCGCACCTTCAGCGCCTGGTTCGAGCCGCTGGGCATCGAGGTCGCCTGGCTCTCCGGCAAGCTCAAGGGCAAGGCGCGCCTGGACACCAAGGCGGCCATCCAGGATGGCCGGGCGCGCATGGTGGTGGGGACCCACGCGCTCTTCCAGGGCGACGTGCACTTCCAGCGCCTGGGGCTCGCCATCATCGATGAGCAGCACCGCTTCGGCGTTCACCAGCGCCTGGCGCTGCGCGAGAAGGGCGAGGCCGGCGGCCTGACCCCCCACCAGCTGGTGATGACCGCCACCCCGATCCCGCGCACCCTGGCGATGAGCGCCTATGCCGACCTGGATGTCTCGGTGATCGACGAGCTGCCCCCGGGCCGGACCCCGGTAAAGACGGTGGTGATGCCCGACGAGCGGCGTCCCGAGGTGATGGCGCGCATCCGCCACGCCTGCGCCGAGGGGCGCCAGGCCTACTGGGTCTGCACCCTGATCGAGGAGTCCGAGGCGCTGCAGTGCCAGGCCGCCGAGGCGACCCGCGACGAGCTCGTCGAGACCCTGCCGGAACTCACCATCGGCCTGGTCCACGGGCGCATGAAGGCCAGCGAGAAGGCCGCGGTGATGGAGGCCTTCAAGGTCGGTGAGCTGGACCTGCTGGTGGCCACCACGGTGATCGAGGTGGGAGTCGACGTGCCCAATGCCAGCCTGATGATCATCGAGAACCCGGAGCGCCTGGGCCTCTCCCAGCTCCACCAGCTGCGCGGGCGGGTGGGTCGCGGCGCCGTCGAGAGCTTCTGCGTGCTGCTCTATCACCCGCCGCTGTCGGCCCACTCCCGGGAGCGCCTGGCGGTGATGCGCGAGACCACCGACGGCTTTCGCATCGCCGAGAAGGACCTCGAGATCCGTGGCCCCGGCGAGGTGCTGGGGACCCGCCAGACGGGGCTCGCGCAGATGAAAGTCGCCGACCTGGAGCGCGACGCCGACCTGCTGGACCGCGTGGCTCCCCTGGCCGAGGCGCTGCTCGCTGCGCATCCCGAGGCCAGCCGTCCGCTGATCCGGCGCTGGCTGGGAGAGGAAGCGGGGCGCTACGGGCAGGTGTGACAGCTGCAAGCTGCAAGCTGCAAGCTGCAAGCTGCAAGCTGCAAGCTGCAAGCTGCAAGCCATCAGGGTACAACCCGACCTGCCGATGACAAGGGGGTTTCCTTGGAGCTTGCTCCTTGTGGCTTGAAGCTGGCCGAAGGCCCTATAAGTGCTTGAGCAGCCGCTGCAGCTTCTGCAGGTCGCCGGAGTCGCCGACCAGGCGTACGCTGCCGGCCATCATGCCGTCGAGGAAGGCCTGCTGGGTCGGCTTCCTGAGGACCCTGATGGCCGTGGCCTCGTCTTCGAAGCGCAGCTCCAGGTCGAGGTCCACCGGCAGGCCTCGGCCCGCGCGGATGCCGCGGGGCGACATGCGGTAGTGGCGGGCGATGGTGAGGTCCTCGGTGGCGATGCCCCAGTCGAGGCCGCGCATCTCGCCAAGCAGTTCGCGGAACCGCGCCTTGCGGCGCAGGGCTCGCTTGAGCATCAGCCCGAGCAGCCACAGCATCAGTCGCAGCTTCATATCGGCTCCGCCACCGGGAATGTCGAGTGAGCGACCCGCACGGAACGGGCCGCAATGCCTTACTTCGCCACGGCGTCCTTGAGCCCCTTGCCCGGCTTGAAGGCGACGGTCTTGCTGGCCGGAATGGTCAGCGGCTGGCCGGTCTGGGGGTTCTTGCCGGTGCGCGCGGCGCGCTCGCGCACGCTGAAGGTACCGAAGCCGATCAGGGTGACGTCCTGACCCTGGGAAACGCTACCGGTGATCTCGTCGAGGATCACGTTGAGCACCTGGCTCGCCTTGTCCTTGGAAAGATCGGCACGCTCGGCAATCGCCGCGGCGAGTTCTGGCTTGCGCATACAGCCCTCCTGGTATTGGCATCATGTTGCCGGCGATCACCACCGGCGGTGTTGTTATGGCAGATGATCTGTCAGTGCATCACGCGCATGCCGGCTCACTCGATCCCGGGGCCTCGTGCCGCAGACGGGGAGATCTCGGGAAACGACATGCGGATGATACCGGTCCTCAACGCCGCTGCCTTGCCGGCTCGCTGTCCGCGGCAGGCCCCGTCGTTGACGAGACTAGCCTAGCAACGGCGGCGCGACCCGCGCCAGTTCGACTTTCCGACGGACGCAGCGTCCTGTCAACGCAAATCCGATCAAACGTCCGTCCTCATCCTCGGCCAGGGCCGTCAGGTCCCCCCCCTCGCCCTCGAGGCGCCAGCGTGACGGGGGGCGGGCCGGCGGAAGGGCTACTACCGGCAGCAGGGGGGTCTTGACCAGCACCGGCCAGGGCCCATAGGTCACCGCGGTGGGCGTGCCGGTCAGGGTATGGGCCAGGGCCCTGGCGCTGGCCAGCAGCGGCTGCACGTACATGGCATTGACGCCATCGACGCAGGCCGCATCGCCCAGGGCATGGATGCCGGGCGCCGAGGTAACCAGGTGTCGGTCGGTGTGGATGCCCGCCTCGCTGACCTCGAGCCCGGCCGACTCGGCCAGGGCAGTACGCGGCCGCAGCCCCGTGGCCACCAGCACCAGGTCGGCCGAGAGCGAGGCGCCATCGTCCAGCTCCAGGCCGACGGAGGCGCCGTCGGCCCCCAGGGCCACCAGCTGGCGCCGGCTGTGCAGCACCATGCCGGCCTCGCGGAAGGCCTCGCCCAGGGCGCGCCCCAGAGGCTCCGGCACCAGGCGCGGCAGGGGGGCCGGCTCCGGGGCGACCAGCTCCACGGCGTGGCCGCCGGCGGCCAGGTCGTTGGCGAACTCGCAGCCCACCAGCCCAACGCCGATGATCGCCACGCGTGCCGGCCTGCCCAGCGCCTCCAGGGCCGCGTGGAAGGCGCGATAGTCGTCCAGGTCATTGACGCTGAAGACCCGGTCGGCCACGGCGTCGGGCACCCCGAAGGGGCGCACCGGCGCGGCGCCGGTGGCCAGCACCAGCTCGCTCCAGGGCAGGGTCTCGCTGCCGATGGTCAGGGTGCGCGCCACCGGGTCGATGGCCTCCACCCGGGTATGGGTGCGCACCACGGCGCCGAGCTCGTCGGCGACCTCCAGGGCCGTGCGGGCCGCCAGGCGCTGCGGCGGCAGGCGCTTGGCGAACCCGGTGGAGAGCAGCGGCTTGGAATAGTCATCGCCGCTGTCGGCGGTGATCAGCGTCATCGGTCGCGCCGGGTCCTGCGCGCGCAGCTGGCGCAACAGGCCCAGGCCCGCCATGCCGGAACCGATGATGGTCAGGGGTGCAGCCATGGCAATCCTTCCTGCAGGGGCCGTGGAGATCAGGATGATGGCGGCAGGGCTATTGCAGATGCGAAGCGCTCGAGGCTATTCCGGTGACAGGTCTACGAGGGGGTGCTGTGAACCCCTCCCTGGGCGCTACCGACACCATCCCTGGCGTAGGACCCCCTCTACGACCTGTCCCCGGCGCCTCTCCTGAACATAACTGCGATAGCGCTGGTGATGACGGCCGGCCACCATAAGAGTTCAAATTCGCCATGGTACACTAGCCGCCCCCTGAATCGACGCGGAGAGAGACGGTGAACAACGGCCCGGGAAGCGATCCCCGCTGGCGCCCCCTGGCGGTGGCGCGCCCTGCCATGAGCGCTGCCTGGTGGCAGTGGGTGGCCTCCCGCGACTCGCTCACCGCCCGGCTGGTCAGCGCCGGCGGCCAGCGGCCCTTCCGGGTCCGGCTACTGGACCAGCGCCTCGGCCGGCCGCGTCGCGACGAGGCGCTGGCCCTGGGCCTCCCCCTGGCCCGCCATGCCTGGCTGCGCGAAGTGGCACTGTGCCTGGACGAGCGCCCCTGGGTGGTGGCCCGTTCGGTGGTGCCGCTCTCCGGGCTGCACGGCCAGCGGCTCGACCGCCTGGGCGAGCGCTCGCTCGGCAGCTGGCTGTTCCGCCAGCCGGACCTGGAGCGCGGCCCCCTCGAGGTCAGTGCCGACCCGGCCCCCTTCCACGCTGACTCGGGCCCCTGGGCGCGCCGCTCGCTGTTCCGCCACCGGCGCTTCGCCCTGCTGGTCCAGGAATTCTTCCTCGCGCGCATGGCGGATGACCTCGGGCTGCCTTCGCGCTAGGCTCGCATGCAGCCAAACTGGATATCACGAGGACGAGATGGACCGATCCCTGATGCACCCCAGGGGCCTGGCCCGGGTGCCCGACTTCCTGCACCTGACACGCCTCGACCGCCCCATCGGCACCTGGCTGCTGATGTGGCCCACCCTGTGGGCCCTGTGGATCGCCGCCGAGGGCATTCCCGGCCGCAAGGTGCTGCTGATCTTCGTGGCCGGGGTCTACCTGATGCGCGCCGCCGGCTGCGTGGTCAACGACTACGCCGACCGCCACTTCGATGGCCACGTCAAGCGCACCAGGAACCGCCCCCTGGCCACCGGCCGGATCAGCGAGGGCGAGGCCCAGGGGCTGTTCCTGATGCTGGTGATGGCCGCCTTCGTGCTGGTCTGGTTCACCAACCTCTTCACAGTGATGCTCTCGGTGGTGGGGGTGATCCTGGCCTTCATCTACCCCTTCATGAAGCGCTACACCCACCTGCCCCAGGCCTTCCTGGGCGCGGCCTTCTCCTGGGCGATCCCCATGGCCTTCGGTGCCGTGCTGGGCACATTGCCGCCGGTCGCCTGGCTGCTGTTCGCCGCCAACGTGGCCTGGACGGTGGCCTACGACACCGAGTACGCCATGGTCGACCGCGACGACGACCTGAAGATCGGCATCAAGTCCACCGCCGTGCTGTTCGGCCGCGCCGACCGGCTGATGATCGGCCTGCTGCAGGGCCTCACCCTGGGGCTGCTGGCCTGGGCCGGCGGGCTGCTGGCGCTGGGGGGCTTCTTCTGGCTGGGGCTGGCCGCCATGGCGGCGACCTTCGTGCACCAGCAGTTCCTGATCCGCGAGCGGGACCGGGACCGCTGCTTCCAGGCCTTTCTCAACAACCACTGGTCGGGCCTGCTGGTCTTCGCCGGCATCGCGCTCTCCCTGTGGCCCGCGGTGAACGGCGGCTGAGCAGGCGACAGGCCGGGGCTGTCACGCTATTGTCATCATGACGTGCTGTCATCGTCATCGATCTGTCATTGACCACGAGGCTCCGGGATGACCGCCAAGACCGTACTGATCGTCGATGATGAGGCGCCGATCCGCGAGATGATCGCGGTGGCGCTGGAGATGGCCGACTATCGCGTCCTCGAGGCGGACAATGCCCAGGAGGCCCACGCCATGGTGGTCGACCACCAGCCCGACCTGGTGCTGCTCGACTGGATGATGCCCGGGACCAGCGGCATCGAGCTGGCGCGTCGCCTGAAGCGCGAGGAGGCCACCGCCGAGCTGCCGATCATCATGCTCACCGCCAAGGGCGAGGAGGACAACAAGATCCAGGGACTCGAGGCCGGCGCCGACGACTACATCACCAAGCCCTTCTCGCCGCGCGAGCTGGTGGCGCGCCTCAAGGCGGTGCTGCGCCGTGCCACGCCGCGGGGCATCGAGGACCCGGTGGAGGTCGCCGGGCTGCTGCTCGACCCGGTCAGCCACCGGGTCAGCGTCGATGGCCGCTCGCTGGAGATGGGGCCCACCGAGTACCGCCTGCTGCAGTTCTTCATGACCCACCAGGAGCGCGCCTACACCCGCGGGCAGCTGCTCGACCAGGTGTGGGGCGGCAATGTCTATGTCGAGGAGCGGACCGTGGACGTGCATATCCGCCGCCTGCGCAAGGCGCTGGGCGAGCCCCATCACCAGCTGATCCAGACCGTGCGTGGCACCGGCTACCGGTTCTCCGCCAAGGGCTGACGTGGGGCGGCTCTGGCGACGCGAGTTCTGGCGCCTGGCGACCCTGGTCGCCGTCGGGGCCCTGGTCGGCTGGCCCTTCTCCGCCATGGTGGCCGGCATCGCCGTCGGCCTGCTGACCTGCCTCGCCTTCCACCTGCGCCAGCTGCACGCCCTCTATCAGTGGCTCACCCTGCGCCCCCAGGAGGAGCCCCCCGCCGCCAGCGGCCTGTGGGGCGAGCTGTTCGACCGCCTCTACCGCTACCAGAAGAGCCAGCGCCTTACCCACCAGCGGCTGCGGGCCACGCTGCAGCGCATCCAGGAGTCCTCCGAGGCGATGCGCGACAGCGTGGTGATGCTCGACCGCCACGGCGACCTGGAGTGGTGGAACAGCGCCGCCGAACGCATGCTCGGCCTCAAGCCCCAGCTCGACCGCGGCCAGCACATCACCAACCTGCTGCGCGACCCGCGCTTCGTCGACTACTTCCATGGCCGCGACTATCGCGAGCCGCTGACGCTGCCCTCGCCCATCGACGAGCGGCTGATCCTGCAGTTCCAGATCACCCTCTACGGCGACGACGAGCGGCTGGTGATGGCCCGGGACATCACCCGGCTGCACCGCCTGGAGCAGATGCGCCGGGACTTCGTGGCCAACGTCTCCCATGAGCTGAGGACCCCGCTGACCGTGCTGGCCGGCTACCTGGAGACCTACGGCGACATGGCCGGCCAGCTGCCGCCGCGACTGGGCCGCGGCCTGTCGCAGATGAAGGCCCAGACCGACCGCATGCAGAACCTGGTCAACGACCTGCTGCTGCTGTCACGGCTGGAGATCGACCAGGGCGGGCGCGATGACGTCCCGCTGGCGATGGGCGAGCTGCTCGAGGCCGTGCACAGCGACGCCGCGGCGCTCTCAGCCGGCCGCCAGTCGATCGCGGTGGAGGTCGAGGAGTCCCGCGCCCTGGTCGGCAGCGAGCAGGAGATCCGCAGTGCGCTCTCCAACCTCGCCTTCAATGCCGTGCGCTATTCAGGCGACGGCTGCCATATCGTACTGCGCTGGCGCCCCTGTGCCGAGGGCGCCTGCCTGGAGGTGGAGGACGACGGCGAGGGCATCGACCCGGTGCATATCCCGCGCCTCACCGAGCGCTTCTATCGGGTCGACAAGGGCCGCAGCACCGCCACCGGCGGCACCGGTCTGGGACTGGCCATCGTCAAGCACGTGCTGCTGCGCCACGGCGCCCGCCTGGAGATCGCCTCCCGCCCCGGCCGCGGCGCCACCTTCCGCTGCCTGTTCCCCGCCGAACGCCTGCGCGACACGACGGAGAGGGCTCAGCGCGCCTGAGGCGGCCCGCCAGGCGCCGCGCCGGCCTCGATCCCGCGGTAGTGGCGCTCCCACATCAGCACCGCGGCGGCCACGGCCCCGGGCAGCAGGAAGAGGTTGGCCAGGGGGATCCAGGTGATCAGGGTCACCCAGCCGCCGTAGGTGAGGGTGGGCCACCAGCGCGCCTTCAGCCGGCGACGCATGTCGGCGAAGCCGACCTTGTTGTTGTCCATGGGGTAGTCGAGGTAGGTGATCGCCATGATCCAGGCCGAGAAGGCCGCCCACAGCAGCGGCGCCACCAGGTTGAGCACCGGGATCCAGCTGAGCACGAAGAGCAGGGCCATGCGCGGCAGGATGTAGCCCAGCTTGACCAGCTCGCGTCCCAGGGCATCCACCGCCGTCTTCGCCAGCCCGCGGTCGTCCAGCGGCGGCCGCCCGGTCGCCTCCACTTCCACCCGGGCGGCCAGGAAGCCGTAGAAGGGCGCGGCGATCAGGTGGGTCACCAGGGTGAAGGTAAAGAAGACGATCAGCACCAGGCTGACCACGAAGAGCGGCCAGATCAGCCAGGAGAGCCACTCCAGCCAGCCGGGGACCATGGCCATCCAGCCCTCCAGCCAGCCGCCGAAGTGGCCCAGCACGTACCAGAGCATGGCCATGTAGACCAGCAGGTTGACGACTATCGGCAGGAACACGTAGCGCCGCAGGCCGCGGGTGTAGACCAGGCGGGTCCCGCGGGTCAGCGCCGTCAGGGCATCGAGCATCTCAACGTCTCTTGCTATCGCAGTAAAAGGCATCGTTCGGGGCTGATCCGGCGACAGCTCTGCGAGGAGGCGCTGTAAACCCTTCCCTGGGCGCTACCGACGCCATCCCTGGCGTAGGACCTCCTCTTCGAGCTGTCCCCGGCGCCCCTTACCTAGGGGCGGCGGCCTGCGATATTGACGGCCAAGCGGCGTTCGCGGTCAACCCTTGCGAGTGATCGCCTGCTCGTCGAGGTCGTCCGGGTCGGTGTGGCGGATATCGAGCCCCTTGACCAGGTAGACCACGTACTCGGCCAGGTTGTTGGCATGGTCGCCGATGCGCTCCAGGGCGCGCAGGATCCACATCAGGCTGAGGATGGGGGAGATCGAGCGGGCGTCCTCCATCATGAAGGTCATCAGCGAGCGCATGGCGCTGCGGTACTCGTTGTCCACCTCCTCGTCCTCATGCACCAGCTTGAGCGCCAGCTCGGTGTCGAGGCGGGCGAAGGAGGTCAGGGCGTCACGCACCATGCGCCGCACGTGCTCGCTGATCACCCGCACCTCGACGAAGCCGCGATTGCCGTTGTTGGCGTCGATCAGCTCGATGGCGTTGCGGGCGATCTTGCTCGCCTCGTCGCCGATCCGCTCCAGGTCGGAAGCGGCACGGATCACCGCCAGGACCAGGCGCAGGTCGGAGGCGGTGGGCTGGCGCCGGGCCAGCACCTGGGTGCTCTCCTCATCGATCTTGATCTGCATGTCGTTGACCGCGCGGTCGTTGTCGACCACGCGCTGGCCCAGTTCGGAGTCGCTCTCGAGCAGGGCCGCCACGGCATCCTGGACCTGCTTCTCGACCAGCCCCCCCATCGCCATCAGGTGGGTCTTGAGCTCCTCGAGCTCCTGGTTGAACTGCCGGGAGATATGCTGGCTGTGGATATCGCTGGTAATGTCCATGGGACCTCTCCTTGGGGCCGGCCGTCAGGCCATGCGCCCGGTGATGTAGTTCTCGGTACGCCGCAGGCGCGGGTTGGTGAACAAGGTGTCGGTGGGACCATATTCCACCAGTTCGCCGTCCTGAAGGAAGGCGGTGTAGTCGGAGACCCGGGCCGCCTGCTGCATGTTGTGGGTGACCAGCACCAGGGTCAGGTGAGACTTCAGGTTGCGGATCAGCTCCTCGATCTTCAGCGTGGAGATGGGGTCGAGCGCCGAGGCCGGCTCGTCGAGCAGCAGCACCTCGGGCCCCACCGCCAGGGTGCGGGCGATCACCAGGCGCTGCTGCTGGCCCCCGGAGAGCGACCAGGCCGAGGCGCGCAACCGGTCCTTCACCTCGTCCCACAGCGCCGCCGAACGCAGCGCCCACTCGATGATGTCATCGCGCTTGCGCTTGCTCAGCCCCCCCTGCAGGCGCAGGCCGAAGGCCACGTTGTCGTGGATCGACATGGGGAAGGGGTTCGGCGCCTGGAAGACCATCCCCACCCGCCGACGCAGTTCCGCCACCGCCACCCCGGGCCCATGGATCTCCTCGCCCTCGAGGTGCACCTCGCCGGTGCGCACCACCTCGTCGTTGAGGTCGTGGAGGCGATTGAGCACCCGCAGCAGGGTCGACTTGCCGCAGCCGGAGGGGCCGATAAAGGCCGTTACGCGGTGCCGGGGGATTGTCAGGGTGAGATCCCGCAGCGCCGGCTTGTCCCCGTAGGCGAGGCTCAGCCCCCGGATGGCCAGGCTGCTGGCCTCGGGGGAAAAGTCGATGACCGCCGCCGGGTCGGGCGACGGGCGCAGGTCCTGGGCGAATGGCATCGAGGCTCCCGGGTGGCGAGACGGTACTGGGCTCATCGACGGGTGAGCGCCCCGTGACGCGTGCTGAGATGATGACGCAGAAATATTGCAGTCAGGTTAAGCACCAGGATCACCAGCACCAGCAGCAGCGCCGTGGCATAGACCAGCGGCATCGCCGCCTGGACATCCCCGCCGTGGAAGGCCGCATCGAAGATGTGGTAGCCGAGGTGCATGAACTTCCTGTCAAGATGCAGGAAGGGAAAGTCGCCGTCCACCGGCACCTGGGGCGCCAGCTTGGCCACGCCCACCAGCATCAACGGCGCCACCTCGCCGGCGGCGCGGGCCACGGCCAGGATCACCCCGGTGAGCATGGCCGGCGTGGCCATGGGCAGCACCACCCGGGTGAGCATCTCCAGCCGGGTGGCCCCCAGCGCCAGGGCGCCCTCGCGCTGCTGGTCGGGGATCCGCGCCAGCCCCTCCTCGGTGGCCACGATCACCACCGGCAGGGTCAACAGGGCCAGGGTCAGCGAGGCCCACAGCAGCCCGCCGGTGCCGAAGGTCGGCGAGGGCAGGGTCGCCTCGAAGAACCACTCGTCCAGGGTGCCGCCGATGCCGTAGACGAACACCCCCAGGCCGAAGACGCCGTAGACGATGGAGGGCACCCCGGCGAGGTTGCGCACGGCGATCCGCACCAGCCGCGTCAGCCGTCCCTGATGGGCCACCTCGTTGAGGTAGATGGCCGCCAGCACCCCGAAGGGCGTCACCAGGACCGACATCAGCATCACCATGAGCACGGTGCCGAAGATCGCCGGCCAGACACCGCCGGCGGTATTGGCCGCCCGTGGGCCCTCCGAGAGGAAGCGCCAGACGCCCTCGCCCCAGGCGGCCAGCTTGTCGGGCGGCGACATGGCGTTGGGACGCCGCGCCCGCAGTACCTCTTCCAGCGGCACCGTCAGCTGCCCGCCGTCGGCGGTCGCGAGGATCAGGCGGCCGCCTTCCATGGCCGCCTGCAGCTCGCGCAGCCGGGCATTGGCGATGGCCAGCTCGCGGTCCACGTCGCCCCCCGCCTCGAGGGCGCGGACACGCGGCAGGATGACCTCGTCACGCAGGGTATCGCGGGCCCGGCGCAGCGCTGCCAGCTCGGCCTGCCGCGCCTCGAGGGCCGTCCAGGCGGCCTCTCCCTCGAGGCGCTCTCCCGTCGCATTTTCCAGCGCCGTGAGCCGGCCTATCGCCTCTCCCCAGCGGCGGCGCTCCAGCACCACCAGGTCGCGCGGATGGCTGACCGCGGCGATGGCCGACACCGGCACCCACGCCCAGCGGGCGCCATCCAGGTCACGGTTGCCGGTCCGGTAGAGCCGTTCACGCCCCGTCCCCTCCGGCAGCGGGACCTCCCGTACCCGCTCGCCGGCGAGCTGTCGGCCGTCCTCGAGCACCACCAGGGCGACGGGGGCGGGCCAGAAGTGCCCCAGGCCGCGGACCGCCAGCAGGGCCAGCAGCGCCAGCAGCGCCAGCAGCGAGAGCGCCACGCTGCCCGCCGCCAGCCAGGCGCCGGGGCCCTCGCCCCGGGGCAGGCGCGCCCGCGAGCCGGACACCGGCCTCACGCCCCGCCTCCCAGGCGCCGGTAGCGCCGCCGCAGGCGGGTGCGCACCAGCTCGGCCAGGGTATTGACCAGGAAGGTGAAGACGAACAGCAGCAGGGCCGCCAGCAGCAGCAGCCGATAGTGCTGGCCCCCGGGGCCCGCCTCCGGCAGCTCGATGGCGATGGTGGCCGCCAGGGAGCGCAGCCCGTCCAGGGGATTCCAGGTCATCAGGGCCGCATTGCCGCTGGCCATCAGCACGATCATGGTCTCGCCCACGGCCCGCCCGGCGCCGATCATCACCGCCGAGAAGATCCCGGGGGATGCCGCCGGCAACACCACCCGCCACAGGGTCTGCCAGCGGGTCGCGCCCAGCGCCTGGGCGCCCTCCGCGAGGCTGCGCGGCACCCCCGAGAGGGCGTCCTCGGCCAGCGCGTAGACGCTGGGCATCACCGCAAACCCCATGGCCATGCCGACGATCATGGCGTTACGCACGGCGATGTCGAGCCCCAGGCGCACCTCCAGCCAGTGGCGCAGGTCACCGCCGAACGCCCAGGCCTCGAGCCAGGGCGAGAGCGCGTGGGCGGCGGCCAGCAGCAGCAGCAGCCAGGGCAGCAGCCACAGGCCCGCCCAGCCCAGCGGCATCGCCTGCTGCAGGCGCGGGGGCAGGCACGACCAGAGGCCTCCGGCGAGCAGCAGTCCGGGCACCAGCAGCACCAGCATGGCCAGCACCTCCGCCAGGTGGCGCTCGACCCAGGGGGCAAGCACCAGGCCGGCGACGAAGCCGATCACCACGCCGGGCAACGCCTCCATGAGTTCCAGCGTCGGCTTGAGGCGGCTGCGCAGGCGCGGTGCCATGAAGAGTGCCGAGTGGGCGGCCGCGCCCAGGGCCAGGGGCACGGCGATCAGCAGGGCCCAGGCCGCCGCCTCCAGGGTGCCCCACGCCAGGGGCACCAGGCTGACCCGGGCCGCCTCGTCCGTCCCTAGGGTGGCGGTGGGATCCCAGCGATAGCGGGCCGGGTCATCCGCTCCCTCCAGGGGCAGCAAGAGGGCCTGCTGGCTGAGCGTCTCTGTCGTGCCGGTTGGCCAGAACAGCGGCACCACCTCGACCACCAGGAAGACCCCGATGGCCAGCAGCGCGGCGATCACGCCGATGCCGCCCGCGGTGACCAGCACGGTGGCCAGGCGATCGCGCCCCTGACGCAGGCGGCGTCGAACGGGAGACGGGGGAAGGGAGTCGGGCATGACCGGGCCTGCGCGAAACGGGGGCTAGCGGAATCGTACGACAGTGTGATGACAGGGAGATGACAGCATCAGCGGCCCGCCTCGTCCAGCGCCAGCCCGCGTCGCTGGCGAAGCCGCCTCGTCTCGGGCAAGGCCACGAAGCCCAGTTCCTCGACGATCGCCTGCCCGGCCGGTGACAGCACCAGGTCGAGGAAGGCCCGCTCGGCGGCCGGCAGCGACTCGCCGGGGGGCAGGTTGAGATAGAGGTAGAGGTCGCGGGAGAGCGCATAGTCGCCGCGCCGCACCGCCTCGGGGTCGGGGAAGTGGCGCGCCCCCTCGGCATCGCGGCGTGCCAGGGCCTTCACCCCCGGCGTGAGATGGTTGAGCCCGGCATAGCCGATGGCCTGCGGGTCCTCCGCCACCGCCGCCACCACCGCGGCGGATCCCGGGTGCTCGTTGACCTCGGGGCGGAAGTGGCCGCCGCACAGCGCGACACGCCGGAACAGCTCCTGGGTGCCGGACGCCGCATTGCGGCCATGCAGGCGGATGCGCCCCTCGGGCTCGTCGAGCCCCAACTGTCGCCAGCGGTGGATCCCCTCGCGCGCCCCGCAGCGCCGTGAGTCGGAAAAGATGGCATCCAGCTCGCGCTCCCCCAGGCTCTCGAGGGGGTTGTGGCGATGGACCACAACCACCAGGGCGTCCCGCGCCACCGCCACTTCCCGCGGCGGGTAGCCATGGCGCCCGATGAAGGCCCGACGTTCGGCCTCATTCATGGGGCGGGACATGGGCCCCAGCCGGGTGGTGCCGGCCACCAGGGCCGGCGGCGCGCTGGCCGACCCGCTGGCCTGCAGCTGCAGCCGGATGCCGGGATGCTGGCGGGTCAGCGCCTCGCCCCAGCGCAGCATCAGCCCCGCCATGGTATCGGAGCCCACCGCACCCAGGGTCCCGGCGACCTGCTGGGCCTGGGCCTGGGGCGCACCGAGCATGACCAGCAGCAGCCAGGGGGCGAGGCAACGACGCAGCACGGCAGACATCTCAGCTTCCTCGATGAAGGGGTGAACCGGGCCGGCAACGGGGCATCCTGTCGCAATGGTGGTGAACCGAGGGCCTCGCCGTATACCATGGCAAGCTGATGAACGCCCCACAACAACAACCCGAGTCGCTCAGGCTTCCATGACAGACATCGACGATATTCCCGCCCCCCAGGGTCGGCTGACCCTCAAGCAACTGGCCAGTCGCCAGGATACCAACCTGCACGGCGACATCCCCGGCGGCTGGCTGGTCGCCCGGATGGACCAGGCCGCCGAGGTGGCCGCCGGCCGCGAGGCCCGGGGCCGCACGGCCACGGTGGCCATCGAGGCCATGGACTTCCTCTGCCCGGTGCGGGTGGGCTCGATGGTCAACATCTTCACCCGGGTCAGCGAGATCGGCCACAGCTCGATCAAGATCGACGTGGAGGTGTGGATCCGCGCCCCCCATGAACGCGACCCCGACGAGCTGCACAAGGTCACCGAGGCCCGCTTCGTGATGGTCGCCCTGGACGACAACGGCCGGATCCGGGCCGCCCGGCAGGGCGACTGATCCCACCGCCCCTCCCGTCGCCCTCCCCGTAGCGAGAATCGGCGCCCGCAGGGGCGCCCATGGCGGGAAGGCAGGCGAGGCCGGCCCTCAGGCGCCGACCTTCTCCCGGGTCTTCAGGTAGGCGAACTCGCCCACGTCGGTGAAGCGGCGCACCTTCTGCTGGAAGGCGGTGTAGGAGTCGTAGACCTTGCGCGACTCCTCGTCGGCCTCCACCTGCTTCTGGAGCACCTCCTGGGAGGAGGCGTAGAGCGCTTCCAGTACCTCCTCCGGGAAGGTGCGCAGCTCCACGCCATGCTCGCTGACCAGGGTATCGAGCGCCTCGGCGTTGCGCACCGCGAACTCGCTGATCATCGCCAGGTTGGAGGCCATGGCCGCCTCGCTGACCACCGCCTTGAGGTCGTCGGGCAGGGCGTTCCACGCCTCCAGGTTGACCGTGCCCTCGAGGATGGCGCTGGGCTCGTTCCAGGCCGAGGTGTAGTAGTACTTGGCCACCTGGTGCAGGCCGAAGGCCAGGTCGTTGTAGGGACCGACCCAGTCGGCGGCATCCAGCACGCCGGTCTGCAGGGAGGTGAAGATCTCGGAGCCCGGGGTGTTCACGGTGGTCACGCCGATGCCGTTCATGGCCTCGCCGGCCAGCCCCGGCAGGCGCAGCTTGAGCCCCTGCATGTCCGCAAGCGACCGGATCTCCTTCTTGAACCAGCCGGCCATCTGGGTGCCGGTATTGCCCACCGGGAAGGGCTTGAGGTTGTGCTTGGCGTACACCTCGTCCCAGAGTTCAAGACCGCCGCCATGGTAGAGCCAGGCGTTGGTCTCGGTGGTGTTCATGCCGAAGGGCACGGCGGTGAAGAACTGGGAGGCCAGGGTCTTGCCGCGCCAGTAATAGGAGGCGGAGTGGCCCATCTGGGCGGTGCCCTCGCCCACGGCGTCGAACACCTCCATGGCCGGTACCAGCTCGCCCGCGCCGTGCACGCGGATCTTCATGCGGCCACCGGAGAGGCGCTCGATGCGCGCGGCGAAATCGTTGGCGCCGGTGCCCAATGCCGGGAAGTTCTTGGGCCAGGAGGTCACCATGTCCCAGGTGATGGTCTCCTGGGCGCTGGCCGTGGAGATGAAGGGTGCGGCGGCACCGGCGGCGGCGCCGGCGCCGATGGTCTTGAGAAAGAGGCGACGTTGCATGCGAGCGTGACTCCAGGAGGATTATTGTTCCCGCAGTGGATGCGGGCTAAGGCGTGTCCGCTCACGAGTATGCGTCAAGGCCGAATTGCCCGGCAAGTGCCTGCACCTGACGTCAACGTCAACGAAAATCAGAGGGGCGTCAGCTTGGCGAACCCCAGCACCAGCCACTTGTCGCCCTCGCCCTCGAAGCTGACCTGGACCCGGGCACGCTCGCCCTCCCCCTCGGCATTGAGGATCACCCCCTCGCCGAACACCGGATGGCTGACCCGCTGGCCCAGCGAGAGTGACGGCAGCTCGCCGCCCCCATTGACCGAGGCCTGCCGCGAGAGCCCCACGGCCGGACGAGCGGTCACGGGGCGGGAGATCTGGCCGCGCAGCCGCACCTCCTCGAGGTACTCCTCGGGCAACTCGCGGAGGAAGCGCGAAGCGCGCTGGAAGGTCTCCTTGCCGTGCAGGCGACGCAGCTCGGCGTGGGTCAGGTAGAGCTTGCGCATGGCACGGGTCAGGCCCACGTAGCAGAGCCGCCGCTCCTCCTCCAGGCGGCCTGGCTCCTCCATGGACATCTTGTGCGGAAACAGGCCCTCCTCGACCCCGGCGATGAACACCACCGGGAACTCCAGGCCCTTGGCCGAGTGCAGGGTCATCAGCTGCACGCAGTCCTCGAACTCGTCGGCCTCGTGGTCGCCGGCGTTCAGCGCGGCCTCGGAGAGGAAGGCCTCCAGGGCCGCGGCCCCCTCGCCGGCCTCGGGGGGCTCGAAGGTCTCGCCCTGGGTGAAGGCCTTGGCGGCGGTGACAAGCTCCTCCAGGTTCTCGACCCGGGCCTGCCCCTTCTCGCCCTTCTCGCTGCGATGGTGCTCGATAAGGCCACTGCGCTCGATCACGTGATCGATGATCTCGTGGAGTGCCAGGCCGGCGGTGTCGTTGTCGAGACGCTCGATCAGGTCGGCGAAGGCACGCACCGCCGTGGCGGCCCGCCCCTTGAGCGAGGCATCCAGCAGGCTGTCGTGCAGCGCCTGCCACAGCGAGACCTCGCTCTGCCGGGCGCGATGGCGCAGCACCTCCACGGTACGGGTGCCGATGCCCCGGGCCGGGACGTTGATCACCCGCTCCAGGGAGGCGTCGTCATCGCGGTTGAGCAGCAGGCGCAGGTAGGCCAGGGCGTTCTTGATCTCCAGGCGCTCGTAGAAGCGCTGGCCACCGTAGATGCGGTAGGGCACGCCCTGGCGGATCAGGGTCTCCTCCAGCACCCGGGACTGGGCGTTGGAGCGGTAGAGGATGGCGATCTCGCGCCGATTGAAGCCCTCCTCGACCTTCTCGCGGATGGTGTCGACGATGAAGCGCGCCTCGTCCAGGTCGTTGAAGCCCGCGTAGACGGAGATCGGCTCGCCCCTGGCGCCCTCGGTCCACAGCTCCTTGCCCATGCGTTCGCTGTTGTGGCGGATCAGGGCATTGGCGGCCTCGAGGATGGCGCTGGTGGAGCGGTAGTTCTGCTCCAGTCGCACCGTCTTCGTGCCGGGGAACTCCTGCTCGAAGCGCCGGATGTTCTCGATGCGCGCCCCGCGCCAGCCGTAGATCGACTGGTCGTCATCGCCCACCACGGTCATCGGGGTCGTCATGCCGGTGAGCAGCTTGAGCCAGGCGTACTGCAGGGTATTGGTGTCCTGGAACTCGTCCACCAGCACATGGCCGAAGCGCGCCTGGTAGTGGGCCAGCAGCGCCGGGTTGTCGCGCAGCAGCTCCAGGCTGCGCAGCAGGAGCTCGCCGAAGTCCACCAGGCCGCCGTGCTCGCAGGTCAGCTGGTAGCGCTCGTAGAGCTCGACCATCTGGGCCAGGTAGGCATCGCCATGGGCATCGACCTGGTGGGGGCGCAGCCCCTCCTCCTTGCAGCCGGAGATGAACGACTGCACCTGGCGCGGCGGGAAGCGCTCGTCGTCGATGCGGTGGTCCTTGAGCAGCCGCTTGACCAGCCGCAGCTGGTCGTCGCTGTCGATGATCTGGAAGTGCTGGGGCAGCCGGGCATCCTGCCAGTGGGTGCGCAGCAGGCGGTGGGCGATGGAGTGGAAGGTGCCCACCCAGACATTGCGCAAGGAGATGCCCAGCAATGCCTCCAGGCGGGTGCGCATCTCGCGGGCCGCCTTGTTGGTGAAGGTCACGGCGAGCACGGCGTAGGGCGAGAGCCCCTCGGCCTGCATCAGCCAGGCGATGCGATGCACCAGCACCCGGGTCTTCCCGGACCCGGCCCCGGCCAGCACCAGCATGTTGCCCTGGGGCGCACTGACGGCCTCGCGCTGGGCCGGGTTCATGTGATCGAGAATCGCCGTGACGTCGTCCATGGGGAAGGCATCGCTGCTCGGAAAATGGGCCGATAGCTTAGCATAATGGGCCCTGGAGAACCGGATCAGCCACGAGCAGTGGCACCACTCGTGGCTGATCCGGCGACAGGTCTTCGGGAAGGCGCTGTGAACCCCTCCCTGGGCGCTACCGATGCCATCCCTGGCATAGGACTTCCCCTTCGACCTGTCCCCGGCGCCCCTCGCTATACCGTCACCATGAGAACACTCGATATATCAGGTGCTCGCTTACCGCTTGAGGCTTGTAACTCGGTGCTGGCCGAAGGCCTAGGGCTTGCCCTCCTGCTCCGGGAAGCGCAACGGGTTGAGGCTCTTCTTCACTTCGCGGAGCTGCTCGGCGAGTTTCGGGCCGCGGGTCTTGGCCACGCCCACCGCCAGCACGTCGATGAGCACCAGGTGGGCGATGCGCGAGCTCATCGGGGTATAGATCTCGGTGTCCTCGTGGACATCGATGTAGAGCGGTAGCGTGACCTCCTCGGCCAGCGGCGAGCCGCTGGGGCAGAGGCCGATCACCGTTGCGCCGGCCTCGCGGGCCAGGCGCACGCTGGCCACCAGCGCCCGGGTGCGGCCGGTCTGGGAGATGGCCACGACGACGTCGCCCTCCTTCAGGGTCACCGCCGACATGTTCTGCATGTGCGGGTCGGCGTAGGCCGCGGTGGAGATCTGCAGGCGGAAGAACTTGTGCTGGGCATCGAAGGCCACGGCACCGGAGGCACCGAAGCCGTAGAACTCCACCCGGTTGGCCATGGCCAGGGCATTGATGGCCTGGCTCAGCGCCTCGTTGTCGAGCCGGTCGCGCACCGAGAGCAGGGTGCCCACGGTGGAATCGAAGATGCTCTGGGAGAATTCCGCCACCGAGTCGCTGTCGTTCATCGAGAACTGGGCGAACTGGCTGCCCGAGGCCAGCATCTGCGCCAGCTGGAGCTTGAAGTCCTGGAAGCCGTTGCATCCCAGGGCGCGGCAGAAGCGCACCACGGTGGGCTCGCTGACCTTGGCCTCGGTGGCCAGGTCGACGATGCGCATATGGATCACTTCCTCGGGCTGGCGCAGCACGAAGCGCGCCACCTTCTGTTCGGAGCGGCGGAAGTGCTCCATGCGACGTCTCATCTCATCGAACAGGGCGCGGCTCAAGCGGGACTCCTTGCGGACTGGCTGCCCCGCGACGAGGGCGGAACGGCGGAACGATTGGCGGGCTCATGCCCACAGTATGCCCCAAGCCGGCGACCGATGCGCACTTCGGCGCCTGAGTACGGCCGAGCAGCCGCGGAGGCGGCGAGCGTTGGCACAGCGTTGTGCGCTCGCAGCATGCGCCGTCATCATTCTGTCAAGTGGGGTATAGTAAGACATGCAGTGTCGCGAATCTTTTAGGAGAGTCGATCATGCGCAATGTCGAACGGTTATCCTCCCTCAAGAGTGAGCTTCTCGACATCTTCATGAGCATGGAAGTCGTCGAACACGAGCAGCGTTCACGCACCGCCGCCCAGCGCAACCTGCGCGCCCGGCGCGGCATCGAACTGCATAACGAATTCAAGCGCCTGAGCCGGGACATCGCCCCGCTCCCCGACGAGGAGCTGGCGGAAGACGAGATGCACTGACGCCACATCACGCGACGAGCCCCGCCGGGGCGGGGCTCGTCGAGGGTTCGCTTCGCCAGCGCGTCCGGCGCTAGCGGCTCAGAGGCTCGAGACGAAGACCAGGACCACCCCGACCGGGGCCACGAAGCGGGACACAACGTGCCACAGCGTCGCCTGCCCGCCGGAGAGGTTCAGCTCGGCCGCCACGCTGTCGCGGTCCAGCCGCCAGGCCACGAACAGGATGGCCCCCAGGCCGGTCAGCGGCAGCAGGAACTTGCTGGTCAGGGTGTCCAGGAAGTCGAAGATGTTCAGGCCCGCAATCGACAGCTCGCTCCAGACGTTGAACGACATCAGCGCCGCGATACCCAGCGCCCAGACCGCCACGCCGCCCACCAGGGTGGCCGCCACGCGGGAGAGCGGGGTGCGCTCCTCCATCAGCTCCACCACCGGCTCCAGCAGCGAGATCGCCGAGGTCAGGGCGGCGAAGGTCAGCAGCAGGAAGAACATCAGGCCGAGGATCATGCCACCGGTCATGTTGCCGAAGGCGAGCGGCAGGGTGACGAAGATCAGCCCGGGCCCCTCGCCCGGGCTCAGGCCGTTGGCGAAGACGATGGGGAAGATGGCCAGGCCCGCCAGCAGGGCAATGGCGGTGTCCAGGATGATCACCGTCCGGGCCGTGCCGATCAGGTTGACGTCCTCGCCCAGGTAGGAGCCGTAGGCCATCATGATGCCCATGCCCAGCGACAGGGTGAAGAAGGCCTGGCCCATGGCGGCCAGCACCACCTCGCCGGTGACCGCGCCCCAGTCGGGGCTGAACATGAAGGCCAGCGCCTCGCCGAAATGGCCGGTGGTCATGCCGTAGCCCACCAGCACCAGCATCAGCAGCACCAGTGCCGGCATCAGGGTGCGCACGGCGCCCTCCAGGCCCTTGGTGACGCCTCGCGCCACGATCCAGATCACCAGCGCCATGAAGGCGGTATGCCACAGGGTCAGGGCCGCGGGGTTGCCCAGCAGGCCGGTGAAGATCTCGCCGACGCCATCGGCATCCTGGCCGGTAAAGGCACCGGTCACCGAACCGAGGGTATAGGAGAGCGACCAGCCGCCGATCACGCTGTAGAAGGAGAGGATCAGGAAGGCGGCCAGCACCCCGCTGGCCCCGACCAGCGCCCAGGCCGGCAGTCGGCCATTCCTGCGGGCCAGGTCGACCATGGAGTTGATCGGGTTTTCCTGGCCGCGGCGGCCGATCAGCCACTCCGCCACCAGGATCGGCAGGCCCACCAGGGCCACGCAGGCCAGGTAGATGAGCACGAAGGCCGCGCCCCCGCTGTCACCCACCATGTAGGAGAAGCGCCAGATATTGCCCAGCCCCACCGCCGAACCGGTGGCTGCCAGAATGAAGGCCATCTTCGATGACCACTGTGCGTGGGAGAGTTTCGACATGTTTCACCCTGAGTGTACGTGTCGCCAACGGCCGATCCGGCGCGATGACGGCTTGTGCTTGTCATTGCCACGTCCAGGGCGCCATGGTTTACACGACGCCGTCCAGAGCATGACAGGATCCAGGCAGGATCGCTGCCGTGTCGCGTCTCGCGCGTCCCGGGCCGGTGCGGCAGGGAACGGGAGATGCCCGGGTGCCCGATACTCGCAAGATCCCCGCGGGTTATGCGCAGGATCCAGTCAATATCCATGGGTATTGGCACACCGGCCCATAAAACTATCCGATCAAACGCTCGATGGCCAGTCGCGGCAGCAAGATTATTGCCTCCCCCTTTGGGCGTAGAGCGACGGCCTGAAGCACCCTAGAAGAGCGTCGCCTGGCGCTCGCCGGCGAAGGCCTCGAGGGGAGGGAGTGAACAGTGTTCACCAAGCCGCGAATGCAGGTGGCGCGCCAGTTCCGGTGCCCCGCGGTTGTCCGGCGTATGCACCATCAGATAAGGGGTTTTCCCCTGATTTATCCACAGGATGAGGCGTTCGATCCAAGGCGTGAAACAGCGCTCGTTGAGGTCGCCGTCGAGGTGGCCGATGAAGCGCACCAGCGGGCTGTCTCCCGTGGAAAGCACGTGTAATGGGACTCTCGGCTTCTCGGACTGGGCGTGCTGGAGCCTCGGATGGGTGCCGGGGGCGGTGGCGAAGAGCGGGCGCACGTCGAGCATCACACGGTTAGCGCCAAAAGTTATCAACATTCGGTTGAGGGCCTTCTCGGCCCTCCCCTTGTGGAAAAAATCCCTGTGGCGCACTTCCACCGCACAGGGAATCCCTGCCGGCCAGCGTGCCAGCAGATGTTCCAGCCGCGGCAACTCGTCGGGGCCGAAATCCCGGGGCAGTTGGACCATCATCGGGCCGAGTCGGTCATGCAGTGGCGAGAGTGCCTCGAGGAAGGCATCGAGGTCGGCCTCGATGGCGGCGAGACGCCGCTCGTGGGTCAGGCTCGCCGGCAGCTTGAAGCAGAAGCGAAAGCCCGGCGGTGCCTGGCGGTCCCAGGCCGCCACCGTCTCGGCCCGCGGGGCGCCACTGTAGAAGGTGGTGTTGCCCTCCACGGTGGAGAACACCCGGGCGTAGTCGGCCAGCGAGCCCTCGCTGCCGCCATGGGGCGGATAGAGGCCGCCGCGCCAGTCGGGATTGGCCCACATGGGCAGCCCCAGGTGGAGGCGCGGCGGAGCATCCAGCGGGCTCACTCCACGGTGACGGACTTGGCCAGGTTGCGCGGCTGGTCCACGTCGGTGCCCTTGAGCACCGCCACGTGGTAGCTGAGCAGCTGCAGCGGCAGGGTGTAGAGGATCGGCGCCAGCGCCTCGTGCACATGGGGCAGGCGCAGCACGTGCACGTGCTCCTCCTCGTTCAGCCCCACCTGCTCGTCGGCGAAGACGAAGAGCTCGCCACCCCGGGCCCGCACCTCCTGGAGGTTCGACTTGAGCTTGTCGAGGAGCTCGTCATTGGGCGCCACGGAGATGACCGGCATCTCGCTGTCGACCAGCGCCAGCGGACCATGCTTGAGCTCGCCTGCCGGGTAGGCCTCGGCGTGGATGTAGGAGATCTCCTTGAGCTTGAGCGCGCCCTCCAGGGCGATGGGAAAGTGGGCGCCGCGGCCCAGGAAGAGGGCGTGGTGCTTCTCGGCGAAGGCCATGGAGAGCCGCTCGATGGCCGGGTCCAGCTCCAGCACCCGTGACACCAGGCCGGGCAGTTCGCGCAGCCCCTGGACCAGGCTTGCCTGCTCGGCCTCGGCCAGGCCCCGTACCCGGCCCAGCGCCAGGGTCAGCAGCATCAGGGCGGTCAGCTGGGTGGTGAAGGCCTTGGTGGAGGCCACGCCGATCTCGGGCCCGGCCTGGGTCATCAGGGTCAGGTCCGACTCGCGCACCAGCGAGCTGCCTGGCACGTTGCAGATCGCCAGGCTGGCAAGATAGCCGCGCTCCCGCGCGAAGCGCAGCGCCGCCAGGGTATCGGCGGTCTCGCCGGACTGGGAGAGGGTCACGAAGAGGGTTCCCTCCGGCACCACCACCTGGCGATAGCGATACTCCGAGGCCACCTCCACCTGTACCGGCACCCCGGCATAGCGCTCGAGCCAGTAGCGGGCCACCATGCCCGCATGGTAGCTGGTGCCGCAGGCGACGATATGGATCTGTCTGACCTGCCGGAAGAGGGCCTCGGCCTCGGGGCCGAAGCTCTCCACCAGCACCGAGCGCTCGCCCAGACGTCCCTCCAGGGCCGCGGCGATCACCATCGGCTGCTCGTGGATCTCCTTGAGCATGAAGTGGCGATAGTCACCCTTGCTGGCCGCCCCGTCGCCGTGCTCGAAGGTCTGCACCTCGCGCTCCACCGCCAGGCCTGCCGCATCGAACACCTCGATGCGGCCGCAGGCGGAGAGGCGCACCGCATCGCCCTCCTGCAGGTAGATGAAGCGGTCGGTGACCTGCAGCAGGGCCAGGGGATCGGAGGCCAGAAAGGCCTCGTCGATGCCCACCCCCACCACCAGCGGGCTGCCCTTGCGGGCGCCGATGACGACGTCGGGTTCCTCGGCATGGATCACCCCCAGCGCATAGGCGCCGTCCAGCCGAGCCAGTACCCGCCGAACGGCGGTGAGCAGGTCACCGGCCTCGCGGCTCTCCCGCTCCAGCAGGTGGGCGATCACCTCGGTGTCGGTCTCGGAGGTGAAGGCGTAGCCCTCCGCCTCGAGCTCGCGCCGCAGCGCCTCATGGTTCTCGATGATGCCGTTGTGCACCACCGCCAGCCGCTCGCCGGACTGGTGGGGATGGGCATTCGCCTCGCTGGGGCGGCCGTGGGTCGCCCAGCGGGTATGGGCGATCCCGCTGTGGCCCGGCAGCGGTTCGGCGACCAGGCGCTCCTCCAGGGCCGCCACCTTGCCCAGGGCACGCCGCCGCTGCAGGCGGCCCTCCGGGGCGAGCACCGCCATGCCGGCGGAGTCGTAGCCGCGGTATTCCAGGCGCTTGAGCCCCTCCAGCAGGATGCCCTGGACGTTGCGTTCGGCAACGGCACCGACGATTCCACACATATGACCTCTCCTCAGGGTTCCTGGCGCTTGGTCGGCCGCGGCCAGTCGGCCTTGCTGACCTGGCGGCCCCGGGAGACGGCCAGGGCGTTGTCGGCGACATCCTTGCTGATGGTCGAGCCGGCACCCACGGTGGCGCCGCGGCCGACGCTGACCGGCGCCACCAGCGCCGTGTTGGAGCCGATGAAGGCCTCGTCGCCGATCTCGGTACGGTGCTTGTTGACGCCATCGTAGTTGCAGGTGATGGTCCCGGCGCCGACGTTGACGTCGTGCCCGAGCCGGGCGTCGCCCACATAGCTCAGGTGGTTGATCTTGCTGCCCTCGCCCACCTCGACGTTCTTGGTCTCGACGAAGTTGCCGACCCGGGCTCCCACCGCCAGCCGCGAGCCGGGCCGCAGCCGGGCGAAGGGGCCGATGCGATTGCGCCCGGCCACCACCGTCCCGTCGAGGACGCTATGGGATTCGATCACGCTCTCGGCGCCGACATGGCTGTCGCGGATCACGCAGTGGGGCCCGATGCGCACCCCCTCGCCCAGTTCCACCTCGCCCTCGAAGACGCAGCCCACGTCGATCTCCACGTCATGGCCGCAGGTCAGGCGGCCGCGCACGTCGAGGCGCGACGGGTCGGCCAGCGCCACCCCCTGCTCCATCAGTCGCTCGGCGATGTCGTGCTGGTGGGCGCGCTCCAGGCGGGCCATCTGGGCACGGTTGTTGACGCCCTCGACCTCCAGCGGTCGCGCCGGCTGGGCAGTGGCGATGCTCACCCCCTCGGCGGCGGCCATGGCGATGATGTCGGTCAGGTAGTACTCGCCCTGGGCGTTGTCGGCGGAGAGGCGCGGCAGCCAGCGGCGCAGCTGGGCGGCGGTCATGGCCATGATGCCGGTATTGCACTCGCGCACGGCCCGCTCGGTCTCGGAGGCATCCTTGTGCTCGACGATGGCCACCACCTCACCGGCGGCGTTGCGCAGGATGCGCCCGTAGCCCGCGGGGTCCTCCAGGGTCACGGTGAGCAGGCCCAGGTGCCGCTCGTCGACGTGGGCCAGCAGCTCGACCAGGGTCTCGCGGCGGATCAGCGGCACGTCGCCGTAGAGCACCAGCACCCGGCCCTCGCCGAGCGCCTCCAGGGTCTGGGCCACGGCATGGCCGGTGCCCTTCTGCTCGGCCTGCAGGGCGAAGTGCACGCGGCAGTCGGCCAGTGCCTCGCGGACCTGCTCGGCCCCGTGGCCGACCACCACATGGGTGCGCTCGGCCTCGAGCCCCCGGGCGGTGTCGATCACGTGACGCACCATCGGCTTGCCGGCCAGCCGGTGCAGCACCTTGGGCCGGGTCGAGCGCATGCGGGTTCCCTGCCCCGCTGCCAGTATCACCACGTCGAGCGTCATCATGACTCCTTGTGCTGGTTCATCTGATCCCATCTATTCTAGGGGGCGTCCCGCCTCCGCCGCCATGCCTAGGGGCTGCCCGCTTCGGCCGCCGCGCCGGATGCCGGTTCATCGGCCACGCTCACGCCGAGCTCGTCGACGGCCTCGCGGCCGAAATGGTCCACGAAGGCCGGGCTGGCGAGGCTCGTCCAGCCCTCGCCCTCGCGCACCAGCATCAGGACCGCGAGCGAGCGCTCCCGGGCCAGCGCCATGCCCGCCTCCTCGCCGAGCACCAGCAGGGCGGTGGCCCAGGCGTCGGCCCAGGCGTCGGAGGGATGGACAACGCTCACCGAGGCCAGGCGATGATCGATGGGCCGGCCGGTGCGCGGGTCCAGGGTGTGGGAGTAGCGCTGGCCGTCGTGTTCGAAGAAGTTGCGGTAGTCGCCGGAGGTAGCCACCGCGATGTCCTCCAGGGGCAGCACATGCCGGGCCTCCTGGGGGCCATCCCGGGGGATCTCGACGCCGATGCGCCAGGGCTCGGACTCGGCGTCGCGATGGCCGCGCACCCTGACCTCCCCGCCCAGGTTGACCAGGAAGTGCTCGATCTCCTGCCGGGTCAGGTAGGCCGCCAGGCGGTCGGTGGCATGGCCCTTGGCCACGCCGGAAAGGTCGACGAAGACATCGCGCAGGCGCCGGGCCTGGAACGCCTGCTCGTCGACCTCCAGGCTGTCGGGGCCGATCTCGGCCAGACGTTCGGCGAGGGTCGCCTCACTCGGCACTTCCCGCGGACGCGCCTCGGGGCCGAAGCTCCACAGGTTGACCAGCCCGCCGATGGTCATGTCGAAGGCCCCGTCGCTGGCCTCGGCCACCGACTGGCCGATGGCCAGCACCTCGATCAGCTCGTCGGAGAGCGGCTGCCACTCGCCCAGCGGCGCCTCGTTGAAGGCCATGAGCTCGGAATCCTCGCGCCAGGTGGACATGGCCGCATCCACCGCCTCGAGTTCGGCTTGGATGCCCTCCTCCAGCTCATTGGCCTCTCCCTGGGTCAGGGGGTCGGCGATGGTCACCTGGTAGAAGGTGCCGAAGGTCTCTCCCTCCAGGGTCACCGGCGAGTCCAGCGGCCGGTCGCGTTCGGAGCAGCTCGCCAGCAGGACGATCAGCAGGAGCAGCCACAGGGGACGCCAGACGCTCATGATGGGGAACCTCCGAATAGCCAGATCAGGGCCACACCCAGCACCAGGCGGTAGACCACGAAGGGCTGCATGCCGATGCGCTTGATGAAGACCAGGAAGAAGTGGATGCAGAGATAGGCGCTGATGCCCGAGAGCAGCGCCCCCATGATCAGTGCGCCCCAGTCCACCGGCCCGGCGGAGCCGGCGAGGCCGACGATCTCCAGGCCACCGGCCAGCACGATCACCGGGATCGACAGCAGGAAGGAGAAGCGCGCCGCGCCCTCCCGGTTCAGGCCCAGCAGCAGTCCCGCGGTCATGGTGATGCCGGAACGGGAGGTGCCGGGGATCAGCGCCAGGGCCTGGGCCAGGCCGATCCAGAGGGCATCTTGCCAGCTCAGGTGGTACTCGTTTCGCGAACCGCGGCGTCGCCAGTCGGCGTAGGCGAGCAGCAGGCCGAAGCCGATCAGGCCGCCGGCAATGACCAGCGGCGAGCGCATGACGACCTCGATGGTGTCCTGGAAGGCCAGCCCCGCGAGCCCCACCGGGATGGTGGCGAGGATCACCCACCAGGCGAGTCGCGCCTCCTCATCGGTGCCACGCCCCGCCACGCTGCGGCACCAGCTGGCGGTCATGCCGACCAGCTCATGGCGGAAGTAGAGCACCACCGCGCTCAGGCTGCCGATGTGCAGGGCGACGTCGAAGACCAGGCCCTGGTCGTTCCAGTCGGTGAAGACCGGCACCAGGATCAGGTGGGCGGAGCTGGAGATCGGCAGGAACTCGGTCAATCCCTGAACGATCGAGAGGACAACGATCTGTAGCCAGTCCATGAAACGGTCCGTGTGGGTGGAAGGTGCCGACACCTCGGCGGAAGCAGAGGATACACATCCGTGGCCCGGCTGTCCGCCGCCAGGGGGTCAGACGCCCGACAGCATGGCGGTGGCGAAGCCGAAGTAGATCACCACCCCCGAGGCATCGATCACGGTGGTCACCAGCGGCGCCGAGGCGGTGGCCGGGTCCCAGCCCAGGCGGTCGAGCACGAAGGGCAGGCACATGCCCAGCAGGCTGCCGAACAGCACGATACAGATCATGCTCACCGCCACGACCATCGCCACCGCCTCGCCGCCGCGGATCACCCCGATGGGCGCCACGGCCAGCGCCATGGTCAGCCCCAGGGAGCCGGCCACCAGCAGCTCGCGGCCCAGCAGCTTGCCCCAGTCCTTGACGCCCACGTCGCCGGTGGCCATGCCGCGCACCATCAGGGTGGCGGCCTGGGCGCCGGCGTTGCCGCCACTGCCGATCAGCAGCGGCAGGAAGAAGACCAGCGCCACCTGGGCGGCGATGGTCTCCTCGAAGTAGGCGATGCCGGCCCCGGAGAAGAGGTTGCCGAACACCAGCAGCACCAGCCAGGTGACCCGCTTGCGGTAGAGGCTCCACAACGGCACCCGGCTGACCCCGTCCTCCAGCGCGCCGATGGACATCCCCTTGTGGATATCCTCCGTGGCCTCGGACTCCACCACATCCATGGCGTCGTCATGGGTGACGATGCCCACCAGGCGCCGGTCGGCGTCGACCACCGGCAGGGCCAGCAGGTCGTAGCGGGCCACGGTCCGTGCCACCTCTTCCTGGGCCTCGTCCACGCTGGCGCTGATCACGTCCTTGATCATCAGGTCGTCGATCAGCGCACCGGGGCGCGCCACCATCAGCTGGCGCAGCGACAGGGTGCCGGCCAGGCGCCCCTCGGGGTCGACGATATAGAGCTGGTAGACCGTCTCGGCATCCGGGGCCGTCTGCCGCACCCGCATCAGGGCACGGGAGACGGTCATCCCGGTCGGAATGGCCACATAGTCCGAGGTCATGATCGCCCCGGCGGTGCCCTCCTCGTAGCTGGCCAGCCGCTTGAGCTCCTCGCGCTCGCGGTGGGCCATGCGCCGCAGCAGGGCCTCGCGCCGATCCTCGTCCAGCACCTTGAACAGGTCGGTGCGCTCGTCGGAGCCCATCTCCTCGAGCAGCAGCAGCAGCGCCTTGTCCTCCATGGCCTCGGCGACCGCCCGCTGCTCCTCGCCGGGCAGGTAGCCCAGCACATTGGCACGCCGCTCGAGAGGCAGGCCGTCGAGCAGCCCCAGGGCCACCGGCAGGCCCTCCTCGTCCTCCCCCAGGGCGTCCTCGACGATCTCGCCGATATCTGCCGAGCGCAGCTCTCGCAACAGCACGCCGAGACGATCGCCGTCCTCCTCTTCCAGGGCGGTCATCAGCGCCGCGCGATGCGGCTTGAGGGTGTCATCGAGGGACATGGCTATCCTCCTGTGAACGCCGTGTCGTCAGCCGGTGGCCGCGAGGTGAGGGGAACGGTGGCGGCCAGAGACGACAACGCCCCCCGGACACTGGGTACGGGGGGCGCGGTCGACGGCACGTGGCAGGATCAGCCCTTGCCGGCCTTCTTGCGCAGTTGCTGGATCGTGCGCAGCTGGGCCGCGGCCTCGGCCAGCTCGGCCGATGCCCGGGTGTAGTCCAGCTCGGCGGACTTGTCGTTGAGGCTCTTCAGCGCATGCTGACGTGCCTCCTCGGCCGCCGCCTCATCGAGGTCATGGGCGCGGGTGGCCGCGTCGGCCAGGATGGTCACCACATCCGGCTGGACTTCCAGGAAGCCTCCCGAGACATAGTAGTTCTCCTCCTGGCCGCCATCATGGATCACGCGCACCGGGCCCGGCTTGAGCTCGGTCAGCAGCGGGGCGTGGCCGGGGAGAATCCCCAACTCGCCCATGCGCCCGGTGGCGATGATCCGCTCGATCTGGCCGGAGAAGATCCCCTCCTCGGCGCTGACGATCTCGCACTTGAAGCTTTTCGTCATGACGACGTCTCCCAGGTAGACGGGATTACTTCATCTGGTTGGCTTTCTCGACGGCCTCGTCGATGGTGCCGACCATGTAGAAGGCCTGCTCCGGCAACTCGTCGTACTCGCCGTCGAGGATGCCCTGGAAGCCGCGGATAGTGTCCTTGAGGGACACGTACTTGCCGGGCGACCCGGTGAACACCTCGGCCACGAAGAACGGCTGCGACAGGAAGCGCTGGATCTTGCGCGCCCGGGAGACGGCCAGCTTGTCCTCGTCGGACAGCTCGTCCATGCCCAGGATCGCGATGATGTCCTTGAGCTCCTTGTAGCGCTGCAGCACATTCTGCACGCCGCGGGCGGTGTTGTAGTGCTCCTCGCCGACGACCAGCGGGTCGAGCTGGCGCGAGGTGGAGTCCAGCGGATCGATGGCCGGATAGATACCCAGCTCGGCGATCGAGCGCGCCAGTACCACGGTGGCGTCCAGGTGCGAGAAGGTGGTCGCCGGCGACGGGTCGGTCAGGTCGTCCGCGGGCACGTAGACGGCCTGCACGGAGGTGATCGAGCCGGTCTTGGTGGAGGTGATGCGCTCCTGGAGCACACCCATCTCCTCGGCCAGGGTCGGCTGGTAGCCCACCGCGGAGGGCATCCGGCCCAGCAGGGCGGAGACCTCGGTACCGGCCAGTGTGTAGCGGTAGATGTTGTCGACGAACAGCAGCACGTCACGGCCTTCATCGCGGAACTTCTCGGCGATGGTCAGGCCGGTCAGGGCCACGCGCAGGCGGTTGCCGGGCGGCTCGTTCATCTGGCCGTAGACCAGCGACACCTTGTCGATGACGTTGGACTCGGTCATCTCGTGGTAGAAGTCGTTACCCTCACGGGTCCGCTCGCCGACACCCGCGAAGACCGAGTAGCCGCTATGCTCGGTGGCGATGTTGCGGATCAGCTCCATCATGTTGACGGTCTTGCCCACGCCGGCGCCGCCGAACAGGCCGACCTTGCCGCCCTTGGCGAACGGGCAGACCAGGTCGATGACCTTGATGCCGGTCTCGAGCAGCTCGTTGGAGGCCGCCTGGTCGGCGTAGCCCGGGGCCTTGCGGTGGATCGGCATGCGCTCTTCTTCGCCGATCTCGCCCGCCTCGTCGATGGGCTCGCCGAGCACGTTCATGATGCGGCCCAGCGTCGCCTTGCCCACCGGCACGGAGATGGCCGCGCCGGTGTTGGCGACGTCCATGCCGCGCTTGAGCCCCTCGGTGGAGCCCATGGCGATGGTGCGCACCACGCCGTCACCCAGCTGCTGCTGGGTCTCGAGAATGGTCTCGACATCCGAGACCTTCAGCGCGTCGTAGACCTTGGGCACGTTGTCCCGCGGAAACTCTACGTCAATCACCGCGCCGATGATTTGTACGATACGTCCGCTCATCTTGGTTCCTCTCAAATACCTGAAAATGAAACCTGCATGCCGGGAGGGCCATGGCCTCCCCTGGCGCTATACGGCGGCGGCACCACCGACGATCTCGGAGATTTCCTGGGTAATGGCCGCCTGACGGGCCTTGTTGTACACCAGCTCCAGGTCGTCGATGAGATTGCCGGCGTTGTCGGTGGCACTCTTCATGGCGATCATCCGCGCGGCCTGCTCGCAGGCCCCGTTCTCGACCACCGCCTGATAGACCTGCGATTCGACGAATCGCACCAGCAGGCTATCCAGCAGCGCCTTGGCATCCGGCTCATACAGGTAGTCCCAGCTACCGGGACGCGTGTCTTCTTCGTCGTGCGAATCCGTTCCCATGTCGGGCGACAGGGGCAACAGCTGGCGAACCACCGGCTTCTGGGTCATGGTGTTGACAAACTCGTTGTACACCACGAACAGGCGGTCCAGCTCGCCCTCGTCATAGGCATCCAGCATCACCTTCACGCTGCCGATCAGGTCCTCGACCTCGGGCGACTCGCCCAGGCCGCTCTTCGCCGCGACGAGGTTGCCCCCGTAGCTCTTGAAGAAGGTGCCGGCCTTGGAGCCCAGGGCACAGAAGTCGAGCTCCGCCCCCTGCTCGCGCCACGCCCGGGCATCCTTGACCACGGCCTTGAACAGGTTGACGTTCAGGCCGCCACACAGGCCACGGTCGGTGGAGACCACGATATAGCCCACCCGCTTGGCGTCGCGCTCGACCATCCAGGGGTGACGGTACTCCGGGTTGGCATCGGCGACATGCGAGACCACGTTGCGGATCTGACGCGCATAGGGCTGGCTGGCCTTCATCAGGTCCTGGGCCTTGCGCATCTTCGACGCCGCGACCATTTCCATGGCGCTGGTGATCTTCTGCGTGTTCTTGATGCTCCCGATCTGGGTGCGTATCTCTTTTGCAGCTGCCATAGCGATCTACTCCGTTCGTGGCACTCAGAAAGCTCCAGGGCCCGCCCCGCAAGCGGGACGGGCCAACGGGATTACCAGCTCTGAGTGGCCTTGAACTTGTCGAGACCCTCTTTCAGCCCTTCCTGGATCTCGCTGCTGTAGTCGCCGGTCTGGTTGATCTTGTCGAGCAGCTCGGCGTATTCGGCCTTCATGAAGTCGCGCAGGGCACGCTCGAAGTCCAGCACCTTGTTGACCTCGACCTCCTCCAGGTAGCCCTCGTTGGCGGCATACAGGGAGAGAGCCATCTCGGCCACGGACATCGGCGAGTACTGGTTCTGCTTCATCAGCTCGGTGACGCGCTGACCATGCTCCAGCTGCTTGCGGGTGGCCTCGTCCAGGTCGGAGGCGAACTGGGCGAAGGCCGCCAGCTCGCGGTACTGGGCCAGGGCCAGGCGCACGCTGCCGCCGAGCTTCTTGATGATCTTGGTCTGGGCCGAACCGCCGACACGGGAGACCGAGAGGCCGGCGTTGATCGCCGGGCGGATGCCCGAGTTGAACAGGTCGGTCTCGAGGAAGATCTGACCGTCGGTGATGGAGATCACGTTGGTCGGCACGAAGGCCGAGACGTCACCGCCCTGGGTCTCGATGATCGGCAGGGCCGTCAGCGAGCCGGTCTTGCCCTTCACCTCGCCGTTGGTGAACTTCTCGACGTAGTCGGCGTTCACGCGAGCGGCACGCTCGAGCAGGCGGGAGTGGAGGTAGAAGACGTCACCCGGGAAGGCCTCGCGGCCCGGCGGACGACGCAGCAGCAGGGAGACCTGGCGATAGGCCACGGCCTGCTTGGAGAGGTCATCGTAGACGATCAGCGCGTCTTCGCCGCGGTCGCGGAAGTACTCACCCATGGTGCAGCCGGAGTAGGCCGCGAGGAACTGCATCGGGGCCGGGTCGGCGGCGCCGGCGGCGACCACGATGGTGTGCTCCATCGCGCCGTGCTCCTCGAGCTTGCGCACCACGTTGGCAATGGTCGACTGCTTCTGGCCGATGGCCACGTAGACGCAGGTGATGCCCTTGCCTTTCTGGTTGATGATGGCATCGATGGCGATGGCCGACTTGCCGATCTGGCGGTCGCCGATGATCAGCTCACGCTGGCCGCGGCCGATCGGCACCATGGCGTCGATGGACTTGAGGCCGGTCTGCACCGGCTGGTCGACCGACTGGCGGGTGATGACGCCGGGGGCGACCTTCTCCACCGCATCGGTCATCTTGGCGTTGATGTCGCCCTTGCCATCGATCGGGTTGCCCAGCGCATCGACCACGCGGCCGACCAGCTCGGGGCCCACCGGCACCTCGAGGATGCGGCCGGTGCACTGGGCGGTCATGCCCTCTTCGAGCTGCAGGTAGTCGCCCAGTACCACGGCGCCCACGGAGTCGCGCTCGAGGTTGAGCACCATGCCGAAGATGCTGCCGGGGAACTCGATCATTTCACCGAACATCGCGTCCTCGAGGCCGTGCACCTTCACGATGCCGTCGGAGACGCTGACGATGGTGCCCTGATTGCGGGCTTCGGATGCGACATCCAGCTTCTCGATACGCTGCTTGATGATGTCGCTGATCTCGGAAGGATTCAGTTGCTGCATGCCATGTCCCTCAGACTCAGGCGGTAAGGGCTTCGGAGAGGCGCGTCAGTCGACCGCGTACCGACCCGTCGATGACGGTGTCGCCGGCACGCAGGATGACGCCACCGAGAAGCCCGGAGTCCACCTGAGTGGTAATGGAGATTTCGCGATTCAGGCGCTTCTTGAGCGCACCGGCGAGCTTGTTCTGCTGCTTGTCGTCGAGCGGGTAGGCCGAGACCACGGTGACATCGACGCGCTTCTCGAGCTCGGCGCGCAGCCGCTCGAACTGTTCGGCGATGGCCGTCAGGGCCGGCAGGCGGCCCTTCTCGCCCAGGGTGTCGAGGAAGCGACGCGCCGCCTCGTCGATGTCGATTTCCGCCAGCTCCAGCAGCAGGGCTACCTTGCGCTCGGCGGCCAGGCCCGGATGGGTCAGAAGCTTCTCGACATCACGCACGGCGACGACTCGACCCAGCGTGACCAGCCAGCCGGACCAGACATCCAGTGCCTGCTGGTCACGGGCATAGTCGAACGCTGCCTTGGCATAGGGTCGTGCGACGGTAGACAGTTCCGCCATGGGTCACCTCCTCACAGTTCGGCAGCAAGCTTGTCGAGCAGCTTGCGATGTGCCTTCTCGTCGACGGAGGCTTCAAGAACCCGCTCGGCCCCGGAGACCGCCAGATGCGACACCTGGGCGCGCAGCTCGTCCTTGGCACGCTGGACTTCCTGGTCGATCTCGGCGCGCGCGGATGCCACGATGCGCTCGCCTTCGGCGCGGGCCTGCTCGCGGGCCTCCTCGATCATCTGCGAGGAGCGCTTGTTGGCCTGCTCGAGGATCTGGGAAGCCTGCTCCTTGCTTTCGCGCAGGGTGGCGTCCGCCTTCTCCTGGGCGAGCTCGAGGTCGCGGGAAGCCCGGCTGGCCGCATCGAGGCCATCGGCGATCTTGCGCTGCCGCTCGTGGAGCGCGTTGCTGATCGGCGGCCACACAAACTTTATGCAGAACCAGACAAAGATCGCGAAGGCGATCGTCTGCCCGATTAGCGTCATGTTGATATTCACAGGGATGTACCTCTGACTGGTTCGTGGCGACCGGAAACAGGCAAACCGAGCGCAGCGCGCCCGGTATGCGGCACGTTAACCGGCGACGACGAAGATCAGGTACATCGCGATACCGACACCGATCATCGGCACGGCGTCCAGCAGGCCGGCCATCAGGAAGGTCTTGGTCTGCAGCTGGTCACCCAGCTCCGGCTGGCGCGCGGTGGATTCCAGCAGCTTGCCGCCGAGGATGGCGAAGCCGATGCCGGTACCGAGGGCGCCCAGACCGATCATGAGGGAGGCAGCAATGTAGACGAGTTCCATGGTGGTGCTCCTAGTTTCTCGAGTTGAGGTTCAAGGTTGGGGGTTGATCAAGTGTTGCGCGTTTCAGTGATGTTCGTGCGCCTGGCTCAGGTAGACGACGGACAGCACGGTGAAGATGAAGGCCTGGAGGGTGATGACCAGGATGTGGAAGATCGCCCAGGGCACGTTCAGCGTCCACATCACCCAGAACGGCAGCAGGGCGATGAGGATGAAGATCACCTCGCCGGCGAACATGTTGCCGAAGAGACGCAGGCCGAGGCTGAGCGGCTTCACCAGCAGACCGATGATCTCCATGATCAGGTTGAAGGGAATCAGCGACCAGTGGTTGAACGGGGTGAGGGAGAGCTCCTTGGCGAAGCCCCCCGCGCCCTTGACCTTGAGACTGTAGTAGATGATCAGCAGGAAGACGCCGATCGCCATGCCCAGGGTGGCATTGGGATCGGTGGTGGGCACCATCTTCATGTAGTCGATGCCGAGGCGAACGAAGATCTCGGGCACGTAGTCCACCGGGATCAGCTTGAGCAGGTTCATCAGGAAGATCCAGACGAACAGCGTCAGCGCCAGCGGCGCGATCACCGGGTTGCGGCCATGGAAGGCCCCGTGGACGGTGTTCTCGACGAACTCGAAGACCATCTCGACGATGTTCTGCAGGGTGCCGGGCACCCCGGTGGTCGCCACCTTGCCGGCCTTGCGAAACAGCCAGATGAACAGCACGCCCATGGCGATGGACCAGCCCATGGTATCCAGGTGCAGGGCCCAGAAGCCCATCTCCTGGGCCTCGGCGGCGGAGTGCGCCATCGACCAGCCGTTCTCGGGGTGATAGCCGAAGGTCAGATTCTGCAGGTGGTGCTGTATGTACTCGGTCGGCGAGGGGTTGTTGCCAGCCATGGATCTGCCTCTCGTTGGGGTCGGTCATTCACGCAGCAGCCAGGGAGCCAGCCAGTGCATGAAGTGGACCGCCACGTATGCGCCAAAGAAAAAAGCCAGGTTTGAAGGGGGTACTGACGCGAACACCAGGGCGAACAGTGCCACCGTCAAACCGAGCTTGCCCGCCTCGGCCCGATAGAAGCTGGACACGAAGCGCCTTGCCTGCCGGCCGTTCCCCAGAACGCCGAGTCGCCAGACGAAATAGAGATTGGGAAGAAGACAGACGAGCCCGCCGGTCACTGCCGAGAGGGCTGCCTCCTGCCCGCCTGCCACCAGGCCGAGGAGCGCCATGGCGACGACGCCTCCTCCCTGAGCCTGCAGCAGCCGGCGATAGTTCGGTCGCCGTCTCACCGCCGGGTGGCTAGCCATGTCTCACTCGCCATGCCCTGCGCACCGGGCCCCGACCCACAGGCAAACAACGGCGGATTATAGGGAACCCCCCCTGGCGCTTCAACCAGAGCATCGGCGAATCGGACGATAAATGACCAGTGTTCGACCAAAGGGGGACGGATTGTCGACAGCACCGCCGAGATCCCACGCCCAACCGGCTCACCGGATATGCTCCAGGATACCGTCGAGCTCGTCGAGGCTGGCGTAGCGGATGGTCACCCGCCCCTTGCCCCCGCGGCCGTGCTGGATCTTGACGGGCGCCCCGAGCACCTCGGCGAGCCGTGTCTCGAGGCCGGCCACGTCCGCGGACGGCGCCTCGCGCCGCGGCCTGGCGGGCTCCCCGTTGGCCAGGCGCTTGACCAGCGCCTCGGTGTCACGAACCGTGAGGTCCTTGTTGACCACCTCATGGGCGGCCTTGCGCTGCTTGGCGCCGGAGAGCGCCAGCAAGGCACGGGCGTGGCCCATGTCCAGGTCGCCACGCTCGAGCAGGGTCTGAACCTCCGGGTCGAGCGTCAGCAGCCGCAGCAGGTTGGCCACCTGGGCACGGGAGCGGCCCACGGCATCGGCCACCTGCTGCTGGGTCAGGGCGAACTCCTCGAGCAGCCGCTTGAGGGCCATCGCCTCCTCGACGGGGTTGAGGTCCTCGCGCTGGATGTTCTCGATCAGCGCCAGGGCCAGGGCGACCTCGTCGCTGACCTCGCGGATCACCGCGGGAATCACGTCGAGCTCGGCGAGCTGGGCGGCGCGCCAGCGACGCTCGCCGGCGATGATCTCGTAGCGTGCCTCGCCGACGGGACGGACCACGATGGGCTGCATCACGCCCTGGGCGCGAATCGAATCGGCCAGCTCCTCGAGGGCCTCGGGCTGGATGTCACGGCGCGGCTGGTACTTGCCGCGGGAGAGCTGCCCCAGCGGCAGCCGCTCGAGGCGCTCCTCGGCGGGATTCTCCGGCGCTTCCGCGACCGGCATGGCCTCGCTCGTGTCGACCTCGGGCAGGTCAAGGGTTTCACGGCGGCGGGCATTGGCACCGATCAGGGCATCCAGGCCGCGTCCCAGGGCGCGTTTACGCGTCATCGACATTCCCTCATCACTACCAGCGGTATTCGACGGCCGGCCTACAGCGACAGGCGCCGGATCAGTTCCTTGGCCAGCACCCGGTGGGCCTGGCTGCCGCGCGAGAAGCGGGCGTACTTGGTCACCGGCAGACCGTGGCTCGGTGCCTCGGCGACCCGCACGTTGCGCGGGATGGTGGTCTTGAGCAGCGCGTCGCCGAAGTAGTCGCGCAGCTGCTTGCTGACATCGCGGGTGAGGCTGTTGCGGGCATCGAACATGGTGCGCAGGATCCCGAAGATCTCGATCTGGGGGTTCACGCTGTCCTTGATCTGCTCCACGGTGTCGAGCAGCGCGGAGAGCCCCTCCAGGGCGTAGAACTCGCACTGCAGCGGGATCAGCACGCCGTCGGCGGCGGTCAGGGCATTGACGGTGAGCATGTTCAGCGACGGTGGGCAATCGATCAGCACCACGTCATATTCGCCGGCCACTTCCTCCAGGGCCTTGACCAGGCAGCGCTCGCGCCCCTCGTGACGGTCGAGCAGCTCCACCTCGGCGGCGGTCAGGTCGCCGTTGCCGGGCAGCAGCGCATAGCCCGCCTGCGGGCAGTCGAGGATCACCTCGGTGGGCCGCTTCTCGCCCAGCACCACGTCGAGCACGCTGCCATCCAGATCATGCTTGTCGGCGCCGCTGCCCATGGTGGCATGGCCCTGGGGGTCCAGGTCGACCAGCAGCACGCGGCGGTCCAGGGCCGCCAGGCTGGCGGCAAGGTTCACGGCGGTGGTGGTCTTGCCCACGCCGCCCTTCTGGTTGGTCAAGGCTATGATCTTGGTCACGGGCAACTCCCTTGCTGGGGAAACAGACGCCTCTGGGTCAGGCCTGGGTCACATCCCGGTGCCGAAGGACCACGAGCAGCCGGCTGCCGTTCTCGTAGGGCACCGCGAGGTCGTGTCGTGTCGCCACGGCGACCGCATCGGGCAGTCCCGCCAGTTCATCATCCACGGCGGGCCCCTTCATGGCCAGCCATTCGCCGTCCGGTGCCACCAGGCGCTCGGTCAGCGTGATGAAATCGCCCAGGCTCGAGAAGGCCCGCGAGATCACCTGGGCATAGCCCCCGGCGACGGGCTCGAAGGCCTCGACCCGCGCCTGCACCGGGGTCACGTTGCCAAGGCCCAGCTCCATCACGGCCTGGCGCTGGAAGCGCACCTTCTTGCCGTTGCTGTCGAGCAGCGTGACCGCGAGGCTCGGGGCGAGGATCGCCAGCACCAGTCCCGGCAGGCCGGGTCCCGAGCCCACGTCGAGCAGCTCCCGGCCCCGCACGAAGGGCAGCACCGCGGCACTGTCGAGGAGATGGCGGGTCACCATCTCCTCCGGCGTGCGTACCGCGGTGAGGTTATAGGCGCGGTTCCACTTGTGCAACAGTCCCACCAGCGCCAGCAGCCGACGCCGCTGCTCGCCATCCACGGGAATGCCCAGCGCCGCCAGTCCGCCATCGAGGCGTGACGCGACGATCTGCTCGCTCGAGGTCATGCGCTGGCCGCCCGGCTGTCGTCGAGGAGCCGCCGCTTCTTGAGGTGGATCAGCAGGATCGAGACCGCCGCGGGGGTCACCCCGGAGATGCGTCCGGCCTGGGCCAGGGTCTCGGGGCGGGCCTCCTCGAGCTTCTGGCGGATCTCGTGGGAGAGCCCCTCGACGCGCTGATAGTCGAGGTCGGCCGGCAGGGGCGTGGCCTCGTGGCGCTTGAGCTTGTCGATCTCGTTCTGCTGCCGATCGATATAGCCCTGGTACTTGGCCTGGATCTGGACCTGGTCGGCCACCGCCTCGTCCTCGACCGCTTGCCCTTCGATGCCGGGCAGGTCGGCGAGGTCGCCATAGGCGAGCTCAGGGCGCCGCAGCAGGTCCATGAGGCTGTATTCGCGCGCCAGCGGCGTGCCGGTCCTGGCCTCGACCCGGGCGGCCGCCGGGGAGCCCGGCTGCACCCAACTGGCCCTGAGCCGTGCGCTCTCGCGCTCCACCGCCTCGCGCTTGGCCGCGAAGGCTGCCCAGCGGGCATCGTCCACCAGGCCCAGTTCGCGACCGGTCTCGGTGAGTCGCATGTCGGCGTTGTCCTCGCGCAGCAGCAGGCGGTACTCGGCCCGCGAGGTGAACATGCGGTAGGGCTCCCGGGTCCCCAGCGTGATCAGGTCATCGACCAGCACGCCGAGGTAGGCCTCGTCGCGACGCGGTGACCAGGCCTCCAGCCCGCGGGCCCGCCGCGCGGCGTTGAGGCCTGCCAGCAGCCCCTGGGCACCCGCTTCCTCGTAGCCGGTGGTGCCGTTGATCTGGCCGGCGAAATAGAGGTTGTGGATAAACTTCGTTTCCAGCGAGTGACGCAGGTCCCGGGGATCGAAGAAGTCGTACTCGATGGCATATCCCGGCCGGGTGATATGGGCATTCTCCAGCCCCTCGATGGAGCGCACCACCTGCACCTGCACGTCGAAGGGCAGCGAGGTGGAGATCCCGTTGGGGTAGAGCTCGTGGGTGTCGAGGCCTTCCGGTTCGATGAACACCTGGTGGCTAGCCTTGTCGGCGAAGCGATGCACCTTGTCCTCGATGGAGGGGCAGTAGCGTGGCCCGACCCCCTCGATCACCCCGGAGTACATCGGTGACCGGTCGAGGTTGGCGAGGATGATCTCGTGGGTACGCTCGTTGGTGTGCGCGATATGGCAGCTCACCTGCCGAGGGTGCATCCCGCGGTTGCCAAGGTAGGACATCACCGGCGTCGGGCTGTCGCCGGGCTGCTCCTCGAGACGCGAGAAATCGACGCTCTTGGCGTCGAGCCGGGGCGGCGTTCCCGTCTTCAGGCGGTCGACCCTGAAGGGCAGCGCTCGCAGGCGTTCCGCCAGGGCATTGGAGGGCGGGTCACCGGCACGGCCGCCACGGCTGGTGTCGAGGCCGATATGGATCACCCCGCCGAGGAAGGTCCCGGTGCACAGCACCACGGTCTCGGCCAGGAAGCGAATACCGGTCTCGGTGACCACGCCGCGCACGGTATTCCCCTCGACGATCAGGTCGCCCGCCGCCTGCTGGAAGAGCGTCAGGTTGGCCTGGGTCTCCAGCATGGTGCGGATCGCCGCCTTGTAGCGGACCCGGTCGGCCTGGGCCCGGGTGGCACGCACTGCCGGTCCCTTGCGGGCATTGAGCACGCGGAACTGGATGCCGCCCTGGTCGGTTGCCAGGCCCATGGCACCACCCAGGGCATCGATCTCCTTGACCAGATGGCTCTTGCCGATCCCGCCGATGGCGGGATTGCAGGACATCTGGCCGAGGGTCTCGATGTTGTGGGTCAGCAGCAGGGTCCGGCAGCCCATGCGGGCCGAGGCCAGGGCGGCTTCGGTTCCGGCATGGCCGCCGCCGATGACGATGACGTCAAAGCGGTCGGGATACTCCAAGGGTCACCTCTTGGCGCAATGCGCCGATGTTGCAGTCAGGAGTGGAAATCAGCGGGGCAGTATAAACCTCCTGTGGGTAATCGTCAGGGTTTTCCACACCCGATCGTCCCCGTCGAGGGACATTCCTCCTCTCCTATACAATAAAACAGAATATAAAAGAGAAGTTCTGTTGTGGTAGTAACTACTGGTGTGGACATTTTCCGTGGATAACCGTGTAAGTTCTATTTTTTTCAATGACTTGCGTTGTTGACTCCTGGCGGGACAGGAGGGTGACTGGCTGCGGATGAGATGTCGGGAGCCTGTGGACGGAAAGCTCGCTTGTCCACAGCGCGATTCGGACACCGCTTGTCCACCGCTGCCTACCCGGCTTGTCACCGTGATGGTGAACAACCTTCGACGATCCGTCCAATGCCCCGCATGACGAGGGCTGCAGGCCATTCGAGCCCGGTTTCACGGAATTTCTGTCCACAGGCAAAAAAAAGGCCCTGTCGATAACGACAGGGCCTTTCCGCGACCGTGAAAGAGGGCTGGATCAGTGCTTGAGCACCCTCGACAGGAACTGCTGGGTCGGCTTGTTGCGGGGATTGTCGAGGACCTCCTGGGGTGGTCCCTCCTCGGCGATCTCGCCCTGGTGGATGAAGATCACCCGGTCGGCGACCTCCCGGGCGAAGCCCATCTCGTGGGTCACGATCATCATGGTCATGCCCTCCTTCGCCAGTTCACGCATGGCATCCAGGACCTCACCGATCATCTCGGGGTCTAGCGCCGAGGTCGGCTCATCGAACAGCATCAGGCGCGGCTCCATCGCCAGGGCACGGGCAAGGGCCACCCGCTGCTGCTGACCGCCCGAGAGCTGCCCGGGATACTTGGCCGCCTGGTCGCTGATGCCCACCCGCTCGAGCAGCCGTTCGGCCGTCTCGATGGCATCCACGCGACTCCAGCCGCGCACCTTCATGGGTGCCAGGGTCACGTTGTCGAGCACGCTCAGGTGCGGGAAGAGGTTGAACTGCTGGAAGACCATGCCGACCTCGGTACGGATCTTCTGCAGTGCCTGGCCGGCCTTGCCATGGGGCAGCAGCTCGTTGCCATCGACCTCGATATGGCCCTGCTGGAACTCCTCGAGGCCATTGATGCAGCGGATCAGCGTCGACTTGCCCGAGCCGCTGGCACCGACGATCACCACCACCTCCCCGGGCGAGACCTCCAGGTCGATGTCCTTCAGCACATGCAGGTCGCCGAAGAACTTGTTGACCTTGTCGAGGCGCACGATGGGGGCGGCGCCGGAAGGGGACTTGTCTTGGTTCATGTCGCGCTTTCCTTATTGTCCGGCCAGGCCCTTGCGTTCGATGATGCGCAGCACCAACGACAGGGAGAGCGTGATCGCCAGATAGAGCATGGCGACCATCAGGTAGACCTCGAGGGCAGTGAAGGTGGTGGCGATGTAGACCTGGCCCTGGCGGACCAGCTCGCCGACCCCGATCACCGAGAACAGCGAGGTGTCCTTGATGCTGATGATGCCCTGGTTGCCCAGTGCCGGGATCATGCGCCGGAAGGCCTGGGGCCAGATGATGTAGCGGAAGGTCTGGCGTCGGGAGAGCCCCAGCGAGAGTCCGGCCTCCTTCTGGCCCCGGTCGATGGACTGCACGCCGCCGCGGACGATCTCGGAGATATAGGCGCCGGAGTTGACGGCGATGGCGGCGATGCCGGCCACCAGGGAGTTGATCGGGCCACCCAGCAGCTGTGGCAGGCCGTAGAAGATGAACAGCACCTGGACGAGGACCGGGGTGCCACGGAAGATCTCGATGTAGGTGATCGCGGGAACCCGCAGCCAGACGATGGGACTGATGCGCAGCAGGCCGAAGATGATGCCGATGATGAAGCCGATGGCCAGTCCCACGAAGGAGATCAGCAGGGTGTAGGGAATCCCGGGCAACAGGTGGGGAATGGAGGCAAAGGCCGCCTGCCAGTCGAATTGGAAGGTGACGTCCACAAGGTTTCTCCGTCAAGACGCAGGAATGACGACAGGGGGGGAGCGCGCCGGGTTCGCAACGCAACGGGGCCGGGCGCTCGACCCGGCCCCGCGATCAGCAGGCGAAGGGGATCATTCGCCGCTGGCGCTACCGAACCACTTGGCGTGGAGCTCGTCGTAGGTACCGTCTTCCTTCATCTCGGCCAGGGCCTCGTTGACGGGCTCGACCCACTCGCTGCCCTCGGCGAAGGCGATACCGTACTGCTGGCCCTCGTAGAGGTCCCCCACGACCTTGACGCGACCCTCGCCGCGGGTCTGGGAGAAGTAGCCGACGTTGGGGGCATCGTAGAAGACGGCATCGACGCTGCCGCCCAGCAGGGCCATGTACATGTCGCTGCTGCCCGGATAGGGGGTGATGTCGGCCTCGTCGCCGAGGTTCTTCTCGAGGAAGTCGTAGCTGGTGGAGCCGACCTTGGTGCCGATCTTCTTGCCCTTCAGGTCCTCGAGTTCCGCGACGCTGTCGTCGTTGGCGCCGACCAGGATCCGCAGGCCGCTGTCATAGTAGGGATCGGAAAAGTCGACGACCTGCTCGCGTTCCTCGGTGATGGTGATACCGGCGATGGCGATGTCGACATTGCCGGTCTGCACGGCGGGAATGATGCCGTTGAAGTCCATGGTGCGCAGGTTGTATTCGAAGCCGGCACGCTCGGCCAGCTCGCTGATGATGTCCATGTCGAAGCCGACCATCTCGCCGGTCTCCTGGTCCATCATCTCGAAGGGCACGAAACTCGGGTCGGTGACGACCTCGAGGACATGGTTGTCGGCGCTGGCCATGCCGGAGAGCCCCAGCCCGAAAGCGACGCTGGCGGCCAGGGAGGCGGTCTTCAGTTGGCGTTTCATACGATTCCCCATGGAAGAATTTGTTGTGGATTACGCCCTAAACCATGGCGAGTTCCCGGGGAAGCGTCAAGTGGAGGGGAAAGCGTGCTGTCGCCGCTGAGCCAACGCTGGCGGTCAGACCATGAAGGAGGCCCCGCAGCCGCAGGTGGTGGTGGCGTTGGGGTTCTGCACCAGGAAGCGGGCGCCGGCGAGCCCCTCCTCGTAGTCGACGGTGGAACCGACGAGGTACTGGTAGGAGAGCGGGTCGACCACCAGGGCCACCTGGCCGAATTCGACGAGGGTGTCGTCGTCGGCGACGTCCTCGGCGAAGTCGAAGCCGTACTGGAAACCCGAGCAGCCCCCACCGGTGACGTAGACCCGCAGCTTGAGCCGGGGGTTGCCCTGTTCCTCGATGAGCGCCGCGAGACGGGCACGGGCCCCGTCCGAGAGCAACAAGGGGGTGGGAACGAAGGATTCGGCACCGCTCATGGGTGACCTCCCCTGGATCGATGAATGACTTGCCAGGGGGGATTATCCACAATCCCCAGCAAAAGGGTCAACTTTTGCCGGGGAGCGGCCGCGTGCGGTGCGGATCAGGGCATGATGGCCGGGGCGTCGAGGCCGGCCAGCTCGTCGAGGCCGAACATCAGGTTGAGGTTGTGCACGGCCTGGCCCGAGGCGCCCTTGACCAGGTTGTCGATCACCGAGAGCACCACCACGGTGTCGCCGTCACCGGGACGATGGACCGCCAGGCGGCAGAGGTTGGCCCCCTTCACGCTGCGTGTCTCGGGATGGCTGCCCGCCGGCATCACGTCGACGAAGGGCTCATCGGCGAAGCGGTGCTCGAAGAGCGCCTGCAGGTCGCCGGGGTCGGCGGTCAGGCGGCCGTAGAGGGTGGCATGGATGCCGCGGATCATCGGCGTCAGGTGGGGCACGAAGGTCAGCCCCACCGGGCCGCCGGCGGCCTCGGCCAGCCCCTGGCGGATCTCCGGCAGGTGGCGGTGGCCCGAGGCGCCATAGGCCTTCATGGACTCGCTGGCCTCGGCCAGCAGCGACGGCACCTTGGCGCCGCGGCCGGCGCCGGTGACGCCGGACTTGCAGTCGGCGATCACATGGTCGGCATCGATCACGCCCGCCTCCAGCAGCGGCAGCAGGCCGAGCTGCACGGCGGTGGGGTAGCAGCCGGGCACGGCGATCAGTCGCGCCTGGCGGATCTGCTCGCGGTTGACCTCGGGCAGGCCGTAGATCGCCTCGCCGAGCAGCTCGGGGGCCCCGTGGGGCTGGCCGTACCAGCGGGCCCACTCCTCGGTGTCGCGCAGCCGGAAGTCGGCCGAGAGGTCGATGACCCGGGTACCCCTCTCGAGCAGCTCGCCGGCCAGGGCATGGGCCACGCCGTGGGGGGTGGCGAAGAAGACGGCATCGCAGCGTCCCAGCCGCTCGGCATCGGGCTCGCTGAAGGCCAGGTCGTCGTAGTGGCCGCGCAGGTTGGGGTAGAGCTCGCTGACGGCCATGCCGGCCTCGGAGCGCGAGGTGATGGCCTCCACCGCCACGTCCGGGTGACGGGCCAGCAGCCTGAGCAGTTCGACGCCGGTGTAACCGGTGCCGCCGACGATTCCGACCTTGATCACGATGGCCTCCTGGGGTTGGTGACGTGACGCTGGGACCTGTGTCCCCGGATATGATACACAAGAGAGACGCGCCCTACCCAGGCCCAGCCTGGCGGGTCCCTCCAGCAAGGCCGAACAGGATGGTCGCCGTGCCGCGTCTCCCGCTACCCGACTTCAGCCTGGAAGGCTTCCGTCGCCAGCTGGCCAACGTCGATGCCCTGCCGCAGCTCTGCGTGCTGGGCGTGGTGTCGGGCCTGGTGACCGGCGGGCTGATGGTGGTGTTCCGCCTGCTGTTGTCGCTGGGCGGCATGCTGCTGTTTCCCGACGGTGACCCCGAGGCCTTCGAGGCCCTGCCGTCTGCCCTGCGGATGCTGATGCCCCTGGTCGCGGCGGCCCTGATCGGCCTGTGGCTCATTCGCCTGCCGCCGGAGGGACGGCGTATCGGGGTGGTCCACGTCATCGACCGACTAACCTATCATCAGGGACGCTTCCCGCTGCGCAACTGGCTGGCCCAGTGGTGGGTGGGGGTGGTGTCGGTGATCGGTGGCCTTTCCGCCGGTCGCGAGGGGCCGGCCATCCATCTTGGGGCGGCGGCCTCCACCGGCCTCGGGCAGTACCTGCGGCTGCCCCACAACAGCCTCAGGGTGCTGGTGGCCTGCGGCACGGCGGCGGGCATTTCGGCCTCGTTCAACACGCCCATCGCCGGGGTCATCTTCGCCATGGAAGTGGTGATGATGGAGTACACCATCATCGGCTTCATGCCGGTGATCCTGGCCTCCTCCATGGGCGCCGTGGTGGCTCAGCTGGTCTACGGGCCCGAGCCCGCCATCGGCATCCCCGACCTGCACCTGAGATCCCTGCTGGACCTGCCATGGATCCTGGCCAGTGCCCTGCTGATCGGGCTGCTGGCGGCACTCTTCGTGCGTGTGGCCCGGGGGCACGAGCGGCTCCAGCGGCTGCCCATGGCGCCGCGCTTCGCCCTGGCGGCGCTGGCGGTGGCAGGGGTGGCCTGGTGGTACCCCGAGGTGCAGGGGATGGGCTATGACACGCTGCAGCTGGCGCTGGGCGGGGCCGCCGCGGTGGACGTGCTGCTGGCAGTGGCCATCGGCAAGCTGCTGCTCACGGCCTTCACCGTGGCCTGTGGCATCCCGATCAGCATCATCGGCCCCATCCTGGTGGTCGGCGGTGCGGCCGGTGCCCTGTGCGGCCTGGCCGGCCAGGCCCTGCTGCCGGTCGGGGCCTCGGCACCCGAGGTCTATGCCCTGCTGGGCATGGCCGCCATGATGGGGGCCGTGCTGCAGGCGCCCCTGGCGGCCCTGATGGCCCTGCTCGAGCTCACCCACACGCCCGGCATCATCATGCCGGGGATGCTGGCGGTGGTGGTGGCCAGCCTCACGTCTCGGCAGCTGAGCCGCAGCCAGGGGTTCTTCCTCACCCAGACCCGTCAGGGGCTGCACCCGCTGCAACAACCCCTCATGCAGGCGCTGTCCCGGGTCTCGGTCCCGGCGGTGATGGAGCGCAGCCTGGTGCGCACCTCGCGCATGGTGACTCGTGACCAGGCCAGTGCCCTGCTCGAGTCCAACCCTGCCTGGGTGCTGATCGAGCGCTCCACGGACGACAAGCCGACCCTGGCGCTCAAGGCGGCCGACCTGGCCCGCTGGCTGCTGGAGCATGACGAGCCCGAGTCGGAGGACGACAGCGCCCTGCTGGACCTGCTGGAGATCCCCGGCCAGCGCCTGGACATGGCTCCGATCCACCTGCAGGCGACGCTCTCCGAGGCCTTCGAACGGCTCAACGACAAGGCGCTGGATGCCCTCTACGTGGAGCACGGTCACCGGCCGAAGCAGAAGCGGATTTCCGGTATCATCACCCGCGACGCCATCGAGCGCTACTATCGCTTTTCCGATTCGACCCACGGCTGAGGAGTCGTCATGTATCTGTGGATGAAGGCCCTGCACCTGGTGGCCATGGTGACCTGGTTCGCCGCCCTGTTCTATCTGCCGCGCCTCTACGTCTACCACGCCATGGCGCGGGACAGGGGCGAGCAGCAGGCCATCGACCACTTCCTGGTGATGGAGCGCAAGCTCTACCGCGGGATCATGACCCCGTCGATGATCGCCGTGCTGCTGTTCGGGGGCGCCCTGCTGGTGCTCAATCCTGCCTGGCTCGCCCAGGGCTGGATCCATGCCAAGCTGCTGCTGGTGGCGCTGCTGGTGGGCTATCACCATGTCTGCCTGATCTACCTGAAGCAGTTCGCCGAAGCGCGCTGTCGACGCGGCCATGTGTTCTTTCGCTGGTTCAACGAGTTGCCGGTGATCGCCCTGCTGCTGATCATCTTCCTGGCCGTGCTGAAACCGTTCTGATGGCCGATTCCCCTGAACTCTCCCCCCACCTGCCGACGGTGCTGGTGCTGTCCGGTCATGACCCGACCGGTGGCGCCGGCCTGGTCGCCGACAGCGAGGCGGTGGCGGCCTGCGGCGGCTGGGCGTTGACCGTGCCCACGGCGCTGACGGTGCAGAACTGCCGGGACGTGACCGCGGTGAGGCCCGTGCCTGCCGCTGACCTGTTCGCCATGTCGGCGGCCCTGGACGACTTCGAGATCGCCGCGATCAAGATTGGCCTGATCGCGGATGCTGCCGTGCTGGATGCCGTGGTGGATATCCTGCGGCGTCGGCCGGGGGTACCGGTGGTGATGGATCCAGTCCTCAGGTCCGGCGGTGGCAGTGACTTGTCCACAGCCGAGCTCATCGACGCCATGTGCCGTCACCTGCTGCCGCATGTGGATATCCTGACGCCCAACCGCCAGGAGCTGGCCCGGCTGGCGGGTGACGAATGCGGCGATGACACCGAGCGGGCGGTGAGGTTGATGTCCCTCGGTTGCCAGGCCCTGCTGGTCACCGGTACCGACCACCCCGCGGGACGGGTGCCGGCCGACCGGGTGGAACACACCCTGCATGCGCCGGAGACCAGCCGGCAGTGGACCTGGCCACGTCTCGCCGGGCGCTTCCACGGCTCCGGCTGTACCCTGGCCAGCGCCCTGGCGGCGCGCCTGGCGGCGGGCGAGTCGCTGATCACGGCCTGCGAGCAGGCGCAGGCCTTCACCTGGCAGGCGCTGGCCAGGGGCTGGCAGCCGGGACATGACCAGCGGCTGCCGCGGCGCCTCTGGCAGTTGCCGGCGCGGCCCGCCTTTCTCGCCATCGACGCCGCGACGCCGCCGGGATGAGAGGGGCGGGCTGGCCATCGCCCTTCGGGCAGACGAGAATGGGGCGAACCCGGCAGAGGCGCGGACGAGCGTGGTTCGGCGACATTCACCGACGCTTCACCGTCTGCCACGAGGTTATCCAGAGATCTATCCACAGCCCGCCTGGGCGGGCACGCATCAACAGGGCAAGAGGTTGACATGACCACATCCGCACAGCTCTTCGAGCAGGCCTGCCTCCACATCCCCGGTGGGGTCAACTCGCCGGTTCGCGCCTTCAAGGGGATGGACCGTCCCCCGGTGTTCATGGAGCGTGCTCGGGGCGCCTATCTCTATGATGTGGAAGGCAAGCGCTATGTCGATTATGTCGGCTCCTGGGGGCCCATGATCACCGGCCACGCCGACCCCGAGGTGCTGGGGGCGGTGCGCGAGCGGCTCGACAACGGCCTCTCCTTCGGCACCCCCACGGCCATCGAGACCACCATGGCCGACCTGATCTGCGAGATGATCCCCTCCATCGAGATGGTGCGCATGGTCAATTCCGGCACCGAGGCCACCATGTCGGCGATCCGGCTGGCGCGGGGCTATACCGGCCGCGACAAGATCGTCAAGTTCGAGGGCAACTACCATGGCCACTCCGACTCCCTGCTGGTCAAGGCCGGTTCGGGCGCCCTGACCCACGGCGAACCCAGCTCCCCCGGGGTACCGGCCTCCCTGGCCGAGCACACCGTGACCCTCTCCTACAACGATCCCGATGCCGTGGAGCAGTGCTTCGAGGAGATCGGCAGCGAGGTGGCCTGCATCATCGTCGAGCCGGTGGCCGGCAACATGAACTGCATCCCGCCGCAGCCGGGCTTTCTGGAGACCCTGCGCCGCGTCTGCGACCAGCACGGCAGCGTGCTGATCTTCGATGAGGTCATGACCGGTTTCCGCGTGGCGATGGGAGGTGCCCAGGCCCACTATGGCATCGAGCCGGACCTCACCTGCCTGGGCAAGATCGTCGGTGGCGGCATGCCGGTGGGCGCCTTCGGTGGTCGTCGCGAGATCATGGAGGTGATCTCGCCGCTTGGCCCCGTCTACCAGGCCGGCACCCTCTCCGGCAATCCGCTGGCCATGGCGGCGGGCATCACGCTGCTCGGCAAGCTTCGCCAGCCGGGCTTCCACGACGCCCTGGCGCAGCGGGTCGAGACCCTCTGCCACGGCCTTCAGGAGAGGGCCGATGCCGCGGGTATCGACATGATCACCCAGCGTGCCGGCGGCATGTTCGGGATCTTCTTCACCGGCCAGAGCCGGGTCGACAACTTCGCCCAGGCCACCGCCTGCGACGCCGATGCCTTCCGTCGCTTCTTCTCGCTGATGCTCGACCAGGGGGTCTACCTGGCGCCCTCGGCCTTCGAGGCCGGCTTCATGTCCAGTGCCCATGCCCCGGAGGACATCCAGCTCACCCTGGACGGCGCCGAGAAGGCATTCGCGGCGATGCAGCCGGCCTGAGACCCTATCCTCCATAGTGGGAGACCCTGATGCGCCAGACACAAGCCGAACACGTGGCCTCCTGCGAGGAGGCGCTGAAGCTGGAGGAGCTGGTCGACCGGCTGGTGGCCTTCCATCTCCGCTCGCCGGGAGCGGTGGGCCCCGAGGAAGCCGGGCTGGTTGCCTTCCGGGAACGCCTCGAGGGGGAAACCGCGGCCATCGAGCCGCTGCTCGCCGGGGAGGAGGATCGCCAGCGCCTGGCCCGCCTCCAGCAGTGGCTCGAACAGGACCTCGGCCGGCTGGCGCCGGTCATCCTGGCGCGACGGGAGCGGCTGCTGGCGGCCAGCTGGGCCACCACGCAGCCCGACAGTCGGCTTTGCGACCAGGGGCGGGTGCTGCTGGCCAACGCCATCGGCTGGGACCTCCTGGGGCCGGGGGGGAATGGCATCGTCGACCCGGGCAGCGACCTGGCGGCGCTGCTGGTGGGGCTGGAATCCCATGGCGAGACCGGCCTGGCTCGCCAGGCCCTCGATGGCTACCTGCGCCGGTCCGGGGACTACGAGCTGACCCGCCTGCTCTCGGTCTTCCGTGTCGTCGAGGCCCTGTCCGGTGCGCGGCGCGCGCTGCAGCGCCATCAGGCGGCCGGTGAGGATGGCGAACGCCCTGCCCTGCTGGCCGAGACCATGCGGGAGTGCCGTGGCTACCTGGATCTGGCGGAGGCCTATGCCGAGTTCCGCTTCCCGCCGCTGATCATCGGCATCGGGGTCTCGGGCAGCGGCAAGAGCCGTTTTACCCGGACCCTGGTCGGCCGCCTGGGGGCCGTTCGCCTCTGTTCGGACGTGGAGCGGCGACGCCTGCACGATATCGATCCACAGGCGGTTTCGTCATCACTCCCTGTGGATATCTTTGCAGCGGAGGCCACCGAGCACACCTATCATCGACTGGCCGAATGTGCCGGCACCCTGCTGGAGGCGGGTTTCCCGACCTGTGTCGACGGCACCTTCCTCAAGCGGGGGCAGCGAGACCTCCTGCGCCAGCAGGCCGAGGCCAGGGGCCTGCCGGTCTTGCTGGTCAGCTTCGAGGCCGATGAGGCCACCCTGCGCCGGCGCATCGACAAGCGCGCCAGGCGCCATGGCGTCCCGGTCGAGGAGAGCCTGGCCATACTGGCGCGTCAGCAGGCCGACATCGAGGCCTTCAGCGACGAGGAGCGCCTGCATCTGCTTCACCTCGATACCACGGCGGACAATGCCGCCGAGACCCTGGCGGGCCTGATCCAGGATCACGTGCGCTTGACCTGAGAAGACGCTCAGTCGTTGTCGGGGGGTTGATGCATGGCATCGCGCTGGCGACGACCTACCAGCGGTGGCGGTGCACCGAGGTTCTGGCGGGCCCAGTTCACCGCCTGGAGGCGGTTGTGCACCTTGATCTTGCGGAAGATGTTGTAGAGATGGGACTTGACGGTGTGTTCGCTGACGAACAACTGGTCGGCGATCTCGATGTTCGAGGCCCCCGTGCCCAGCATGGCGATGATCTCAAGCTCCCGGTGCGTGAGGCCGCAGACCGGCCGATAGGAGTTGAGCTGCTGGCGGCGAAAGAACTGGATCATCCGCGTCATCAGCGAGCGAGACATCCACAGGTTGCCTTCCAGCAGGATCCTGAGTCCCTTGCAGATCATGTCCAGTGAATCGCTGCGATAGAAGACGCCCTGCAGGTTCATGGCCGAGAGGATCTCGACGGCATGCTCCTCGTCCCGCAGGTTGAAGGCGGCCAGTGACATGTCGCCGGCCTCGGCCGCCCTGACATGCCACTGCTGCATGGTCGCCTCGTCGATATGATCCGCATCGAGCAGCACCACGCTCGGAGAGGCATCCTTGCCCTTCCACTCCGTTCCCGGCGCGACCACCGAGACCGGGCAGTCGAGCTGATCGTGGAGATAGTTGATGAAGAGTTGTGACTGAGGGTTGTTGGCGGTGACCAGCAACACCAGGCTCTTCCCCTGTTCCATGGTGCAACCCCTTTGCGAGACGCGGTTAACTTTCATGATGAGGCAATCAGCCATTTGTGGCACAAGCGCCACACTGGCTCCTAGTCTTGGTCATAATGTAATTTTTCGTTACTAACTTTTGGTTATAAATATCAGGTTTTATTATTATCTTTGTTTTATCGGGGAGCTGTCAGTAACGTTATCAAGGACCTGGCACCGGAAGAGAGTTCTCCCTTTTTTGCCGCCGAGGTCATCCGTCAAGGAAATTCATCTTGGTGCTCAAGATGAAATGATCCAATGCATCATTATTAAGAATGGTAAAAATGGTACTAAAGAATGATAGCACCCCTTCCGCCTCGGCCCAGCCGTTTCCTCTGGCGGTTTCGCCTCGTAGAATATTTCATCCCTGACAGTATGGAGAATCGACCATGCCCCCAGCCCTGCTGGTCCTGGCCAGCGGCAATGCCGGCAAGTTGCGCGAGTTCCATCAGTTGCTCGCCCCGCTGGGCTTCGACGTGCGACCCCAGGCCGACTACGGCGTGGCCGATGTCGAGGAGACCGGCCTGACCTTCGTCGAGAACGCCCTGCTCAAGGCCCGGGAAGCCAGTCGCCTCAGCGGGCTGCCTGCCCTGGCCGACGATTCCGGCCTCGAGGTCGATGCCCTGAACGGGGCGCCCGGTATCTACTCCGCTCGCTATGCCGGCGAGCCGAAGAGCGATGCGCTCAACAACGACCGGCTGCTGGCGTCCCTGGCCGATGTGCCGGAGGGACGTCGTCAGGCCCGCTACTGGTGCGTGCTGGTGCTGCTGCGTCATGCCGAGGACCCGGTGCCCCTGATCGTGCAGCGCAGCTGGGAAGGCGAGATCCTGCCGGCTCCCCGCGGCGAGGGAGGCTTCGGCTATGATCCGCTGTTCTGGCTCCCCGACCAGGGTGCGACTGCCGCCGAGCTCACCGCCGAGCAGAAGAATCGGCTCAGCCACCGGGGGCGGGCCCTGCAGGCGCTGGTGTCGGCGATGGGCGTCGGGCAAGGACAATGATGAGTGCCTCCCTCCTGTCTTCACCCGGATTGCCACCGCTGTCGCTCTATGTCCATGTCCCCTGGTGCGTGCGCAAGTGTCCCTACTGCGACTTCAATTCCCATGGAGTGGGGCACAGCGCCGAGCTCCCCGAGGCGAGCTATCTCGAGGCGCTGATCGCGGATCTCGAGGCCGACCTGCCGCTGGCTGCAGGGCGCGAGCTGGTGAGCATCTTCATCGGGGGGGGGACCCCGAGCCTGATGTCGGGTGGCTTCTACGAACGGCTGCTGCAGGCCGTGGCGAGCCGGCTTCCGCTGGCAGCCGACATCGAGATCACCCTGGAAGCGAATCCCGGGACCCTGGAGCGGGGACGTTTCGCGCATTACCGGGCGGCGGGGATCAACCGCCTGTCGCTGGGCGTGCAGAGCTTCCAGGACGCCCAGCTGGCGGCCCTGGGGCGTATCCATGGCGGCGACGATGCCGTGGCGGCCGTCGAGCAGGCGCGTCAGGCAGGGTTCGACAACCTCAACCTCGACCTGATGCACGGTCTTCCGCAACAGACGCCGGCGCTGGCGCTGGCCGACCTCGACCGGGCGCTCTCCCTCTCCCCGGAGCATCTCTCCTGGTACCAGCTGACCCTGGAACCGAATACCGAATTCCACGCCTTTCCGCCTGAGCTGCCCGTGGAGGAGGTGCTGTGGGACATCCAGGACCTGGGACACGACCGCCTGGAGGCAGCGGGCCTGGAGCGCTACGAGATTTCCGCCTATGCCCGTGCCGGGCGGAGCTCGCGTCACAACCTCAACTACTGGCGCTTCGGCGACTATCTGGGGATCGGTGCCGGTGCCCATGGCAAGCTCAGCGTTCCGGGCGACGATGCCCTGCAGATCCAGCGCCTCTGGAAATCGCGTCTGCCCGATGCCTACCTGCGTCGACTCGACGACCCACGGGGCTTCATCGCCGGTCGAGCCGAGATCGAGGAGCGCGAGCTGCCGCTGGAGTTCGCCATGAATGCCCTTCGGCTGGTGGAGGGGGTTCCCCTGTCGACCTGGCAGGCCCATACGGGGCGCGGGTCGCGCTCGCTACTTGACAGGCTTGGCGCGGCCCGTGAAAAAGGACTTCTTGTGGAAGATGCCGACTGGCTTAGGGCATCACCCCAGGGTCTACTATTCTTGAACGAACTGCTGGCGCTGATCGATGATGATCGGGCCAGAGAAGGATGACACTGGTCAACCAAGGAGAAGAGGACACCATGAGCAGATCGATCCGACTGATAGCACCGCTGGCCGCCGCCGCGCTGCTGGTAGGCTGTACCACCACCGACCCCTATACCGGGGAGACCCAGCGTAGCCAGACCGGGACGGGTGCGGCCATCGGCGCCGCCGTGGGTGCCGCTGCCGGTGCCCTCAGTGGTGACGGCAGCACCAGCCGCCGCGATCGCGCGCTGATCGGCGCTGCCGTGGGGGCCGCTGCCGGGGGGGGCATCGGCGCCTACATGGATCGCCAGGAGGAGCAGCTGCGTCAGAGCACCCAGGGCACCGGCATCGGTGTCGATCGTCGCGGTGACGATATCGTGCTCAACATGCCGAGCGAGGTGACCTTCGCCTTCGACTCCAGCGACCTGACCCCCAATGCGCGCAATGCCCTCAATGACGTGGCCGCGGTGCTGCAGCAGTACCCCGATACGCAGGTCAACATCGCCGGCCATACCGACAGCACGGGCGATGCCAGCTACAACCAGCGGCTCTCCGAACGCCGTGCCGATTCGGTGGGTAGCTACCTTGCCCAGTCCGGCGTATCGCGCAACCGCCTGGCCATGCGCGGCTATGGCGAGAACCAGCCGGTGGCCAGCAACGACACCGAGCAGGGCCGGGCCCAGAATCGTCGGGTGGAAATCACCCTCACACCCATCGAGTCCCGCTTCCAGCAGTAACTCGGCTTCCTGAAGCCGTACCACCCGGGCCCGTCACTGCCATGCAGTGGCGGGCCCTTTCGTCTTGCCGACTCACGGATCTCCATCCATGCTTTCCTACCAGCATGCCTATCATGCGGGCAATTTCGCCGATGTTCACAAGCATCTGACGCTCTTCGCAGTCATCGATCATCTATTACGTAAGAAATCTCCTGTTACGTATATGGATACCCATGCCGGTCGCGGCCTCTATCCGCTGGCGGCCGAGGAGACCGCGAGGCTGGGGGAGTACCGTGAGGGCATTGCTCGGCTATGGCAGGCGAGGACGCGACTGGGTAATGACCCGCTGCTCGGCGACTGGCTCGCCGCCGTTGGCCGGGTCCAGGCGCGGGACGGCCGGCTTGATCACTATCCCGGCTCGCCCTGGTGGCTCTCGGACCGCCTGCGTGCCAGCGACCGGCTGATGCTCTTCGAACTGCACCCCGGCGAGCATGGCCACCTGGCTCGCCAGACACTGCCCGACAATGTGCAGCGCATCCACGGCGACGGCCTCGAGGGGCTGGTGAAGCGCCTGCCGGTGGCCACCCCGCGGTTGTGCGTGCTGGTCGACCCCAGCTATGAGCGCAAGGCGGAGTATGGCGAAGTGGCGGAGGCGCTGCTCGAGGCCATGCGCCTGGCGCGTCACGCCGTCGTGCTGGTGTGGTACCCCCTGCTGCCGGCCGGCCGCCATCGGGAACTGCTGGAGGGGCTGCGCGAGGGCGGCCTGCGCAAGATCTGGCGTAGCGAGCTGAGGCTGCGCGAGGCGAAGGAAAGCGAGCGTGGCATGATCGGCAGCGGCATGCTGGTGATCAACTCGCCCTGGGGGCTGGATACGCGGCTGGACGCGGCCATGCGCCGGGTCACGCCGCTGCTGGGGGCGAGCTGCCGCCATCAGGGTGACTGGTGGGTGGGGGAGTAGGGGCGCGCCTGCTTGCTGATACAGAAACTGCCGGAGGTCTCGCCAAGCGGGGTGGCATCGACTGCGGGAACGGCTACTTGCCGATACAGAAACTGCCGAAGATCTCGCCCAGCTGGGGTGGTTTCGACCGCGCTGACAGTGCGGCCCTGCGGGAACGGCTACTTGCCGATACAGAAACTGCCGGAGGTCTCGCCAAGCTGGGGTGGTTTCGACCGCGCTGACAGTGCGGCCCTGCGGGAACGGCTACTTGCCGATACAGAAACTGCCGAAGATCTCGCCCAGCAGGTCGTCCGCACTGAACTCCCCGGTGATCTCCCCCAGCGCCTGCTGGGCGTCCCGCAGGTCCTCGGCAAGCAGCTCACCGGCCCCGAAGTCGGCGAGCTGCGCCTCGCCGTTGGCAAGGGCCTGGCTGGCGCGGTCCAGGGCCTCCAGGTGGCGTCGCCGGGCCGAGAAACGCCCTTCGGTGGTGGCGGCATAGCCCATCACCGCCTTGAGGTGCTCCCTGAGGCCATCCACTCCCGCGCCGCTCCTGGCCGACAGCCGGATGATCGGGGTGGTGGCGTCAGCATCGATGCCGGGAGCTTCGTGGCTGGTGTCGATCTTGTTGCGCACCAGCGTCAGCCGCGAGGGGTCCCGAAGGCGTGCGACGAACTCGGGCCAGATGGCCATGGGGTCGATGGCATCGGTGGTGGCCGCATCCACCAGCAGAAGCACCCGGTCGGCCTTCTCGATCTCCTCCCAGGCCCGGGCCACCCCGATCTTCTCCACCGCGTCCGGGGTATCGCGCAGCCCGGCCGTGTCGATGACGTGCAGGGGCATGCCATCCAGGTGGATATGCTCCCGGAGCACGTCCCGCGTCGTGCCCTCGATGTCGGTGACGATGGCGGTGTCCTGTTCGGTCAACGCATTGAGCAGGCTCGACTTGCCGGCATTGGGACGCCCGGCGATCACCACGCTCATGCCCTCCCGCATCAGGGCCCCCTGGCCGGCCGCGGCCCGCACCTCGGCCAGTTCCGACTGGACCACGGCCAGCCGGCTGGCGACATGCCCGTCGGCGAGGAAGTCGATCTCCTCCTCGGGGAAGTCGATGGCGGCCTCGACGTACATGCGCAACTCGATCAGCCGCTGGACCAGTGACGCCACGCGACGCGAGAACTCGCCCTGCAGGGAGCGCAGGGCGTTCTCGGCCGCCCCCCGGGAACTGGCCTCGATGAGGTCGGCGATGGCCTCGGCCTGGGCCAGGTCCAGCTTGTCGTTCAGGAAGGCGCGCTCCGAGAACTCCCCGGGGCGGGCGAGCCGTGCCCCCAACTGCACGCAGCGCTCGAGCAGCACGTCCATGATCACCGGTCCGCCATGTCCCTGGAGTTCCAGGACATCCTCACCGGTGAAGGAGTGGGGCCCCGGGAAGAACAGCGCTATACCCTCGTCGATCACCGCGGACTCGCCGCGGAAGGGGCCGTAGTGGGCGTATCGCGGCGCCGGGCAGTGGCCCACCATGGCATCGGCGATCGTCCTGCAGGCGGGGCCGGAGACGCGGATGATGCTCACGCCACCGCGCCCCGGTGGCGTGGCCAGGGCGGTGATGGTGTCCTGATCATGGAGACTGGCGGTCATCGGCGGCTCCTCTGCTGGAAGGGAATATTCTCCGGGTCGGGCCCCGCAAACGCCAGACCCCCGCCGGGGCGGGGGTCTGGGTCTCGGGGAGAAGTACATGCTACTTGGTCTTCATTCCCTTGCCGATACTCGGGTCGGCCTCGATCTTGCGGGTGATCGCATACTGCTGAAGGATCGAGATGCAGTTGTTGACCACCCAGTAGATGACCAGGCCGGCGGGGAACCACAGGAAGAAGAAGGTGAAGACGATCGGCAGCATCTTCATGATCTTCGCCTGCATGGGGTCCGGAGGCGTCGGGTTGAGCATCTGCTGGACGAACATCGAGGCGCCCATCAGGATCGGCAGGATGAAGAACGGATCCTTCACCGACAGGTCCTGGATCCAGAACATGAAGGGGGCGTGACGCAGCTCCACGGATTCCAGCAGCATCCAGTAGAGGGCGATGAACACCGGCATCTGCACCAGGATCGGCAGGCAGCCGCCCAGGGGATTGATCTTCTCCTTCTGGTAGAACTTCATCATCTCCTGGGACATCTTCTGGCGGTCATCGCCGAACTGCTCCTTGAGGCGCTGCATCTCCGGGCCCAGCTTGCGCATGCGGGCCATGGACTTGTAGGCCTTGGCGGAGAGCGGCCACAGGGCCAGCTTCACCAGCAGGGTCAGGAGGACGATGGACCAGCCCCAGTTGCCGATCAGGTCGTGGATCTGGTCCAGCAGCCAGAACAGCGGGTTGGCGATGAACCACAGCCAGCCGAAGTCCACCGTCAGCTCCAGGTGGGGGGCCACGGCCTCCAGTCGCTCCTGCACCTTGGGCCCCATGTAGAGGGTCGCGCCCAGCGTCGCTTCGCCGTTGGCCGCCACGTTGCTGGTGGGGCCGGCGAAGGCGGCCACGTTGCGACCACGGGAGTCGGTGGTGGCGTAGAAGAGGTTCTGCTGGTTCTGGGCCGGGGCCCAGGCCGAGGTGAAGTAGTGCTGGATGATGGCAACCCAGCCCCCCTCGACGTCGCGGTTGTTGAACTTGCCCTCCTGGATGTCGCTGAAGTCGACCTTCAGGTAGCGGTCCTCCGGGGTGGAGTAGGCCGCGCCGAGGAAGGACTGCATGCCAAGGGCCGGACCGCTGGAGGGGTCGCTGCTGTTGTCGCGGGCCAGCTGGCCGATGAAGCGGGCCGTGACGGGCTGCTCGGTGTTGTTGGCCAGGTAGTAGTTCACGTCCACCGCGTAGCTGTCACGCTCGAAGGTGAAGCGCTTGATCACCTCCACACCATTCACCTCGGCGGAGAGGTCGACCTCGAGCCGCTCGTCGTTCTCGCCCAGCCGGTATTCGGTCGCCTCGGGCGCGAAGGTGATACGGCCCTCGTGGCCCTCTAGCTGAAGACCAGAGCGTGCCACATAGCTGCGACCCTCGCTGTCGGAGAGCAGTACATAGGGGCGCTCGGAGTCGAGGCTGAAGCGGTGCTGGGGCAGCGCCGCGTAGACGATGTCTCCGCCCTGGGGGTCGATGCGGACATCGAGCACGTCGGTGACGACGGCCACCAGGTCACGGCTGCCCGACGCGGAGGCGGCCTCGCCGGGAATCTCGCCGGTCATGTCGTCCGCGGGGCCGGCAGTCGCGGGAACCGAGAGGTCGTCGCTCCCCGAGGATGCCGGGTCCTGGCGAGACCCTTCCGGGGCGCTGCCTGTGATGGCGGGAGCCTGTGGCTCAGGGGTCACCTGTCCGTAGTCCTGATTCCACTGGACGATCAGCAGGTAGGCGAGTACCGCCAGGGGGATCACGAGGAGAAGTCGTTTTACGTCCATGAGGGGTCTGCCCGATGGGTAGTGAACATTCCGATGGCGCAACGCAGGTCGCCCACCCGAGATACACGAAAGCCTGCCGAAGGCAGGCTGGTCAACGCGTGCAGGTTGGCGGCATCCGAGGCGTCAGCGTGGAAGGGCGCAGCGAGGATGGCGGTGGTCATGCCCATGCCGGTTCCGGGATGCACCGGCACGCTGGGGCGCCGGTCATCGTGCGCGGCCCGCGTCACCGCTCTCTGGGCCGGGCGCGTCCGTCCCGTGGGACGACCTGCGCGCCTCCCGTTCCAGGCGACGCCACATCCCGTGGAGCTGGCGATGCACGGTGGCATTGTCCAGTTCATGGACTCCTCGTCTTGCCAGCACCACGATATCCACCGAGGGCAGGCGATGCTGCTGAAGTCGGATGGATTCACGCACGATGCGCTTGAGGCGGTTTCGGTCGACGGCTCTGCGGACGTTCTTCTTGCTGAAGATCAGGCCGAGTCGCGGGTGACCTCGCTCGTTGGGAGAGGCGAGAGCCATCAGCCCCTTGCCGTGGACCTTGAATGCAGCCGTTTCGAAGACACGTCGATAATCCCCGGCGGTCAGCAGTCGCAGCTGCCGGGGATAGCCCTGACTGGACACGCGAAGGCCGCGGTCAGGCGCTCAGGCGCTTGCGGCCCTTGGCACGGCGACGGGCCAGTACGGCACGACCATTCTTGGTGGCCATGCGTGCACGGAAGCCATGCACGCGCTTGCGCTTGAGGACGCTGGGTTGAAAAGTACGTTTCATAACTCGTTATTCCCACGTGGTTTTCGGAACGAATCGATCATTCGGAGACATCCGGATGCCGCTGGCGGACCCGGGGGTATTCGGTTCAAGACCGGAAATTGTAGTGATTTCAGGCCCGCGGTGCAATTCTTGCGTGCGTCCTGATGCCGATTGCAGTGTGGGGCTCGCGGCTGTCCACTCTTCGAGACCAGGTCGATTACCGGCAGGGATCACGCCCTGTTATCACTATTGGGGATATGTATTGTGATAAAGTCATGATAACCCTTTTTAATCAATATATTATAAGTAAATGGTTGCTGTGGACAAGGTGGGGATGCGGCGGGGATGACCTATGCTGGCGCTCGGCGGGTAGAGGCGACCTCCGCGGGCCGCGCCTCATGCCGAATGCGGTCTCGTTGCGGGTCGCTCAGTGGTTTTCCACAGACCGCGTCAAGGGGTGTGGCATGTGGATAACCCTTCCCCTGAACGATACAATAGGCGGTCGTTTTCAATGCAATGGTGAGGTCGCGTGTCACTGGCTCTCTGGCAACAATGTCTGGATACCCTGCAGGATGAACTGAATTCCCAGCAGTTCAATACCTGGATCCGCCCGCTGCAGGCGGAGGAAGGGGAGTCCAACCAGTTGCGCCTGCTGGCGCCGAACCGCTTCGTGCGTGACTGGGTCAGCGACAAGTATGCCAAGCGGATCAGCGAGCTGATGCGTGAGCTCTCGCCCGCCAAGCCGCCGAAGGTGGTGCTGACCGTCGGCAGTCGTCGCGCGGCGCCGAGCCCTCAACCTCGCGAACTGGGCAACCCCGTCTCGGCGGCACGAACGCCTGCCGCACCGGCGGTCCAGGTGCCTGCTCGGGGGGATGTGGGGGACGAGCGCGAGATCGATCAGTTGCGCGAGGAGGGCGCAGGCCAGCGGCGTGGCGGCGAGCGCCAGGTCCAGGTGGAGGGGAGCCTCAAGCACAGCAGTGGCCTCAATCCCAACTTTACCTTCGAGACCTTCGTCGAGGGCAAGTCGAACCAGCTGGCCAGGGCCGCTTCCCGCCAGGTATCCGAGAATCCCGGCGGCGCCTACAACCCGCTGTTCCTCTATGGCGGGGTCGGCCTCGGCAAGACCCACTTGATGCATGCCGTGGGTAACGCCCTGGCAACGCGGCGCGAGAATGCCCGGGTCGTCTACCTGCATTCCGAGCGCTTCGTGGCCGACATGGTCAAGGCGCTGCAGCTCAACGCCATCAATGACTTCAAGCGCTTCTATCGCAGCGTCGATGCCCTGCTGATCGACGATATCCAGTTCTTCGCCGGCAAGGAGCGCTCCCAGGAGGAGTTCTTCCATACCTTCAATGCCCTGCTCGAGGGCGGCCAGCAGATGATCCTGACATCTGACCGATACCCCAAGGAAATCAGTGGGGTAGAGGAGCGCCTGAAGTCGCGTTTCGGGTGGGGGCTGACGGTGGCCATCGAGCCACCGGAGCTGGAGACCCGGGTGGCGATCCTCATGAAGAAGGCCGACCAGGCCAAGGTCGACCTGCCCCACGACGCGGCCTTCTTCATTGCCCAGAAGATTCGCTCCAACGTGCGCGAGCTGGAGGGTGCCCTCAAGAAGGTGATCGCCGACTCCCACTTCATGGGCAAGACGATCACCCAGGATTTCATCCGCGAATCCCTCAAGGACCTGCTGGCGCTCCAGGACAAGCAGGTCGGTGTGGACAACATCCAGCGCACCGTGGCCGAGTACTACAAGATCAAGCTCGCCGACCTGCTCTCCAAGCGTCGCTCCCGTTCGGTGGCACGGCCCCGACAGGTCGCCATGGCCCTGGCCAAGGAGCTGACCAACCATAGCCTGCCGGAGATCGGGGATGCCTTCGGTGGCCGAGATCACACCACGGTGCTGCATGCCTGCCGCAAGGTGAAGGCGTTGCAGGAGGAGAGCGCGGACATCCGCGAGGACTACAAGAATCTGCTGCGGCTGTTGACCAGCTGAACGGAACACCAGCGGTCGGGTCGCCGGCCTCAATCCCTCCAGGACAAGTAGTGGAGCCGACATGAAATTTTCCATCCCCCGAGAAGCGCTGCTGCGCCCGCTGACGCTGGTTGCCGGCGTGGTGGAACGACGCCAGACCCTGCCGGTACTCTCCAACGTGCTGATTCAGGTCGACCAGGACCAGGTGTCCCTCACCGGCACCGATCTCGAGGTCGAGCTGATCGGCCGCACCGCCGCCAGCCAGGTGGATGAGCCTGGATCGGCGACGGTACCTGCGCGCAAGCTCATGGACATCTGCAAGTCGCTGCCGGACCAGTCCGAGATACAACTTTCCCTCGAGGAGGGGAGGGCGGTGCTGCGCAGCGGTCGCTCGCGCTTCACCCTCTCGACCCTGCCGGTGGCCGAGTTCCCCAATATCGAGGATGACCCCGGCAACGTGGAGCTCAGTCTGCCGCGGGGGACCCTGAAGCACCTGATCGATACGACCTCCTTCGCGATGGCCCAGCAGGACGTGCGCTATTACCTCAATGGCATGCTGCTCGAACTGGGCAACAATCTGGTGCGCACCGTGGCCACCGACGGCCATCGGCTTGCTGTCTGCTCGCGGCCGGCCGAGATTCAGGTGGAGCCCTCCCAGAAGCTGATCGTGCCGCGCAAGGGGGTCCTGGAGCTGGTGCGGCTGCTCGATGACGGTGAGGAGCCGGTCAGCCTGACCCTCGGCGCCAGCCATGTGCGTGCCCACACCGGCGATTTCACCTTCACGTCAAAGCTGGTCGACGGCAAGTTCCCCGACTACGAGCGGGTCGTGCCGCGGGGCGGTGACAAGGTCTTCATCGCCGATCGTGCCGAGCTGCGCCAGGTGCTGTCGCGCACGGCCATCCTCTCCAACGAGAAGTACCGTGGCGTGCGCCTGAATCTCGAGGAGGGCAATCTGCGGGTGATGGCCAACAACCCCGAGCAGGAAGAGGCCGAGGAGAACGTCGCCATCGAGTACAGCGGGCCGGCCATGGAAATCGGCTTCAACGTCGGCTATCTCGTCGACGTGCTCAGCGTGCTGGACGAGGACCGGGTACAGATGACCCTGGCCGACCCCAACAGCAGTGCGCTGATGGAAGAACCCGGCGGCGGCGATGCCATGTACGTCGTCATGCCGATGCGCCTCTGAGGCGCCGGCAGGCGGTACCTGTGATGGGTGCCGCCATCACCGCGGTCGATCTCGCCTGATGCCTCTCGAACGCCTTGCCTTCCATGGCCTGCGCAACCTGCAGGCCGTGGACCTGACCCCGGGTCCACGCATCAACCTCTTCACCGGCGCCAACGGCAGCGGCAAGACCAGCCTGCTGGAGGGCATCCATGTCCTGGGCATGGGGCGTTCCTTTCGCGCCCGCCAGCTGCGTCATGCCATCGCGCACGATGCCGACGCCATGACGCTTCACGGCCGGGTTGCCGGCGATCCGGCGATGGCTATCGGCATACGCCGGCACCGCGAGGGCGGTGAGCTGGAGATGCGCCTGGCGGGAGAGCGTCTGGAGCGCGTCTCGCGCCTGGTGGCGACCCTGCCGCTGCAGCTGATCAACCCCGACGCCTTCCGTCTCCTGGAGGGCCCGCCGGCCGGGCGACGCGAGTTTCTCGACTGGGGTGTGTTTCACGTGGAACATGGTTTTCTCGATGTCTGGCGACGCTTCCGACGCGCGCTGAAACATCGGAATGCCCTTCTCCGGCATGGTAGAATGACAGATGCTTCCCTGGATGCCTGGGAACAGGAGCTGGTGCACTGGGGCAACCGACTGGATGGCATGCGTCGCGACTGGATCGAGAGGTTCGTGCCGGTATTCGAGGATACGCTGGCCGAGCTGATCGCGCTGCCCGGGCTGACGCTACGCTACACGCGGGGCTGGGATCGCAGGCGTGAACTGGCGGATATCCTTCGCGATGCCCGCGACACCGACCGCCAGATGGGCTTTACCCAGCAGGGGCCGCAGCGGGCGGAGCTGGGTATCCGTCTCGGCAAGCGTCCGGCGGTGGAAGTGCTCTCTCGCGGCCAGCAGAAGCTGGTGGTGAGTGCCTTGAAGCTGGCACAGGGGCGCCTGCTCGAGCAGGTCACCGGCCGCACCTGCATCTACCTGATCGACGACCTGCCTGCCGAGCTGGATCTCGAGCATCGCCGGGTCTTCTGCGGCTGGCTGGAGCGCATGCGTTGCCAGGTGTTCATCACCAGCGTCGACCCCGATGCCCTGGCAGGGCTCTGGCAGCCGGACACCCAGGTGGCGATGTTCCACGTGAAACATTCCGAATCGGGGCAGGGACAGCTGCTGCCACTGGACAGATAGACTTCATGACGGAGTAGTCAATGAGCGAACAGGCTTACGACTCATCGAGCATCAAGGTCCTCAAGGGCCTGGATGCCGTACGCAAGCGGCCGGGAATGTATATCGGCGACACCGATGACGGCACCGGCCTGCACCACATGGTGTTCGAGCTGGTGGACAACTCCATCGATGAAGCCCTGGCCGGGCACTGCAGCGAGATCCGGGTCATCATCCACCCCGACGAGTCGGTGACCGTCACCGACAACGGCCGCGGCGTCCCGACCGATATCCACGAGGGAGAGGGTGTGTCGGCGGCCGAGGTGATCATGACGGTGCTGCATGCCGGTGGCAAGTTTGATGACAACTCCTACAAGGTGTCCGGCGGCCTGCACGGCGTGGGGGTCTCCGTCGTCAACGCCCTGTCCGAGGAGCTGAAGCTGACCATCTGGCGTGCGGGCCAGGTGCACGAGCAGGTCTATCACCATGGGGTTCCCGATGCCCCGCTGGCGGTGGTGGGCAAGACGGAGAAGAGCGGGACCCGGGTGCATTTCCGTCCCTCTTCCGAGACCTTCCATAACATCGAGTTCCACTACGACATCCTGGCCAAGCGCCTCCGGGAGCTCTCCTTCCTCAACTCCGGCGTGGCCATCCGCCTGATGGACGAGCGCAGCGGCAAGGAGGAGCTGTTCCACTACGAGGGTGGCCTCAAGGCCTTCGTCAACCACCTGAACACCAACAAGACCGTGCTCAACCCGGTCTTCCACTTCAATGCCGAGCGCGAGGATGGCGTCGGCGTGGAAGTGGCGATGCAGTGGAACGATACCTTCTCCGAGAACATCTTCTGCTACACGAACAACATCCCCCAGCGGGATGGCGGTACCCACCTGGCCGGCTTCCGTGCTGCCCTCACCCGTTCGCTCAACCACTACATCGAGGCCGAGGGGCTGCTCAAGAAGGCCAAGGTCAATACCTCCGGCGACGATGCCCGCGAGGGACTGACCGCGATCATCTCCGTGAAGGTACCGGACCCGAAGTTCTCGGCCCAGACGAAGGACAAGCTGGTCTCCTCCGAGGTCAAGACCGCGGTGGAGCAGGAAATGGGGCGACTGTTCTCGGACTACCTGATCGAGAAGCCCAACGAGGCCAAGGCCATCGTCAACAAGATGCTGGACGCGGCCCGGGCCCGCGAGGCGGCACGCAAGGCGCGCGACATGACCCGCCGCAAGGGGGCCCTGGATATCGCGGGCCTGCCAGGCAAGTTGGCCGACTGCCAGGAGAAGGACCCCAGCCTTTCCGAGCTCTTCCTCGTCGAGGGTGACTCGGCCGGGGGCAGTGCCAAGCAAGGGCGGGATCGTCGTACCCAGGCGATCCTGCCGCTCAAGGGCAAGATCCTCAACGTCGAGAAGGCGCGCTTCGACAAGATGCTCTCCTCGGCCGAGGTCGGCACCCTGATCACGGCCCTGGGCTGCGGTATCGGCCGGGAGGAGTTCGATCCCGACAAGCTGCGCTATCACTCCATCATCATCATGACCGATGCCGACGTTGACGGCTCGCACATTCGCACCCTGCTGCTGACCTTCTTCTTCCGCCAGATGTCGCAGCTTATCGAGCGTGGTCATGTCTTCATCGCCCAGCCGCCGCTCTACAAGATCAAGCGTGGCAAGCAGGAGCTCTACCTCAAGGATGAGCAGGCGATGATCGACTACCTGACGACCACGGCGCTCGACGGCGCCCGGCTGCATGTCAATGCGAACGCACCCGGCATCGGTGGCACCCAGCTGGAAGCCCTCGTCAACCAGTATCGTGATGTGATGAAACGCATCGATCGCCTGTCGCGCGTCTACCCCAATGTCGTGCTGCGCAAGATTGTCCATGCGGCGCATCTCGACGGCGAGCAGAGCCTGCGTGATCGCGTCACCATGCAGAACTGGATCGAGTATCTGCAGGCCGAGATGGATGCGCTGGTCTCCTACGAGGGTGGTCCGCGATACACCTTCCGCCTCGAGGAGGAAGGTGAGCGTGGTGTCTTCCTGCCGGCGGTGACACTGACGGCGCATGGCGTCACCACCGACTATGTCTGGGGCATCGAGTTCTTCACCAGTGCCGATTACCGCGCTATGGCAGGCCTCGGCGAGACGCTGGACGGCCTGCTGGAGGAGGGCAGCTATGTGGCTCGTGGTGAGCGGCAGAAGCCCGTGGCGACCTTCTATGATGCCCTGGAGTGGCTGATGGCCGAGGCCCAGCGTGGCCTCTCCATCCAGCGCTACAAGGGGCTGGGCGAGATGAATCCGGATCAGCTCTGGGAGACGACCATGAACCCCGAGACCCGTCGGATGCTGCGAGTCTCCATCGAGGATGCGGTTGCCGCCGACATGATGTTCAACACCCTGATGGGGGACGAGGTCGAGCCCCGGCGCGACTTCATCGAACGCTATGCCCTGGTGGCCAACCTGGATATCTGATGGCGACGATGCGATGTTTCACGTGAAACATCGCACCGCTTGATTGACCCTACAGCGACAAGGCCGGCCTGCATGGCCGGCCTTGTCACATTCAGCGTACTGCCTTCCCCTCCCTACTGGCCTGATTGTCGCTGCCCCTCCGGGCCAGCAGCCACTCTACGAAGGCCGCCAGGTCATCGAAGACCATCGCGCCGTCGAGTCCTTCTCCCTTTTCCTCCGTACGTCGCCCCTTGCCGGTGCGGACCAGTACCGGCCGGCAACCCATCGGCTCGCCGGCTTGCAGGTCGCGAAGGCTGTCGCCGACCATCCAGCTGCCTTCGAGGCTGTCAAGCGTCAGGGCCTCCCGAATCTCTTCCAGCAGGCCAGGCAAGGGCTTTCGGCAATCACAGTCGTCATCAGGCCCATGGGGGCAGTAGGCGATATAAGCAATCTCCCCGCCGGCCTCGCGAACCAGCTCGCGGAGCCGCTCATGCATGGCCTCCAGCACCACCACGCCATAGTAGCCGCGGGAAATGCCGGACTGGTTGGTGGCGACGGCCACCGTCCAGCCGGCACGGTTGAGCCGGGCGATGGCCTCGATGGCGGCAGGGTAAGGGATCCACTCCTCCAGGGACTTCACGTAGTCGTCGGAGTCCTGGTTGATGACGCCATCGCGGTCGAGGATCACGAGCCGCTGTGCTGCAGGCATGGTGGTGAGCTCCTTGGGAAGATTGTCCGTTGAGCAGGAGTGTTTCACGTGGAACATCTGATGCCAAGCTGCCAAGCTGCCAAGCCGCCAAGCCGCCAAGCCGCCAAGCCGCCAAGGGGAGGGGAGGGGAGAGCTCATGCTCATCTGCGCCTGCTACCCTCGTGGATGGGTGTTTCACGTGGAACAGTGATACCGGAAATGAAAAAGGCCGGCGATTGCGCTCGCCGGCCTCGGTGTCACCGCAGGGGGCGCTTACTGCTGGAGCAGGGCGATATCCGCTACCTCAAGGAAGAGGGCCTGGAGGCCTGCGAGCAGGGCCAGTCGGTTGCGGCGAACCGCCGGGTCCTCGGCCATGACCATGACCTGGTCGAAGAAGGTGTCCACCGGCTCGCGCAGGCCTGCGAGGGCGTCCAGTGCCTCGCTGTAACGCGCTTCGGCGAAGAGCGGCATCACCGCCTGGCGGCGCGACGCCAGGGCCTCGTAGAGCGCCTGCTCGGCGGGCTCCTGCAGCAGTCCGGCTTCCACCTCGGTGCTGCCGTCGTGCTGCTGCTTGGCGAGGATGTTGGAGACCCGCTTGTTGGCGGCGGCCAGGGACGCGGCCTCCTCGCGACGAGAGAAGCCCTGGACGGCACGCAGGCGACGCGCGAAGTCGAGGGGCTGGGTCACCGGACGGGTCCGCACGGCGAGGTAGACTTCGGTGTCGATGCCCTCGTCGCGAGCCCAGGCGCGGAAGCGGTCGAGCATGTAGGTGAGCACCTCGTCCACCAGCCCTTCGGCGTAAGGCAGCTCCTGGTGTTGCGCCGCGGCCAGCTCCAGCAACTCCCGCAGGTCGAGGGCCAGCTTGCCCTTGACCAGGATGTTGATGACGCCGATGGCGGCGCGGCGCAGCGCGAAGGGATCCTTGGTGCCGCTGGGGCGCTGACCGATGCCGAAGATGCCGGTGAGGGTGTCGAGGCGATCGGCCAGTGCCAGCGCCAGGCCGGTGCGAGTCTGGGGGATCGCATCGCTGGCGAAACGGGGCAGGTACTGCTCCTCGAGGGCCTGGGCCACCTCGGCGGCCTCGCCGTCGTTGACGGCATAGTAGCGACCCATGATGCCCTGGAGTTCGGGGAACTCGAGCACCATCTCGGTGACCAGGTCGCACTTGCCGAGCTCCGCGGCACGGCGGGCCTGGGCGACGTCACCGTCGATGCGACCGGCGATGAAGGCGGCCACGGCGGCGCTGCGATGTGCCTTGTCGGCCAGGGTGCCGAGCTTCTTCTGGAAGACCACTCCGGCCAGTTCCGGGGCCCGGTCCGCCAGCGGGCGGCGGCGATCGGTGTCGTAGAAGAAGGCGGCATCGGCCAGGCGGGGGCGGATCACCTTCTCGTTGCCCTGGATCACCTGCTCCGGCTCGTGGCTGTCGATGTTGGCGATGGTGATGAACAGCGGCTTGAGGCGGCCTTCGTGGTCGAGCAGGTGGAAGTACTTCTGGTTGGCCTTCATGGACGAGATCAGGCACTCGGCGGGCACCTCGAGGAAGCGCTCGTCGAAGCTGCCGGTCAGGGCCACGGGCCACTCCACCAGTCCGCTGACCTCGACGAGCAGATCCTCGTCGATGACGGCCGTGGCGTCCTGGACCTCGGCCTCGGCCAGCACCTGTTCGCGGATGCGCTCGCGGCGCTTGTCGCGGTCGGCCAGCACCCAGGCCTGCTCCAGGGCGCCGAGGTAGTCCTCGGCGTGGGCCAGCTCGATGGGCGCCGGCGCATGGAAGCGGTGGCCGCGGGTGGTGCGTCCTGCCTGCAAGCCCAGGACGCTGGCCTCGACCACCTCGTCACCATAGAGCATGACCAGCCAGTGCACGGGCCGGGAGAACTCCACCCGGGAGGCGCCCCAGCGCATGTTCTTGGGCACCGGCAGGGCGCCGACGGCCTTCTCGACGATGGCGGGGAGCAGGGCCGTGGTGGCCTCGCCCTGCTGCCGCTCGCGGTAACCGAGCCAGGTGCCCTTGTCGGTCTCCAGATGGATCAGGTCGTCCACGGCGACCCCGCAGGAGCGCGCGAAGCCCTCGGCGGCGCGGGTCGGCTGGCCTTCCTTGAAGGCAGCGGCCAGGGCCGGGCCACGACGCTCGACCTCGCGGTCGGGCTGCTTGTCGGCCAACTCGCGCACCTGGACGGCCAGGCGGCGCGGGCCGCCATGGGCGAGGACCTCGCCGAAGTCGATGTCGGCCTCGACGAGACCCCGGCGGATGCCCTCGGCAAGGGCGTCGGAGAGGTCATCGATGGCGCCCGGTGGCAGCTCCTCGACGCCCAGTTCGACCAGTAGGGTATTGGCAGCCATCAAGCGTCTCCCTGTTCGGCAAGCAGTTCGCGGCGCAAGGCCTCGGGGGCCAGCGGGAAGCCGGCGGCCTTGCGCGAGTCAAAGTAGGCCTGGGCCACGCCACGGGCCATGGTGCGCACGCGCAGGATGTAGCGCTGACGTTCGGTCACCGAGATGGCGTGGCGGGCATCCAGCAGGTTGAAGGTGTGCGAGGCCTTGAGCACCTGCTCGTAGGCGGGCAGCGGCAGGCTGGCGTCCAGCAGCTTGGTGCACTCGCGCTCCTGGTGGTCGAAGGAGGCGAAGAGGAAGTCGACGTCGGCGTGTTCGAAGTTGTAGGCCGACTGCTCGCGTTCGTTCTGCAGGTAGACGTCGCCATAGGTGACGCGGCTGCCATCCGGTGCCACCGTCCAGACCAGGTCGTAGACGCTGTCGACATCCTGCAGGTACATGGCGATCCGCTCCAGGCCATAGGTGAGCTCGCCGGTGACCGGGTAGCACTCCAGGCCCCCGGCCTGCTGGAAGTAGGTGAACTGGGTCACCTCCATGCCGTTGAGCCAGACCTCCCAGCCCAGGCCCCAGGCGCCGAGGGTGGGGGACTCCCAGTTGTCCTCGACGAAGCGGATGTCATGGACCAGCGGGTCGAGCCCCAGGTGCTTGAGGGAGCCCAGATAGAGTTCCTGCAGGTCGGCGGGGGAGGGCTTCATCACCACCTGGAACTGGTAGTAGTGCTGGAGGCGGTTGGGGTTCTCGCCGTAGCGGCCATCGGTGGGGCGGCGGGAAGGCTGCACGTAGGCCGCGTTCCAGGTCTCGGGGCCGATGGAGCGCAGGAAGGTGGCGGTATGGAAGGTGCCGGCGCCCACCTCCATGTCCAGGGGCTGGAGGATCACGCAGCCCTGGTCGGCCCAGTACTGCTGCAGGGCGAGGATCAGGCCCTGGAAGGTTGTCACGTCTGGCGTCGACTGTGTCATTGGAAGCACCGTTGGCCATGAATTCACGAGCCGTCAAGTATACAATCACCGGAAGATCGGTTATAGGCGCAGGCCCGGAGACGAGAGGATTCCCATGATCGTAGTGACAGGCGGGGCCGGCTTCATCGGCTCGAATCTGGTCAAGGCACTCAATGCCCGTGGCCGGGACGATGTGCTGGTGGTCGACGACCTCAGTGACGGTACCAAGTTCGTGAACCTCGCCGACTGCACCCTCGGCGACTACCTGGACAAGGATGACTTCCTCGCCCGGGTGAAGGCGGCGATGAATGGCGAGGCGTCGCACCTGCCGCCCATCGAGGCCATCTTCCACGAGGGCGCCTGCTCGGACACCACCGAGTGGGACGGGCGCTTCATGCTCGAGAACAACTTCGAGTACTCCAAGGTGCTGCTGAACTTCTGCCAGCGCGAGGGCATTCCCTTCCTCTATGCCTCCTCGGCGGCCACCTACGGGGGGAGCGAGGTGTTCTTCGAGGCCCCGGAGCACGAGAAGCCGCTCAACGTCTACGGCTACTCCAAGCTGCTGTTCGACCAGTACGTGCGTGCCCGCCACGACGACTTCACCAGCCAGGTGGTGGGCTTTCGCTACTTCAACGTCTACGGGCCCCGGGAACAGCACAAGGGCAAGATGGCTAGCGTCGCCTACCATCACCATACCCAGATCAGCGCCGGCCAGAACGTGAAACTGTTCGGTGCCTGGGAGGGCTATGAGGCCGGCATGCAGAGCCGCGACTTCATCTATGTGGGCGACGTGGTGGACGTCAACCTCTGGTTCCTGGATCACCCCGAGGCCTCCGGGATCTTCAACCTGGGCACCGGCCGTGCCGAGCCCTTCAAGGCCATTGGCGAGACCGTGGTCGACTACTATGGCCGCGGCAGGATCGAGTACATCGACTTTCCCGAGGAGCTCAAGGGGCGCTACCAGAGCTATACGCGCGCCGACATCAGCCGCCTGCGCGAGGCCGGCTACGATGGCGAGTTCCGTACCGTGGCCCAGGGGGTGCGAGAGTACCTGGAGTGGCTGAATGGCTGAGGCCCCGCAGGTGCCGGCCTCTCGAGAGCCTCTCATCCTGGTGGTCGGACCTTCCTGGGTCGGCGACATGGTCATGGCCCAGAGCCTCTTCAAGACCCTGAAGGCGAGGCAGCCGGGCAGCCGGATCACCGTGGTGGCCCCCGCCTGGTCGCGGCCGATCCTCGAGCGGATGGACGAGGTCGACGAGGTGGCCAGCCTCGAGGTGGGGCATGGTCAGCTGGGCCTGGCCACCCGGCGGCATCTCGCCCACTCCCTGCAGGGGCGCTTCGACCATGCCATCGTGCTGCCGCGCTCCTGGAAGTCCGCGCTGGTGCCCTTCCTGGCGCGTATCCCCCTGCGGACCGGCTTCACCGGTGAGCAGCGCCTGTGGCTGCTCAATGACCGCAGGCGGCTCGACAAGGCGGTGCTGGACCAGACCGTCAAGCGCTTCGTGGCCCTGGGGCTTCCGGCGGAGGAGGCCGCCCGGGGCGACTTCCCGATACCTCGGCCCCGGCTGCGCCTGGACACCGAGAACCTGGTCGAGCGCCGCGTCGAACTGGGGCTCTCGTCGCGCCCGGCCATCGGCATGATGCCGGGGGCCGAATATGGTCCCGCCAAGCAGTGGCCGCTCGCCTATTTCCGGGAGCTGGCGAGATCGCTGGTGGTGGAGGGGTTCGAGGTCCGCGTGCTGGGGGGGCCCAAGGACGTGGAGGCCGGCGAGGTGATCGCCGATGCGCTTCCCCACACCCACAACCTGTGCGGCAGGACGCGGCTGGCGGATGCCGTCGACCTGCTCGGTGACTGCCAGCAGGTGGTGACCAACGACTCCGGGCTGATGCATGTGGCGGCCGCGGTAGGGACCCGGGTGCAGGCCATCTACGGGTCCTCATCGCCCGCCTATACACCGCCGTTGACCGAGAATGCCGAGGTGCACTACCTCGCCCTCGACTGCTCGCCCTGTTTCCAGCGCACCTGCCCGCTGGGCCATACCAACTGTCTGATGCAACTCATGCCCGAGCGAATCCTGCGGGCAATACTGGCGAGCTAGGGCAACTCCTCGGGTGCCTCGAGCGCCTGGTCCTCGGGGGTCTCGACGACCTGCTCGACGACCGGTTCCGGAGGTGGCGGTGGGCCCTGCGGCGGCGCCAGGCCTTCCCACAGGCGCTCCTGGAGGGCCGCCTCCTCCCTCAGGCGGGCATTGAGGGTATCCAGCCCGTGCTCCTCGACCAGGGTCGGCTCGGCGGAGAGCAGCGACACCCCCAGCCCCGCGCGATGCCAGTCGATGACGAAGCCCATGGCCTCGAGCACCGTGGGCAGGACATCCATGGTCGATGCCTCGACCTCGAGCCGGCGCGGCTCGAGCCGTTCCCCCAGCAGCATGAAGGTATTGTCTCGCTCGCCGGCGACCAGTTGCTCCCAGGCGGAGACGCGCATGGTCAGGTGATCGCTGGCGATCACCACCAGGGTGTTCTCCAAGAGGCCCTCCTCCTCGAGCCGCTCCACCAGGCCCCGGGCCAGCCAGGCCGAGCACTCCACCGAATAGAGGATGTCCACGCCGTCGAACTCGCCCTGCCTCTCCTGGCAGTCGCGGGCAGGGTAGCCGTTGGGGGCATGGCCGGTGATGCTCAGGTTGACCAGCCCCCAGGGGCCGTCCTGGCGCTCCAGCCGGCGGATCTCCTCGACGGTGAGGTCATAGAGCGTATCGTCGTAGAGGCCCCAGCTGTTCACGTAGTCGGGCTCCTCGAGCTCCGGCTCCAGTTCCTCCCGCCCCAGGACCCTGTCGAAGCCGTGGTCCCGGTAGAAGACGCCCTTGCCGGCGAACCGGGTGCTGGCTCCGCCCATGTAGGTGAGGGCGTAGCCCCGGGCGTCGAGCAGGTCGCCCAGGCAGTCAACGCCCGGCACCACCTTGCCGAGGGGCTCGAACTGGCTGTCATGCAGCAGCCCGGCGGGCATCAGCGGCGTGCCGCACTGGCTGGCGATCATGCCGGCCATGGTCCAGCCGGTGTTGTCGACCTGGCGAACCCCCTCGAAGACCACGGCCTTCTCGCCCAGGGCCTCGAGGTGGGCATAGGCATCCCCGAAGCGCTCCCGGTCGGCATAGGTGCGCTCGAGGCTCTCCAGGTAGAGCAGCAGCAGGTTGGGCGGGTCGCCTGGGGCCTCGAGGATGACCGGCTCGACATACTGGCGCTCCAGCCAGGCGCCATCCTCGGTGACGAGGGCGGCGCCGCGCTGGCCGATGCCATAGAGCATGGGGTTGCCTGCCAGCAGGGCCAGGGCGAGCAGCCGTTCCGCCAGTCGCCAGCGATGGTCGACCCGCACCAGCCAGGTGAAGGAGGCCAGCAGCAGCAGCATGCTCAGGGTATAGAGGAGGGCGGCGCCGATGCGCTCACCGCCGCCATGCTCTTCCATGCCGGCCTGGAGGTGGAAGAACACTGCGCCGAGATCGACTATGCCGAAGCTGTCGGCGAGGTAGACGTAGAGCCCCCACAGGGCGATCGGCAGCAGCGACCAGGGCCAGACCCTGCGCACCGGGCGGGGATGCGGCGGTGCCCCCCAGCGCCAACGGCGGGCCAGCAGCAGCCATCCCCCGGCGACCGGCACCAGGCCCCAGGTGGGGAGGCGCGTCAGGGTCGCCACGGTGAAGCCGAGCCACAGCCCGATGACGAGCAGGGCCCACCAGCGCGGCTGGCGAAGCGGGGACGGCAGGAAACGGCTGGGCATGGCGGGGAGCACTGAGGAGAATTCCCCTACAGCTTACCAAGGGACAGGAAGCGAAAGTACCGATAGGGCCCCGGACGCTTCAGGTCTGCGCCGATTCCTGCAAGACTATTCGGGTATGCTGTCGCGCGGATATCGTGATCCTGCCATGGTCCTGTCCGTGGCCACTGGCCTGGAGGAGCCGCTGTTGAAACCTGCCCTTATCCTGCTGACGAGTCGTATCATCAAGCTGGTGGCCAACCTGCTGAAGCTCGCGTGCTACCCCTTTCATGCCCTCTTTCCCGGCAAGCGATTCACCCTGCCCGAGGCGGCGCCGCCTTTGCTTGCGACCCGCAAGCCGGCGGGCATTCCGCGCATCATCTGGCAGACCAACTTCACCGCCGAGGTGACGCTGCCCGTCTATCTCAACTACCTGTTCAACCGCCTGATGGCGCCGCACCATGCCTATCGGTTCATGGTGACAGAGGCTCGGGAACGCTTTATCAGGGAGCACTACTCGACGGATATCCTCGAGCACTATGCCTGGCTGCAGATCGGCGCGGCACAGGCAGATTTCTGGCGGCTGCTGGTGCTGCAAGAGCACGGCGGTGTCTATCTCGATATCGACGCCCACCTGGTATGGCCGCTGGAGGGGATCGTCCCGACGGACATGCAGGAGCTCTACATCACCAACCGGCGTGGAGAGATCAGCAACTACTTCATCGCCAGCCGGCCAGACAACCCCCACCTTGCCGAATTGATCCAGGCAGTGCGGGACAACATCGAGGAGAACGTCATCAGGGGCGTCTATGACCTGACGGGACCCGGGGTCTTCAAGCGGATCCTTGGGGGGCGGGACGTTCCCACTGTCTCCTACCGCTATGCCTGCAACCAGGGAAGCTTCACCAACGAGCACTTCCAGTATATCGACAAGGCAGAAGGGAAGTGGACACGTCACCAGAAGAGCATCGAGGTGGTGAAACGCCCCATCGACTGAACTCGGCGATGCCCTGCCATCGCCCCGGGTTAATGACGGGCAGTTGGCGGGGTCGATCGCCTAGCTCTCAGCCTGGCTCCGAGTGATCGGCCCGCTCCTTCTCATGGAGTTCGTTGAGCTTGGCGTACTTCATGTAGGCATGAAACGCGGTGGTCACGGCCACCGTCATCCCGTCTCCGCCCTGGAACAGGCCTCCCTTGAGGATCAGTTTCCTCAACAGGGCACTCACGGCATGCCAGGTCGGACGGCAGCGGGAGGGCTTCTTTCCCCGCTGCTTCATCGCCCAGGCATCCCGGCTCGAGAGCTGGTCGATGCGGATGATCCAGTGGGAGAGGTCGCGGTAGGTGAAGTGCCGGATATGGCCCCCCGTGTCCAGGACCTGTGGTGCCTGCACGGAGGAGTGGGCCTTCTTCGGCAGGTAACCCGAGGTGGTGCGGTTGTAGAGTCGCGTCACCGGGTCCGGGTAGAAGCCGGCCGCCTTGATCCAGTGGTGGCCGGCAAAGTTGCGGCGCTTGAAGCGATAGGCCTTGTCGGGATCCTCCAGGGCTAGTGCCCGGATGGCCGCGACGGCATCCTCCTCGAGGCGCTCGTCGGCATCCAGGGCCAGGATCCAGTCGTTGCGCGCCCGGGGCACGGCGAAGGCCTTCTGGGGGCCGTCACCGAGGTAGGGCTGATGGATGACGGTGGCCCCTTCACGCTCGGCGATCGCCACGGTATCGTCACGGCTCCCCGAGTCCACGACGATGATCTCGTCACAGACGGGGCGCAGCGAGGCGATGCAGTCGGCGATGTTCTCCGCCTCATCGAGGGTGATGATGATTCCGGTGATCGGCGTCATGGGGTCGTCTCGCGGGTCGGGAAGTGGCGCAGGTGGTCGGCGATCCGGCTCGCCGCGGCCTCCAGGTCGATGCTCTCCATGTCGCGCTCATTGGCCCCGGCTGGCGGGCAGAAGGCCAGTCGGTGGGCCTCGGCATTGCAGGTCTGCCAGCGCAGCGGGGTGGCAGAGCGGCGGGACGGATAGAAGCCCGCGGTGGGGCGATCCAGGCAGCCGGCGATGTGCAGGGGGCCGGTGGAGCCGGCGATGAACAGGTCGGCGGCCGACAGGCTGAGGGCGAAGTCATCGAGCCCGCGGCGGGGGGGCAGCAGGCCTGCCGTTACCCCTTCGCCGACCAGGCGCTCGCGGAGCCGGTCGGCCGCGGCTTCCTCGCCGGGGCCGGCGGTGAGCACCCAGGCCGGGGCGGGTCGACTCGCCTCGGCCAGTCGCGCCTCCACGCCCAGCACCAGGGTCGCATAGCGCTCGAGGGTGAGGTTCACGGCCGAGCCGCCGCTGCCGGGATGCAGGAAGAGCCAGGGGCGCGCGCTCTCCAGGCCCAACTCGTGGGCAATGCGCTTCCGCTGCGCCTCGCGGGTCCCCTCGGGAAGCGGCCAGTAGGGTGGCTCGGGGCGTGCCGGCAGTGCGAGACCGAGCTCCCGAAGCAGGGCCTCGGCCAACTCCATGTTGTAGAGGTACTCCGGCTTCTCGGAGCGGGACCTGCGTTGCACGATGCGTCGATTGTAGAATAGCTGGGCCCACTTGGTGGCCGGGGCCAGGCGCAGGGGAATGCCGGCCCGCCAGCCCAGCCAGCCGATGCGCGGGGTGGAGAAGAGTGTGAGCAGGGCATCGAAGCGCGCCTCGCGCAGGCGCTGGAGCAGCGCTTGGCGCCCCGCTCGGCCGCCGGCGTCACCGGGGTCGACCAGCACCTCGTCGATCCAGGGGCACTGCCTGGCCAGCGGCGCGGTGTAGGCGGGAACCAGGACGCTGACGAGGGGCGCCGAATCGGCGGCCTTGAGGCAGGCAAGTGCCGGCCAGGCGAGCATGAAGTCCCCGAGCTTGTCGTTGCGAACCACCAGCAGGCGAGGGCGGTTGTCGTCACCGCCGGCAGGGCCAAGTGTCATCATCCGGGCTCCCGAGCCCCGTCACCGCAAAGGAGATCGCCTTGTCGCGCAAGGTCATGCATATCTGCCTCTCGAACGGCTGGGGCGGACTGGAAATGTATTCGTCGCGGATTATACCCGAGCTTAGGCGGCAGGGGTGGGAGGCCCACGGCCTGGCGCTGGCGGGTTCACGGGTTGCCGCCAGCCTTGTCGAGGCCGGCGTCACGCCACTGACCGTGGCCTCCCGCGGCCAGGCCCTGCTGGGGGTGGGGCGCCTGCTCGGGTACCTGAAGGCCCACGATATCCGGGTACTCCACTGCCACAAGTCCAGCGACCTGCGCCTGGGGGCGCTGCTGGTCACCCTGCGTCCCTCGCTGCGCCTCTTCTTCACCGACCATATGGGCGTCACGCGTCCCAAGAAGGATCCCTACCATCGCTGGGCCTACGGCAAGGTGACACGCATCTTTTCCATCAGCGAGGCGACCCTGCAGCGCAACCTGGCGGCCTTTCCGTTGCCGCCCGGGCGCATCCGGCGGCTCTACCTGGGCATCGACCCGGCACCCTATGTGCCGCGCCTCACCGGTGAAGAACGGCAGGCGTTGCGCGACTCCCTCGGCATTCCGCCCGGGGCGGTGGCAATCGGCCTGGCAGGCCGGTTGACGCCGGGCAAGGGCCAGGGCATCTGGATCGAGGCGCTGGCCAGGCTCTCCGAGAGCTATCCGACGCTTGCCTGGCACGGAGTGCTGATCGGCGGGTTGACCGCTGACGAGGGCAGCAGCGAGGTCTTCGTGGCCGAACTGCGCGACCGCGTGGCCGAACTCGGCCTGGGGGACCGGGTGACCTTCGCCGGCTTCCGGAGCGACCTGCCGAGGCTGTTCGAGGCCCTCGACATCGTCTGCGTGCCGTCGCGCAACGAGGCCTTCGGTCTGACGGTGATCGAGGCCATGGCCGCCGGCAAGGCCGTGGTCGGCGCCGACAGCGGGGCCATTCCCGAACTCATCGATGGCGAGACGGGTCGCCTCGCCGCGCCCGATGATCCCCTGGCCTGGCGTGACGCCCTGGGGGAGCTGGCCTGCGACGTCACGCTGAGGCAGCGCCTGGGAGAGACGGCCCGAGAAAAGGTGAATGCTCACTTCAGCCTGGAGGTTCATGTACAGGGGCTGGTGGCGGCTTATGCCGATGCCTTCGAGGACGCATCATAGCCTTCGCGGATGGTCGCCATGGCCCCGGGAGCACCGAACTTCGCCAGCGAGCGTTCGAGACGCGCCAGGTTGCCGGCCTGCCAGGCGCCCTCGGGGCGCAGCCGGCAGCGGTCGAGGTCGATCAACCACACCTTGCCCAGCGGGTCGACCAGCAGGTTGCGGGCGTTGAGGTCCACGTGATCCAGGCCGGCATCATGGAAGCGCCGGATGGTGGTGCCGACGCGCGCCAGCAGGGCGACGCCGGCATCGTCCTGCTGCAGGAGGTCTGCCAGGGCGCGGGCACCGGGGATGCGCTCGGTGATCAGGGCGGCTTCATAGGTGAGGCCATGGCGGGTCACCCGAGCGGCGACCGGCCGAGGGACGGGCAGGCCGCGCGCATGCAGGTCGGCGGTCAGGCGACACTCGCGAAAGGCGCGGGACCGCTCCACGCCGGTCCACAGGTAGCGGTCGTCGCTGAGCCGGGCGATGAGACCGCCGCGACGATAGGGCCTGAGCACCCATTGGGCGCCTGCCTCGAAGGGGCTGGCATCCAGGAAGAGGCTGGCCCCGCGACCGGGGGCTTCGCCGATGACCCGACCAGCGTCGCGCCAGCAGGCGGGATCGAAGCCGCTCGGGGGGATGGGCGGCACCGTTTGTGACCCCCGGTCGGCGTCACATAAACTGTCCGCATCATATAGAATGAAAATCTTTCCCGCTCGATACGTTGCCAACCGCATGAAGCATCCTCTGCCCGCCCGACCCCAGCATATCTGCGTACTGCGGCTCTCCGCCCTGGGCGATGTCTGTAACCTGGTGCCGACGGTGCGTGCCCTGCAGCGCCAGTGGCCCGAGGCGAGGCTCACCTGGATCATCGGCAAGGGCGAGCACAGTCTACTGGCGGGCCTCTCCGGGGTCGAGTTCGTCGTCTATGACAAGGCGACGGGGCTTGCCGGCATGCGCGCCCTGTGGCGCGAGCTGGCCGATACCCGCTTCGACGTGCTGCTGCACATGCAGCAGGCGCTGCGGGCCAGCGTGCTCTCCCTGGGGCTCAAGGCCGACGTGCGGGTGGGCTACGACAAGGCCCGTGCCAAGGATGCCCAGCACTGGTTCACCCAGCACCACCTGGCACCCCATCCCCGGGCCCATGTGCTGGAGTCGTACCTCGACTTCGCGCGCCTGCTGGGCGTCGAGGACCTCTCGCTGGCCTGGGACCTGCCGGTGCCAGGGGCGGCCGTGGAGGAGGCGCGGCAGATTACCGGGGAGTCGCCCTACTTGCTGATCAGCCCGTGCGCCAACCCGCGCCTGCGCAACTTCCGCAACTGGTCCGCCGAGGGCTATGCGGCGGTGATCGAGCATGCCTGGCGCCAGCACGGCCTGAAGACGGTGCTCACCGGCGGTGGCAGCACCCAGGAGCGCCAGCTCGGCGAGCGCATCCAGGCCCTCTGTCCCGAGGGGGTGGTGATCGATGTCATCGGCGAGACCTCGCTCAAGGGTCTGCTGGCACTGATCCGGGGGAGCCGGGCGGTGATCGCCCCGGACTCGGGCCCGGTGCACATGGCCAATGCCCTGGGTGCCCCGGTGGTGGGGCTCTACGCCACCACCAATCCCGACCGTGCCGGCCCCTACCGCTGGCGCGACTTCGTGGTCGACCGCTATGCGGACGCCGCGCGTACCTTCCTGCACAAGGAGCCCGCGGAACTCTCCTGGGGCCAGCGGGTCCGTCACCCGGATGCCATGTCGCTGATTCGTGCCGAGGACGTGATCGACCGCCTCGAGGCAGTGCTGGCCCTACCCGAGACCCCACAGGACACGGAGTCCCCCGATGAAGCTTGACCTGACCGCCCTGGAGCGCTCCCGCCTGCTGGTGGTGGGAGATGTCATGCTCGACCGCTACTGGCATGGCGGCACCTCGCGCATCTCCCCGGAGGCGCCGGTGCCGGTGGTCCGGGTCGACGAGGCCGAGGACCGCCCCGGGGGGGCCGCCAACGTGGCCCTCAACATCGCCTCCCTGGGCGCCCATGCCGCCCTGGCCGGCCTGGTGGGCGACGACGACAATGCCGACCGGCTGGCCTCCCGGCTGGAGGATGCCGGAGTGAGCACACACTTCGACCGCAGCCCCGGTATTCCCACCATCACCAAGCTGCGGGTGATGAGCCGCAACCAGCAGCTGATCCGCCTCGACTTCGAGGAGGGCCTCGGCGACGTCGACACCACCGGGCTGCTGGCACGAGTCGAGGCGGCCCTGCCCGACTGCGACCTGGTGATCCTCTCCGACTACGGCAAGGGCACCCTCAACCAGGTCGAGGCGCTGATCCGGCTGGTCAAGGCCGCCGGCAAGCGGGTGCTGGTGGACCCCAAGGGCAGCGACTTCAGCCGCTACCGCGGGGCCAGCGTGATCACCCCCAACCTGGGCGAGTTCGAGACCGTGGTGGGCCACTGTCGGGACGACGCCGAGCTCGCCGCCAGGGGCGAGGCGCTGCGCGCCGAGCTGGAGCTGGAGGCGCTGCTGATCACCCGCAGCGAGAAGGGGATGACGCTGATTCGCGAGGGGCACGAGCCCCTGAACCTGCCCACCCGGGCACGCGAGGTCTTCGACGTCACCGGGGCGGGCGACACCGTGATCGGCGTGCTGGGCCTGGCGCTGGCGGCCGGACACGGCTTCGCCGAGGCGATGACCCTGGCCAACCTGGCCGCCGGCCTGGTGGTGGCCAAGCCCGGCACCGCGACATTGTCCATCGCCGAGCTCTATACCGCCCTGCACGGCGACAAGCTGGCCGAGTTCGGGGTGATCGAGGAGCCTGCGCTGATCGAGGCGGTGCGTGCCGCCCAGGCCCGCGGGGAGCGGGTGGTCATGACCAATGGCTGCTTCGACATCCTGCATGCCGGCCACGTCGCCTACCTGGAGCAGGCACGACGCCTCGGTGACCGGCTGGTGGTGGCGGTCAACGACGATGCCTCCATCGGCCGCCTCAAGGGCCCCAAGCGACCCATCAATCCCCTGGCGCGGCGCATGCAGGTGCTGGCCGGCCTGGGCGCCGTCGACTGGGTGGTGCCCTTCGGCGAGGACACCCCCCAGCGGCTGATCGAGGCGGTGCTGCCCGACGTGCTGGTCAAGGGCGGTGACTATCGTCCCGAGGAGATCGCCGGCGGGGCGGCCGTCCGCGAGGCGGGGGGCGAGGTCAGGGTGCTGGGCTTCGAGGATGGCGTCTCCACCACGGCGATGATCTCCACCATCCTCGACCGCGAGACCTGATGCTGGCGCCACGACCCTGGATCCGTCGGGGCTATGCGGCGCTCCTCTACCTCCTCGCGCCGCTGATCTGGCGACGCGTCTGGCGCGAGCAGCTGCCCGGGCGGTCGCGCCGTGAGCGGCTGGGCCTCATCCCGCCCGCAGGCCAGGGGGAGCGTACCCTCTGGCTGCACTGCGCCTCGGTGGGCGAGGTGCAGGCCGCCCGGCCCTTGATCGAGGCGCTGCGGCAGCGCTGGCCTGGTCACCGCCTGGTCATCACCACCATGACCGCCACCGGGGCGGAGCGGGTGCTGGCGCTCGCTGGGAATCGCCGTGATTCGTGGGATGAGGGCGAAGTGAGCCATCACTTCGTGCCACTGGACTTCCCCGGTGCGGCCCGTCGCTTCGTCGCCCGGCTGCGCCCCGAACTCGCCATCTTCTTCGAGACGGAGCTTTGGCCCAACCTGCTGGCCGCCTGTGACCGGACGGGGGTGCCCGTGGCGGTGGTCAACGGCCGTCTCTCGTCCCGCGCCTTCCGAGGCTATCGGCGGCTGCGCCCCCTGATGGCGGAGGCCCTGAGCCATGTGGCCTGGCTGGCGGCCAAGTCCGAGACCGATGCCCGGCGCTACGCCGACCTGGGCATGGCGCCGGCACGCACCAACGTGGTGGGCTCGCTGAAGTTCGATATCGGCACCGATGGCGAGGCCCGCAAGGTGAGTGAGCGCTTGCGCACCCGGCTCGGCAGCCGGCCGGTCTGGGTGGCCGGCTCCACCCACCCGGGCGAGGACGAGCAGGTGCTGGCCGCCCATGTCCGCCTGCGCGAGCGGCTGCCCGATGCCCTGCTGGTCCTGGTGCCCCGCCACCCCCGCCGCTTCGACGACGTGGCCGCGCGGTGCCGCCAGGCGGGCCTGACGCTGGCGCGACGCTCGCGCGACCAGTGGCCCGGGGACGATACGGCGGTCTATCTGGGCGACACCATGGGGGAGCTGCTGGCGCTCTATGGCGCGGCCGACCTGGCCTTCGTCGGTGGCAGCCTGGTGCCGATCGGCGGGCACAACCTGCTGGAACCGGCCGCCCAGGGCATCCCGGTGCTCACCGGGCCGGCGCTGGCCAACTTCGAGGACGTAGCCGAGGTGATGCGCGGGGCCGGGGCCCTGGTGGAGGTCGATGACGGCGAGACACTGGCCGCCGAACTGCTGCGCCTGTTCGGCGACCGGGAGGAGCGCCGCCGCCTCGCCGAGGCCGGCCGCGAGGTGGTCGCGGCCAACCGGGGCGCCCTGGCGCGTACCCTGGATGGCCTGGAAGGCCTCATGCAGGCGGAGTGAGCCCTTACTTTGGCATGTGAATTCAGGCGGGCAGCAGGCGCTCAACGCCCTGCTCGGTGCCCAGCAGCAGTACATCGGCACCGCGGGCCGCGAACAGGCCGTTGGTGACCACGCCGACGATGGCGTTGAGCCGTGCCTCCATGGCCACCGGGTCGTCGATCATGAACTCGAAGCAGTCGATGATCTGGTTGCCGTTGTCGGTGACCACCCCCTGGCGATAGACCGGGTCGGCCCCCAGCCTGACCAGTTCCCGGGCCACGTAGGAGCGGGCCATGGGGATCACTTCCACCGGCAGCGGGTAGTGGCCCAGCCGCTCGACCCTCTTGGAGGCGTCGGCGATGCAGATGAAGCGCTCGGCGCAGGCGGCAACGATCTTCTCCCGGGTCAGGGCCGCTCCGCCTCCCTTGATCATGTGAAGGTGAGTGTTCACTTCGTCGGCACCGTCGATGTAGAAGGGCACGGTGCCGGCCTCGTTGAGCTCGAAGACCTCGATGCCGTGGCTGCGCAGGCGCTCGGCGCTGGCCTCCGAGCTTGCCACGGCGCCGCGGAAGTCATGGCGCAGCGCCGCCAGCCGGTCGATGAAGCGGTTCGCGGTGGAGCCGGTGCCGATGCCGAGGATGGTGTCGCGCTCGAGGCGGGGGCGGACCTCGTCGATGGCGGCGGCGGCCACGGCGTCCTTGAGTTCGTCCTGGGTCATGTGGTGCTCGCTGTCGGATGGATGGCGAATGCCGCGCCATTATAGGCGATGCCGCTGGCGGGTGCTGGACGCCATGGCCACCGCAATGCTACCAATAGGGGTTCTCTGCAGCGCAGCAAGATCTGCCGCCCCGCGTCACGCCTCTGGGATATCAGGATGCTCGAAGCTACCGTCAAGAAGATTCTCCAGGCCCGGGTCTACGAAGCCGCCCGGGAAACGCCGATCTCCCCGGCCCCCTTCCTCTCCCGCCGTTTCAACAACCAGATCCTGATCAAGCGCGAGGACCTGCAGCCGGTCTACTCCTTCAAGATCCGTGGCGCCTACAACAAGATGGCCCAGCTCAGCGAGGCCCAGAAGGCCCAGGGCGTGATTGCCGCCTCGGCGGGCAACCATGCCCAGGGGCTGGCGATGGCGGCCAAGCTGATGGGCGTCAAGGCGGTGATCGTGATGCCCCGCATCACGCCGGAGATCAAGGTCCAGGCGGTGCGGGCGCGGGGCGCCAAGGTGGTGCTCAAGGGCGATGCCTTCGCCGAGGCGGCGGCCCATGCCCAGGAGCTGATCGCCGAGCACGGCTATACCTATATCCCGCCCTTCGACGACATCGATGTCATCGCCGGCCAGGGCACCATCGCCGTGGAGATCCTGCGTCAGCATGGCGGACCGATCGACGCCATCTTCGTGCCGGTGGGCGGTGGTGGCCTGATCGCCGGCATGGCCGCCTACATCAAGTACCTGCGGCCCGAGATCAAGGTGATCGGGGTGGAGTCCGAGGACAGCGCCTGCCTCAAGGCCGCGCTGGCCGCCGGGGAGCGCGTGGTGCTGGACCAGGTGGGGGTCTTCGCCGAGGGCGTGGCCGTGGCGCAGATCGGCGAGATCCCCTTCTCGATCCTGCGCGACCTGATCGATGACGTCATCACCGTCAATACCGACGAGATGTGTGCCGCGGTGAAAGACATCTTCGAGGATACCCGGGCGGTCTCCGAGACCTCCGGGGCGCTGTCGCTGGCGGGCCTCAAGAAGTACATCCAGCAGACCGGTGCCGAGCATCAGACGCTGGTCTGCATCAACTCCGGGGCCAACACCAACTTCGACCGCCTGCAGCACATCGCCGAGCGCACCGAGCTCGGCGAGCAGCGCGAGGCGATCCTCGCCGTGACCATTCCCGAGAGGCCCGGCAGCTTCAAGAAGTTCTGCCGTACCATCGGCAAGCGGATGGTCACCGAGTTCAACTACCGCTACGCGGACCCCGAGAAGGCGCACATCTTCGTCGGCGTCCAGGTGAAGCCCGGCGGCGAGGACCGCCAGGCGGTGATCGACAAGCTGCGCGGCGCCGGCTACCCGGTGGAGGACCTCACCGACAACGAGCTGGCCAAGCTGCATATCCGCCACCTGGGGGGTGGCCGGCCGAAGGAGCACTTCGACGAGGAGGTCTACCGCTTCGAGTTCCCGGAGCGCCCCGGGGCACTGATGAACTTCCTCACCCACCTGCCCCACGACTGGAACATCTCGCTGTTCCACTACCGCAACCACGGGGCCGCCTATGGCCGGGTGCTGGTGGGCATGCAGGTGCCCAATGGCGACCGCACCCACGTCGAGGAGTACTTCGACGATATCGGCTATCGCTACTGGAAGGAGAGCGACAATCCGGCCTACCGGCTCTTCATGGCCTGACCTCGGGCCATCCCCGTGGCGCCGAGTGAGCGCTGACTCACCGTGGAGCCGCGGGGTGCCGAGTGTTTAAAAATGTAACACCCTAAGTATGCCGGTTGTCATACGCCGGCATCAGGACCTATAGTCACGGCGTTACCGCCCACTCGCGGTGACCCGACAACAACATCCACAATGACCCTCGCGGTCCTGCCTTCCACGGAGTCGACAATGAAGCGCAAGCCCGATCTGGTCATGGCACTGGTGCTGGTGTTCGGCATCGGGGTCGTGGCGACCGGCTATGCCCAGGCGCTGGCGGGTGGCTGATGCCCCCGCAAGCCGGCTGGAAACAGCCACGACCGGAACCGCCTGATGACGAAGGCCGATGCATCTGCATCGGCCTTCGTCGTTCGTGTGACAGGGGTCCTCAGCTCAGGGGCGTATCACCCGGGCATCGCTGACGATGGCGTCCAGCGGCACGTCCCAGGGGGCGGCAGGGAGGCGCTCGACCCGCTGGCAGTCGTGGGCCAGGCCGATCAGGCGAGGGCGCGGCCCCGGGTGGCGGGTGAAGGCCAGGGTGCGATCGTAGAAGCCGCCGCCCATGCCCATGCGCTGCCCCTGGTCATCGAAGCCCACCAGCGGCAGCAGGATCACGTCGAGGGCCCAGGCCGGGGTGCGCCGGGCGCGATGCGCCCCGTGGCGGGTCTGGGGTTCCGGGATGCCGAAGCGGTTGGCCACCATAGGCGTCCCCGAATGGTAGTGAACGAACCACAGCTGATTGCGGGAGAGCGGCTTGAGGACCGGCAGATGGACGCGGGCGCCACGGCGCTCGAGCCAGGGAATCAGCGGGGTGGGATCGATCTCGCCGTCATTGGGCAGGTAGAGGGCCAGGCGGCGGGCGCGATGGATCTCGGGCAGCTGGCGGAGGTGTCGGCAGAGGTGTTCTGCGGCGTCACGGCGGGCGTCGGCGCTCAGCTCGCGTCGGCGCAGGCGCAATTCACGTCTCAGCCGGCGACGGGCGTCGTCGGTCAGGGCGGCGGCGGTATCCTGCATGTGGGTCATGTCGGATGAGGGTTCCCCAGAGTGCCGCTGTCGTTCTGGCCCTTGAACCCAGTGGTTCAAGGTGGGTGGCCGCAGCCGAACCGTCAGGCTTTCCGACGCACGGACATGCACACGGGTCCGGCTAGCATTTGGCCCCCTGGGTACTGCGCATAGGCTCGAGGGACGATAACGACTGGCAAACACCCCAGGGAACACCTTCATCCTAACAGAGGCACGGGCGGGGCCAAAGGGATGATTGCGTCGGCTCAGCGCTCGGGCATGGCGTCCAGCGCCTTCTCAAGGCGGGCATTGAGCTCGCTGAGGCTCTGCTCGCCGGCGCGCTGGTCATCCAGGGCCTCGAGCAGCTCGTGGGCGATGTTGAGGGCCGCCATGATGGCGATCTTCTCGCGGTCGATCACCCGCCCCCGGGAATGGATGCCCTGCATGGCGCGGTCGAGGTAGCGGGCAGCCCGCTCGAGCTTGTCCTGCTCCTCCGGCGGGCAGGCGATGGCATAGCTGCGCTCCAGGAGGGTGATCTCGGTGGTGGGCCGCTTGGGCTCGGTCATGGCAGGCTCCGGAAAGGGCCAGGGGGTGGGGTCGCACACCGGGTGCGCGTCTTGGGGAGCCGATGCGTTAACATCGAGGCCACAGATTGAATGCCAGTCACTATAAGAGAGCCGTTTGCGGGCGGTCAACGCGCCCGGCGGCCCCACCAGCGGAACTTGCCATGTCACTGATCAACGAACGCCAGGACTTCTCGACCATTGCCGACACCTTCCTGCTCCACGGGAGCATGCAATCACCGGCCTTCCTCGACGGGCGCCTCTGCGCCGAGCTTGCGCTGCATGACCTGACCCCCGAGGCCTGGCTGGAAGAGGTCTGCCTGAGCCTCGGGGTCGACCAGCCCCGCGACGAGCCCAGCGCCGAGCGGCTGCTGGGCTGGCGCCGCCAGACCCTCGAGGCCCTCTCCGCCGCCGAGCTCAACTTCGAACCCCTGCTCCCGGACGAGCTCTTCTCCCTGGCCGAGCGCGCCCTGGGCCTGCAGGAGTGGACGCTGGGCTTCCTCGAGGTGGTGGCCGATGCCGGCGAAGAACCCCGCCGTGCCTGGTCGGCGGCCCTGCGCGAGGCCCTTGCGGACCTCGAGGACCTGACGGGCATCGAGACCGATATCGAGGACAGTGCGGAGAACGAGAACGACCTCTTCGCCCTCACCGAGCACGCGCGCATGGCCGCCATGCTGCTCTACACCGAGCAGCATCCCGGCAAGCCCCAGGTCGAGCAGGTCGACGCGCCCACCCGCCACTGAGGCCGGCCACACAACCCCACCCACCCAGGAGCCGTGATGCACCCCGAGACCCTGCCCCGCCCCGCCCCGATCACCAATGACGAGTACCGTGCCCGCCGCCGGGCCCTGATGGATCGGCTACCCGCCGGCAGCGCCGTGCTGCTGCCCGGAGCGGCGCTGGTCACCCGCTCGCGGGACAGCGAGTTTCCCTTCCGCCAGGACAGCGACTTCCACTACCTGACCGGCTTTCCCGAACCGGAGGCCCTGCTGCTGCTGCGGCCGGGCCGCGAGGCCGGCGAGTGCGTGCTGTTCTGCCAGGA
>NZ_JAWSUJ010000005.1:0-73934 GCF_033549285.1 Halomonas sp.
GGCTGTGGCTTGCCGTCACCGACCAGGGCCCCGGCATCCCGCCCGAACTGCGCGAGCGCGTCTTCGACATGTTCACCACCGGCGGTGAAGGGGACCGCGGCCGCCACGGCAGCGGGCTCGGCCTGGCGATCTGCCGCGGCATGCTGGGCGCCCATGCCGGCAGCATCGCTGCCCAGCCGGGCCCCGACGGGCGCGGCACGCGCATCGTCATGCAGCTGCCTCTGCCCGACGCCCATCCGGAGGAGGATCTGCCCCATGGCGACTGAACCATCGCGCCTGCTGATCATCGACGACGAACCCCAGATTCGCCGCTTCCTGCGCATCAGCCTGGTCTCCCAGGGGTTTGTGGTCTACGAGGCCGCGACCGGCAAAGAGGGCCTGGCCATGGCGGAGACGGAGGCCCCGGACCTGATCCTGCTGGACCTGGGCCTGCCCGACCTGGACGGCCAGGTAGTGCTCGACCGGCTGCGCGCGCGCAGCCAGGTGCCGATCATCGTGGTCTCGGTGCGCGGCCAGGAGGGCGAGAAGGTGCGGGCCCTGGACCACGGCGCCAACGACTACGTCACCAAGCCCTTCGGCATCCGCGAGCTGCTGGCCCGGGTACGGGCCCTGCTACGGCTCAGGGACGGCACCGAGGCGACGCCTGCCCTCTCCCGCTACCGGCGCGGCAACCTGGTGATCGACACCGGCCAACGCCGCGTGTGGCGCGACGGTGAGGTCGTGCGCCTGACGCCCAAGGAGTATGCCGTGCTCGACCGCCTGTGCCGGCATGGTGGCCAAGTGGTCACCCAGCGTCAGCTACTCCGCGAGGTATGGGGGCCGAGCCATGTCGATGACACCCACTACCTGCGTATCGTGGTCAGCAAGCTGCGCCAGAAGCTCGGTGACGACCCCGACGCCCAGACCCTGCTGCAGACCGAGGCGGGCATCGGGTATCGGCTGATGATCGAGCCGGACGATGTCGACGCCCCTGATACCCACGACCGGGAGCCCCCGTCATGAAGATCATCATTCTCGGCGCCGGCCAGGTCGGCGGCACCCTGGCCGAACACCTGGCCCGCGAGGAGAACGACATCACCGTCGTCGATACCGACGGCGACAAGCTGCGCGAGCTCCACACCAAGCTCGACATCCGCACCGTGGTGGGACCAGGCTCCTACCCCATGGTGCTGCGCCAGGCGGGCTGCGAGGACGCCGACATGCTGATCGCGGTGACCAGCCAGGACGAGGTCAACATGATCGCCTGCCAGGTCGCCCATACCCTGTTCCGCACCCCCACCAAGATCGCCCGGGTGCGCGCCACCGCCTACCTCACCCGCCGCGGCCTGTTCGCCCACGAGGCGGTGCCCATCGACGTGCTGATCAGCCCCGAGCAGGTGGTCACCGACCATATCCGCCGGCTGATCGAGCATCCCGGCGCCCTGCAGGTGCTGGAGTTCGCCGGCGGCCTGGTGCAGCTGGTGGCGGTGAAGGCCTTCTACGGCGGCCCGCTGGTCGGCCAGGAGCTGGGCTTCCTGCGCCGCCACATGCCCAGCGTGGACACCCGGGTGGCGGCCATCTACCGGAAAGACCGGCCGATCATCCCGCGCGGCGACACCGTGATCGAGGCCAACGACGAGGTCTTCTTCATCGCCGCCCGCCGCGACATCCGCGCGGTGATGAGCGAGCTGCGCCGCCTCGACCGCGACTTCCGCCGGGTGATGATCGCCGGCGGCGGCAACATCGGCGAGCGCCTGGCCGAGCACCTGGAGCACAGCCACCAGGTCAAGATCATCGAGCACAACCTCGAGCGCTGCACCCAGCTCTCCGAACGGCTCGACCGCACCGTGGTGCTGCACGGCAGCGCCACCACCAAGCGGCTGCTGGAGGAGGAGAACATCGAGGACTGCGACATCTTCTGCGCGCTGACCAACGACGACGAGGTGAACATCATGTCGTCGATGCTGGCCAAGCGCATGGGCGCCAAGAAGGTGCTGACGCTGATCAACAACGCCGCCTACGTGGACCTGGTGCAGGGCGGCGAGATCGACATCGCCATCTCCCCCCAGCAGGCCACCATCGGCAGCCTGCTGACCCACGTGCGGCGCGGCGACATCGTCAACGTCCACTCGCTGCGCCGCGGCGCGGCCGAGGCCATCGAGGCCATCGCCCACGGCGACACCCAGTCGTCCCGGGTGGTGGGACGCGCCATCGGCGAGATCGACCTGCCCCAGGGCACCACCATCGGCGCCGTGGTGCGCGGCAAGGAGGTGCTGATCGCACATGACGACGTGGTGGTGGAGTCCGGCGACCACGTCATCCTGTTCGTGATCGACAAGCGCCGGCTGCGCGACGTGGAGCGGCTCTTCCAGGTCGGATTGACGTTCTTCTGATGGCCTGGCCCATGACCCCCGGCGACCCGAGGAGAGCCGCCCGATGAGCCTGCGCATGATCCTGCGCATCCTGGGCCTGCTGCTGATGATGTTCAGCCTGACCATGGTGCCGCCGATCCTGATCTCGCTGCTGTTCGCCGACGGCATGTGGGAAGCCTTTGCGGTGGCGATCGGCATCACCGTGGCCACCGGGGCGGTGATGTACCTGCCCAACCGCCATGCCCGCAAGGAGCTGCGCACCCGCGACGGCTTCCTGATCGCGGCGCTCTTCTGGAGCGTGCTGGGGCTGTTCGGCGCGCTGCCGCTGATGCTCACCGGCGACACGGCCCTGGCCCCGACCGACGCCGTCTTCGAGTCCTTCTCGGGCCTGACCACCACCGGCGCCACGGTGATCACCGGCATCGAATTCCTGCCCAAGGCGGTCCTCTACTACCGCCAGCAGCTGCAGTGGCTGGGCGGCATGGGGATCGTGGTGCTGGCCGTCGCCATCCTGCCGACCCTGGGGGTCGGCGGCATGGCCCTCTACCGCACCGAGATCCCGGGCCCGCTGAAGGACTCCAAGCTCACCCCGCGCATCACCGAGACGGCCAAGGCGCTGTGGTACATCTACGCCTCGCTGACCATTGCCTGCATGCTGGCCTACATGGCGGCCGGCATGGACTGGTTCGACGCCCTGGGCCACAGCTTTTCCACCGTGGCCATCGGCGGCTTCTCCACCTACGACGCCAGCATTGGCCACTTCGACAGCGCGCTGATCGAGATGATCTGCGTGTTCTTCCTGATCGTCTCCGCGGTGAGCTTCAGCCTGCACTTCCTGGCCTGGCGCCAGCGCAGCGTGACGCACTACTTCCAGGACCCGGAAGCGCGCTTCCTGATGCTCTTCCTGCTCGGCCTGACCGTGATCACCGTGGTCTCGCTCTGGCTGACCGACACCTACGGCACCGAGCGGGGGCTGCGTCACGGCCTGTTCGAGGTGGTCTCGGTGGCCACCACCGCCGGCTTCGCCGTGGCGGACTTCTCCACCTGGCCCGGCGCCCTGCCCTTCCTGCTGTTCGTCGCGGCCTTCGTCGGCGGCTGCTCGGGCTCCACCGGCGGCGGCATGAAGGTGATCCGCATCATCCTGATCCTCAAGCAGGGCATGCGCGAGGTGATGCGCCTGATCCACCCCAATGCGGTGATCACGGTGAAGATCGGCAAGGTCAGCGTGCCGGACGGCATTGCCCAGGCGGTGTGGGGCTTCTTCTCCGCCTACGTGATGCTCTTCTTCCTGATGCTGGTGGGGGTGATGGCCACCGGGGTCGACCAGGTCACCGCCTGGTCCACGGTGGGCTCGGCGCTCAACAACCTGGGCCCGGCGCTGGGCGAGGCCTCCGCCCACTACGGCGACCTGCCGGACCTGGCCAAGTGGATCCTGGTGGTGGCCATGCTGCTCGGCCGCCTGGAGATCTTCACCGTGCTGGTGCTGTTCACCCCGGCCTTCTGGCGCAAGTAAGGGAAACACTGATTTATTGCTGCGCTCGATATCCTGGCCGCCGGCGGTGCCGAAGCGTCGGACCGTCGCCATCCTCATGTAGCAGGCTACATTCCGGTGGCTGTGCTCCGGCGGCGACCAGCCTCTCATCGCTCGCGACATAAATCAGCGCTTCCCCAAAGACTCGACGTGGAGTTGCGTTGTCGTAAGCAGCAAAGCCGGTGCAAGCATCGCGGCGGGTTTGGCCCGCCGGCGGGCTTCGTGGATAATCGCTCTTTCACTCCTTCAGCCCGAGCGTCCATGACCGACTCCCAGGACTCCGTGACCACCGCCCGCCCGAACGACACCACCAGCGGCCCGCGCCGGGAACTCGTGGTGGGCGAGACCCGCTACACCCTGCTGGGCACGGCCCATGTCTCCGCCGAGAGCGCCGCGGACGTCCGCGCGCTGATCCGTTCCGGCGAGTTCGACGCCGTGGCCATCGAGCTGTGCGATTCGCGACACCACAGCCTGACGAACCCCGATGCCCTGGGCGAGCAGGACCTGTTCCAGATCTTCCGCCAGGGCAAGGCCGGCATGGTGGCCGCCAGCCTGGCGCTGGGGGCCTTCCAGCAGCGCGTGGCCGAGCAGTCGGGCATCGAGCCCGGTGCCGAGATGCGCGCCGCCCTGGAGGAGAGCCGTAACGCCGGCTTGCCGCTGCTGCTGATCGACCGCGACGTGGGCATCACCCTCAAGCGCATCTACCACAACGTGCCCTGGTGGCAGCGCCTCTCATTGTTCTCGGGGCTGCTCGGCAGCGTGCTGTCGCGCCAGCAGGTCTCCGCCGAGGAGATCGAGCGACTCAAGGAGGGCGACGTCCTGGAGTCCACCTTCAGCGAGTTCGCCGCCGAATCGGAGTCCCTCTACACGCCGCTGATCAGCGAACGGGATCGCTACATGGTGCTGCGCCTGGCCCAGGACGCCTCCCCCGGACGCTATCGCCACGTGCTGGTGGTGATCGGCGCCGGCCACATGAAGGGCATGGCCGAGCAGTTGGAGCAGCCGCTGCCCGCCGACCCCGCCCCGGAGCGCGAGATGCTCGAGGCCACCCCGCCGCCGTCGCGCCTGTGGCGGGCGCTGCCCTGGCTGGTCACGCTGCTGGTGCTGACCGGCTTCGCCATCGGCTTCTCGCGCAACACCGAGCTGGGCTGGCAACTGGTGGGGGAGTGGTTCCTGATCAACGGCGTGCTCTCCGGGGCGGCCACCCTGGCGGCCCTCGCCCACCCGGTCACGGTGGCGGCGACCTTCTTCGCCGCGCCGCTCACCTCGCTCAACCCCACCATCGGCGCCGGCTTCGTCGCCGCCGGGGTGGAGCTGTGGATGCGCAAGCCCAAGGTGCGGGACTTCTCGACCCTGCGCCACGACGTCACCGAGCTCAAGGGCTGGTGGCGCAACCGGGTCTCGCGCACCCTGCTGGTCTTCCTGACCGCCACCCTCGGCTCCGCCGCCGGGACCTGGATCGCCGGCTTCCGCATTGCCGGGGCGCTGTTCGGCGGCTGACCGCCCCGTCGGGGCGCATGCCGTGACGCTGCCCGCCACCGGCCCCGAGCGCTCGCGCCCCGGGCGATGGAGGACATCGGCATGAGACATGCTGAGCCCCGGCATGAGAGAAAGCATGTCCCGCGTCCTGTCCCTCTGACCTATGTTCAAGGCAGCTGCAACGCTGATCGCGGCGGCCCCATGGGCGCCATCGTTGCAGTCCTGTACGACAACCAATCATGGCAAGCATCCGGAGGAAGACCTCCGGATGAACAGGGGGGCAAGGAGATGAAAACGGCCATTGCATCCATGGCGCTGACCGGCCTGTTGCTGGGCGCCTTTCCTGTCTTTGCGGACATGCATGGTGATATGCAGCAGCTGGCAGAGGAGAAGCAGTGCCTGAGCTGCCACGCCCGGGACGATGACACCCCGCGGGCGCCAGGCTTCAACAGCATCGCCGCCAAGTACGCGGATGGCGAGATGAGGGGCTACCTGGTCGAGGTCGTGATGACGGGGGGCGAGAACCACTGGGGATCCGCGACCATGCCGGACGCCGGCGAGCGTGTCGAGGTGAGCGAGGAGGAGGCCGAGAAGCTGGTCGACTGGATACTCAGCAAGCACGAGGGGTGAGGCGGGGAAAGGACACAGGCTCAGCGACCCGCCCGTTCCAGCAGACGCCGCATCGCCGCCGTCGGTGCCTCGAGTTTCTCGTGGCGCCGACTGGCGGCGTAGCTGTCGTTGAAGGCATCGAAATAGTCGTCGAGCGCCTCGGCCGCCTGGGCGTCGCCGGCTTGGCGCAGCAGCTCGATGGCCACCTCGGCGGTACACAGATGGGCAGCGGAGGCCGGCTTGCGCAGCCGATAGCGGGTCAGCCGCTCGGTGGCCAGGGGCAGCACCGGCAGACTGTCGAGGTAGGGGCTCTTGCGGAAGATCCGCCGTGCCTGCCGCCAGGTCCCGTCGAGGATGATGAACACCGGAATCCGGCCATCCCGCTGACCCTCGCCGACGGCCTCCATGCCCACCACCCGGTCGGCATAGTCCGGCTGGTCGTCGGGGAAGATCACGAAGGGCGCGTAGCGCCTGTCCTCGAGCAGCGCCAGCAGCCGCTCGTCGGGCGCCGTGCGGTACCAGGTGAAGAGCTCGGTGTCTCGCAGGACGTCGCCGATCAGCCGCCCGGTGTTGGTGGGCTTGTGGTGCTCCAGGGGGTGGGTGAGCAGCCACACCCTCGCCTCGCTGGTAGCAGTGACCCGGTAGGGGCAGAGGCAATTGAGCTGCGGCAGGTTGCAGCCCTCGCAGCGGGTGACGAAGCTGCCCCGCGCCTTGAACTCGCGGCGCGGCGGCCGCGGATGACCGGTCGCGGGGTCGCTGGAGAGAGCGGTCGCGGGGTCGCGTTCGGTGACGGCGTCGTGGAAGGTGTCGTCCTGCATGGTGGCGTGGTCCCGGAGCCTGAGGGGGCGGCATTCTAGCATGGGCCTCGCGCCCCTTGCTGCCCGCCCCCTCTAGTCGACAACCGTCTCCGGCAGCCAGAGTCGCCCTTCACGCCGCCAGTGCCGTACCAGTGCCGGTACGCCCTTGCCGGCGGGCTGGCCGAGGCGGGCCACCCCCGGCGGGGCCAGGGCATCGGCCTGGGGGTCGACCAGCACGCAGGGGGCGTCCAGGGGCGCATGTTCGAGCAGCGAGGCCGCCGGCATCACGGCGAGCGAGGTCCCCACCACCAGCAGCAGGTCGGCCTGGGCGGCGATCTCGCAGGCGTCCGCGAAGTGCGGCACGCTCTCGCCGAACCACACCACGTCCGGGCGCAGCTGGCTGCCCTTGTCGCAGATGTCCCCGAGGCGGATCCCGCCGCGGGGCAAGGGGTAGTGCATGCGCGGGTCCACCGAGGAGCGCGCCTTGAGGATCTCGCCATGCAGGTGCAGCACATGGCGTGACCCGGCGCGCTCGTGCAGGTCATCGATGTTCTGGGTGATGATGCTGACCCGGAAGCCGTGCTTCTCCAGTGCCGCCAGGGCCTTGTGGGCGGCGTTGGGACGGGCCCGGCGCACCTGGTCGCGGCGCTGGTCGTAGAAGCGCAGCACCCGCTCGGGGTCCCGCCGCCAGGCCTGAGGCGTGGCGACCTCCTCGACGGGGTGGTCCGCCCACAGGCCGTCGCTGGCGCGGAAGGTCTGGATACCACTCTCGGCACTGATCCCGGCCCCGGTGAAGACCACCAGGTGGGGGCGTCTCGTGTCACCCATGGGTCGCCTCGTGCTTGCTGTGCCTGCCGCGCCCCGCTCAGTAGGTCAGGCCGTTGTCGTCGCCGCCGGCGAAGCGCTGCTTGTTGCGATAGGGATAGACGTCGATCACCCGGCCATCGAGGATCGCCTGCTGTACCCCCTTCCAGTAGTCGGCGTCGAAAAGCTCCGGATGGAGCTGGTAGAAGCGCTTGCGCAAGCGCACGTCAGCGAACAGGAAGGGGCCGAATTCCTCGGGGAAAATATCACCGGGTCCCACCGAGTACCAGGGTTCGTCGGCCAGCTCCTGCTCGGGGTACATGGGCTCGGGAATATGCCGGAAGTTGCACTCGGTGAGGTAGCAGATCTCGTCATAGTCGTAGAACACTACCCGGCCGTGGCGGGTCACCCCGAAGTTCTTGAGCAGCATGTCGCCGGGAAAGATGTTGGCCGCGGCCATCTGCTTGATGGCGTTGCCGTAGTCCTTGAGCACCGCGAGCGTCTCCGCCTCGTCGCACTGCTCGAGGTAGAGGTTGAGCGGGGTCATCATGCGCTCGGTGTAGCAGTGCTTGATGATCACCTTGTCGCCGCGCAGGTAGACGGTGGAGGGGGCCACCTCCAGCAGGTGCGCCAGGCAGTCGGGGTCGAAGTGGTCCTGGCGGGCGATGAAGTTGGAGAACTCCTGGGTATCGGCCATGCGCCCCACCCGGTCGTGGCGCTTGACGAGACGGTACTTCTCGCGGACGTTCTCGCGGGTCATCTCCTTGCTCGGGTCGAAACGGTCCTTGATGATCTTGAACACGGTGCGGAAGGAGGGCAGCACGAAGACCGCCATGACCATGCCACGCACTCCCGGGGCGATGATGAACCTGTCCTCGCGCCGTGCCACCTGGTGGTTGAGGGCACGGAAGAACTCGGTCTTGCCGTGCTTGAAGAAGCCGATGGCGGCATAGAGCTCGCCCTGGGGCTTGTCGGGCATCAGCTCCTGCAGGTAGTGCACGAACTCGCTGGGCACCACCACCTTCACCTGGAAGTAGGCACGGGTGAAGGAGAAGATGATCGACACCTCGTCGGGCTCGATCAGCACCGTATCCAGGTGCAGCCCCTCGCCCTGCTCGTGCAGCACCGGCAGCACCAGCGGCACCTGCTGGCCGCCGCCCAGCACCCGACCGACCAGGTAGGCGCCCTTGTTGCGGTAGAAGACGCTCTTGATCAGCTCGATCTCGGCCTCGGGATCCTCGAGGATGGCCCCGGGCAGCAGCTGCTGGAGCACCTCGCTGCCCAGGGCGGCATCCCGCGCCAGGTCGACGAAGGGCGTCTCGAAGCGTGCCTCGCCAAGCGCCCAGCGCAGCCCCGCCGCCCAGTCGCCCCCCACCCGCTTCAGGCGGCACAGCTCGAGGCCGGAGTGGTGGGCTGCCTGCTCCCGGGAACTGTAGACGAACATCCAGTCGTTGCGGATGTGCCGGTGGTGGAAGAGCGAGCAGAACATCGAGTTGAAGAAGGTCTCGGCCAGCTCGTAGTCCAGCCGCTTGTCGATCAGCTCCGCGTAGTGGCGCCGGGCCTCCCCCCAGCACTCGCAGTGGGTCAGCAGGTCATCGTCGAAGGTGCGCCGCAGCCGTGCCAGGGTCTCCTGGACCTTCTCGTCGTAGAGGTCGATGCGCTCCGCCGAGGCCTGCTGGGCCTCGCGCCAGGCGGCATCCCGGAAGCGTCGGCTGGCATCGTCGGTGATCTGCTTGAAGCGCGAGCGGTACTCGTCGAAGCCATGCAGCACGGTGGCGGCGAGATGGTAGGCGGGCGAATGCTTCATGTTCCGGGCTCCGGGCAGGGACCTGCCCAGCATGACGAAGTGTGCAGCGCAAGGCGAGCCGACCATGGTGGTGCCCATGGCCTCATTCGCCCTCGCCCAGGGCCAGCACATGCACCAGCGCGCGCCACAGGCCCCAGCCGTCCCGCCAGCCCGGCGAGACCGCCACGTGCTGCAGCGCCCCGGCCTCGAAGAGGCGCGCCTGCCCCGGCGGCAGGGCATCACGCAGGCGCCGGCTGTGGCTGACCGGGATCACCCGGTCCTGCGGGCCGTGGATCAGCACCAGCCTGGCCTGCAGGTTGTCGAGCGAGCGCCGCGAGGGGTCAAGGGCCTCGAGCTCTCCCACCAGCGAGGGCGGCAGCCTGGCGATCAGGGCCTCCACGCGGCCCGGGTCCTGGTTGGTCACCAGCTCATAGAGCGCCCGGCCCGATGTGCCCAGCCGGCGGGCCTCCCCGGCCACCGGCGCCTCGGGGTCCGCCAGCCGGCGCCGGGCGATGGTCTCGAGCAGCGCCCGGTCCTGCTCGTCCTCCAGCCAGTGCAGCTGGCTCAGCAGCACGGCCCATCGCGCCTCCCGCTGCGGTGGCGGCGCCGCCCGGCCGCCCCCCCCGCGATCCTCCCCGGTGGTCACATAGCGCAGCATGTCCGTCATGTCGTAGTAGCCGCCCACGGCCACCACGAAGCTCACCCGATGGGCCACCGCCTCGTCCATGGCGGCGATCAAGGCCGGCCCCACCGCGAAGCTCACCGCCGCCACCGCCGTGCGCGACGGCGTCTCGGGCGCCGACCGGGTGGCATGGCGGATGGCATCGACGACCGCCTCCACCTCACGGGTACTGATGGAGTAGTCACGCAACCCCTCGAGTTCCGGCACCATCACCCTGAACCCTACCCGGCCGAGGGTCATCGCCAGCGCCACCAGACGCGGGTCGCGACGGCCCTGCTCGGTGAAGCCGTGCACCAGGAGCAGCGATCCCCGACTTGGCACCTTGGGGTGGTAGACATCCGCCTGGTAGGCATGGCCCTGGCGCACGTAGTGGACCCCCTCCCGGCGCGGCGGCTCGGTGCGACGCTTGAGCCGGCTCTCCCCGCTACCCGCCGACAGGTCGCCCAGCACCAGCAGGGCCTGATGGTGGCGTTCCAGGTTGGCACAGCCCGTCAGCAGGGCGGGCAGCAGGCTCAGCGCCATCAGCAGGGCCCCCAGGCGTAGACGCGTTTTCATGTCGACCAGACTAGCGGCCATGTCGACCTCCCGCCGGACTTTCGGGCACGCGACGGGGCACGGACGGGATGACAGCACGCCGCCGGCCGGCGACAATGGCGCCCCTTGACCCCGTGACGGTGCCCCGATGACACCCGCGCTGAGCCTTCTCCATCAGGATGACCACCTGGTCGCCGTGCACAAGCCGGCCGGCCTGCTGGTGCATCGCAGCGCGCTTGCCCGTGGCGAACGCGAGTTCCTGCTGCAACGGCTGCGCGACCAGCTCGGTCGTCGGGTCTATCCGGTCCACCGCCTGGACCGCCCGACCTCCGGGGTGATCGTCTTCGCGCTCGACCCCGAGACCGCAGCGGTCCTCCAGGCGGCCTTCGCCGCCCGCCGGGTGGAGAAGCGCTACCTGGCGGTGGTGCGGGGCATCGGCCCGCACCAGGAGCGACTGGACTACCCGCTGCGCGAGGAGGAGGGACGCCGTCCCAAGGCCGAGATGCCGGCGATGGAGGCGGTGACCGAGATCCGCCGGCTCGACAGCGTCGAGCTGCCGGTGCAGGTGGATCGCTACCCCCAGAGCCGCTACTCGCTGATGGAGGCACGGCCGCAGACCGGGCGCCGCCACCAGATCCGCCGCCACCTCTCCCGCCGTGGCTACCCGATCATCGGCGATGCCAAGCACGGCAAGGGCAACCATAACCGCTTCTTCGCCGAGCGCCTGGAATGCCCGCGCCTGCTGCTGGCGGCGGTGGGCCTGGCCTTCGACCACCCGGCGAGCGGCCGGCGCCTCGACCTCTGCTGCCCCCTGGACGCCTGCATGACGACGCTCTTCGAGCGCTTCGGCTGGACGGGCCACCTGCCGGCGCCGCCCCGACACCTCCACCGCCCGAGCGTGATGCCATGACCGATTCCGTTGCCTTCACGGCCCCCGCCGCTGCCCCGGACGACTACGACGCTCGCTTTGGCGGCATCCGCCGGCTCTATGGCCGGCGCGCCGTCGAGCGCTTCCGCCGCGCCCACGTGGTGGTGGTGGGCGTGGGCGGCGTGGGCAGCTGGACGGTGGAGGCCCTGGCGCGCTCGGGTATCGGCAAGCTGACGCTGATCGACCTCGACGACGTCTGCGTCTCCAACGTCAATCGCCAGCTGCACGCCCTGGACGGCACCATCGGCCGCCCCAAGGTGGAGGTGCTGGCCGAGCGTTGCCGGGCCATCCAGCCGGGCATCGAGGTGGTGGCCGACACCGCCTTCGTCACCCCCGCCAACCTGGCCAGGCGCATTCCCGACGATGCCGACCAGCTGGTGGATGCCATCGACAGCGTGGTCGCCAAGGCGGCGCTGATCGCCTGGTGCAGGCGTCGCAAGCTGCCGATCGTGGTGACCGGTGCCGCGGGCGGCCAGACCGACCCCACCCGCATCCGGGTGGCCGACCTGACCCGCACCGAGCACGACCCGCTGCTCGCCAAGGTGCGCGCCCGGCTGCGTCGCGACTTCGGCTTCTCGCGTAATCCGAAGCGGCGCTTCTCGGTGGAGTGCGTCTTCTCGGACGAGCAGCTGGTCTATCCCGGCGCTGATGGCGAGGTATGCTTCCAGAAGCCCGCCGAGGGCGAGGCCACCCGGCTCGACTGCGCCTCGGGCTTCGGGGCGGCGACCTTCGTCACCGGCAGCTTCGGCTTCACCGCCGCCGCCCGGGTGCTGGCCCGGCTGGCGAAAGAGGCCCGCACCACCCCCTGACAGCGCCCCAGGCCGCGCCCCTCAAACCGCGGCCTTGTCACACTGCCCTTGAGACCCTGTCCTTAAGACCAAAGGAGCCCTCCCATGGAACACCACTGCCCTCGCCCCGGCATCTACCGCCACTACAAGGGCCCACTCTACGAGGTGCTGGGTGTCGCCCGGCACAGCGAGACCGAGGAGCCGCTGGTCGTCTATCGCGCCCTCTACGGCGACTACGGCCTCTGGACGCGCCCCCTGGACATGTTCCTGGAGACCGTCGAGGTCCAGGGTGAGCCGGTGCCCCGCTTTGCCCTGGAGAAGGCGTTCTCCTGACGCAGAAGCGCCCCGTGGCTAGGCCACGGGGCGCTCATCTGGGCACGGGTCGGGAGGGTTTGCGCGTTACTCCTCGCCGGCTTCCTGCATCTGCGTCTGCAGGTAGTTCTCGATGCCGACCTTGTCGATCAGGCCGAGCTCGGTCTCGATATGGTCGATATGGTCTTCCTCGTCGGCGAGGATATCCCGGAAGAGGTCACGGCTGACGTAGTCCCGGACCTGCTCGCAGTAGGTGATCGCCTCGATGTAGTCGTTGCGCCCCTCATGCTCGATCTTCAGGTCGCACTCGAGCATCTCGCGCACGTTCTCGCCGATGTTCAGCTTGCCGAGGTCCTGCAGGTTGGGAATGCCCTCGAGGAAGAGGATGCGCTCGATCAGCTTGTCGGCGTGCTGCATCTCCTCGATGGACTCATCGTACTCCCACTTGGCCAGCGCCTTCAGGCCCCAGTCCTTGTACATCTTGGCATGCAGGAAGTACTGGTTGATGGCCACCAGCTCGTTGCCGAGCGCAGTGTTCAGGTGTTCGATGACCTTGCTGTCGCCTTTCATCTCATTACCTCGATCAGGGTTGTCAGGGGGCTGGCTGTCAGCTTGGCACGGCCACCGAAGCCTGGCCAGCCCGCACCTGTCACAGTCTAGGCAATGTCACACATGACTCAATCAAATCATGGGCTTGTTAAGGCGAAAGTGAACGATAGCGGTTGCCATCAGACGGCGTAGGCGAGTCCCTCGGCCGCGGCATTGAGCTCGGCCCGGATCGCCTCGCGGGTGATGTCCTTGCCGGTGCAGGCGCACTTGCCACACTGGGTCCCGCACCCCGTCACCTGCTGGACCTCGCGCCAGCTGCGCGCCCCGTCCTCGACGGCCTGGCGGATCCGGTGGTCGGTCACGTTCTTGCAGAGACACACGTACATCGCATCACCTCACGCTGGTCATGAGGTGAATGTAAATGATTCGCATGGGTAATCGCAAGCGGCATCCCGCAAAAACCTGACCGAGGTCAGGACTCGCGCGTCGCGCGCTCCTTATTGGCGCTTGGGAAGGACCACCACCCGGGTGCCGGAGGCGATGTCCGGCCAGCTGCGCTTCTCGCCGTCGACCAGGATCCACAGGTATCCCAGGCCGAAGGCGGCCAGCGAGATACCGGCCACCAGGAAGCGCTGCAGCGCCTGGAAGCCGGTGATCGAGCAGCCGTCGAGGGTCTGTACCCGCAGCCGCCAGGCCTGCATGCCCAGCGTCATGCCGCCACGGGTCCAGAAGAAGGCAAAGAAGGCAAAGACAGTGACCGCCAGCAGCAGGCGCAGCGACAGCACCTGGACGAGCCCCGTGCCTACCTCCTCCGCCGGCACCTCGAGCACCAGCCGCACCACGGCCAGGTGCGCCGAGACCATGACGATCCAGATCGCCAGCACCAGCAGGCCGTCATAGAGCATGGCGCCCAGCCGCCGGCCGAGGCCGGCCGGCCAGACATCATCGAGTTGGTCGAAACGTCGTTGCATGAATCCCTCGGCTCAGCCAGTACGGCGTAACAGATAGAACCCCACCCCGGCACACAGCAGGGTCGGCGCCAGCACCGCCCAGGCCGGCGAGAAGCCGAATACCGTGGAAGCCGGCCCCAGCAGGTCCTGCAGGTACTTGAAGACCAGGCCGGTGATCACCCCGTAGAAGACCCGGGTACCGGCGGCCACGGTACGCAACGGGCCGAACACGAAGGAGGCAGCCACCAGCACCAGCGACGCCATGGTCAGCGGCATCAGCATCTTCTGCCAGAAATAGAGCAGCGGCTGGGTCGCCTGCTGGCCCTGGTCGCGCAGGTAGCGGGCATAGGCCCACAGCTCGCTGGGCGCCTGGCTCTCCACGTCACGCAGCAGCCGGTCGAGCTGGGCCGGCGTCATGGCGGTCTCCCAGCCCAGGGTGTCATGGCGCTCGACCTCCGTGCGCGCCTCGAGAAAGCGGGTCACCGCCACGTCCTGCAACTGCCAATGGTCATCGCGCCACACCGCCCGCCGGGCGCTCGTCGCCTCGCGCAGGGCCTTGTCCTCGAAGCGGTAGCGGGTCAGGTCGAGCACGGTGTCATCGGCACGGATGGCACCGAAGCGATAGAAGCTGTCGCCCTCGCGCTGCCAGCCGCCGCGCCCGGTGAGCACCGCGCCCTCGCCCTGCATCTGCTCGAGGCGCCAGGCGCTGGCGAACTGCTCGGTGCGCGGGCTGACGAACTCGGCGATGGCGAGCACCACCACGATCACCAGGATGATGGGCTTCATCACGCCCCAGAGGATGCGGACCAGCGAGCGCCCGGCGGCGCGCATCACCGTGAGCTCGTTGCTCGAGGCCATGCTGCCCAGGCCGATCAGCGCCCCGATCAGCACCCCCACCGGTGCGTACTGGTAGAAGCGCCAGGGCAGGCGCATCAGCAGGTAGAGCAGCACCTGGAAGGCGCCGTAGTCGCCCTCCACGTCGCCGAGGTCGTTGATGTAGGTGATCACCAGGTCCAGGCCCAGCAGCACCACCTGCACCACGATGATGGCGCCCAGCACGTTGCGGGCGATGTAGCGGTCGAGCCGGTCGATGATCATCCGCTCATCCCCTTGTGCTGGGCCCGGGCCATCATCGCCAGGCCGATGGCCAGGAAGCCGCCGTGGATCGGCCACATCCCCACCGCCACCGGCCAGCTGCCACGACCGATGGCGTCCAGCGCCGCCAGCAGCAGGCTGAGGTAGGCCACGTAGAGGAAGATCGCCGGCAGCAGCTTGGCGAAACGCCCCTGGCGGGGATTGACGCGGGAGAGTGGCATGGCCAGCAGGGTCAGGATGAAGACCATCAGTGGCAGGCCCAGCCGCCACTGCAGCTGGGCCCGCGCCGGCCGGGCGTCATCGGCGAACAGCGCGGCGGTGGTGGCGTATTCGGGCGCATCGAGCTCGGCCTTCTCGGCCGCCCCCGAGAGACGCACCGCATAGGTGCCGAACTCCAGCCGCTCGGCCTCGGCCCGCCCGGGGTCGACGCTGTAGCGCTCGCCGTCGGCGAGCACCAGGAAGCGGCTGCCGGTCTCGGGATCGGTGGTCTGGTAGCCGGTTGAGGCCCGGGTCACCACGCTCTCGGGGGTGCCGTCGCCGCGCGACTGACGCTCGCTGATGAAGACCTCCTGCATCCGGCTCTGGTCCTCGTTCATGGCCTCGGTATAGGCCGTGCGGCCGCCGCCGAAGTCCTGGAAGCGCCCCGGCGCCAGGGCGGAGAAATCGAGCTGGCTGCGCTGCTCCTCGAGCAGCACCTCGTTGTGCAGGGCCCCGGTCGGGGTCAGCCAGAGGCTGCACATCCCCACCAGGACCGCCACCAGGGCGGCGGGCACCAGGCTGACCTGCAGCAGGCGGTTGGGGCTGGTGCCGCAGGCCACCAGCACGGTGATCTCGCTGTTGAGGTAGAGCTGGCCATAGGCCAGCAGGATGCCCAGGAAGAAGGCCAGCGGCAGGATCAGCTCGAGGAACCCCGGCAGGTGGAAGAGCATCAGGGTGCCGAGGATGCTCGCCGGGATCTCACCCTCGGCGGCATTGGAGAAGTAGCGGATGAAGCGGCTGCCCATGATCACCAGCAGCAGGACGCCGGCCACGGCGGCCATGGTCAGCAGGATCTCGCGGGTCAGGTAACGGAATATGATCAACGCTGTCTCCCGGCCCGGCACCCCGCGGGGCCCGGCCATCTTCCATGCAATGACGCCTTGCCTTGGGTACACTGGGATGACTCGGCAACGTGCCGGCATTATCCAGAATCCCCCATCGCTTGTCTTGTGGAGACACCATGGAATTCCCCGTTCAGACGGCCAATCCCGCCAAGGCCGAGACGGCCTGTCTCGTGGTACCGGTGTTCAAGGACGGCGCGCTGCTGCCCGCTGCCGCTAAGCTCGACGACGTCAGCGAGCGGCTGATCGGCCAGCTGATCGAGCGCGGCGACTTCGACGCCAGGCTGGGCAATGTGCTGATGGTCCCCTTTGCCCCGGGACTCAATGCCGACCGTCTGATGCTGGTGGGCCTCGGCGAGCGCGACAAGTGCCGGGAAGGCGCCTTCCGCAAGGCACTGGATGCCGCCTTCACCGCCCTGGCGGCGCTGCCCGTCGAGGAGGTCGCCGTGGCCTTCAACGACGTGCCGGTGCCCGAGCGCGCCTGCGACTGGAAGGCCCGCATGGTGGCCGAGGCCGCCCATCGCGCCATCTACCGCTTCGACGAATTCAAGTCCGAGAAGGCCCCCGCCCCCCAGCTCGCCCGCGTCACCCTGCTGGTCAGCGAGCAGGGCGATGCCGAGGCGGCCCGCCAGGGCGGGCGTATCGGCGACGCCATCGGCCAGGGCGTGGCCACCACCCGCACCCTGGGCAACCTGCCGGGCAACGTCTGTACCCCGAGCTACCTGGCCGAGCAGGCCGAGGCGCTGGGCCAGGGCTCCGATGGAGCGCTCTCCGTGGAGATCCTCGACGAGGAGGCCCTGGAGCGCCTGGGCGCCCACAGCCTGCTCTCCGTGGGCCGCGGCAGCGAGCAGCCCTCGCGGCTGATCGTGATGAAATACCAGGGTGCCGAGAGCCCCGACGAAGCACCCCACGTGCTGGTGGGCAAGGGCATCACCTTCGACACCGGCGGCATCTCGCTCAAGCCCGGCGAGGCCATGGACGAGATGAAGTTCGACATGTGCGGGGCGGCCAGCGTGTTCGGCACCGTCACCGCGGTGCTGGCCATCAGGCCGAGGATCAACCTGGTGGCCATCGTCGCCGCCGCCGAGAACATGCCCGATGGCCGCGCCACCAAGCCCGGCGACATCATCCGCACGCTGAAGGGCCTCTCCGTGGAGGTGCTCAACACCGACGCCGAGGGCCGCCTGGTGCTGTGCGACGCCCTGACCTACGCCGAGCGCTTCGAACCGGCAAGCGTGGTGGACATCGCCACCCTGACCGGGGCCGCCATCATCGCCCTGGGCCACCATGCCACCGGCCTGCTCGCCAACGACGACGACCTGGCGCTGGACCTGCTGGATGCCGGCGAGACCGCCTGGGACCGTGCCTGGCACCTGCCGCTGTGGGACGAGTACCAGGAGCAACTCGACTCCAACTTCGCCGACCTGGCGAACATCGGCGGCAAGCCGGCGGGCACCATCACCGCCGCCTGCTTCCTCTCACGCTTCGCCGACACGTTCCCCTGGGCGCATCTGGACATCGCCGGCACGGCCTGGACCTCCGGCAAGGAGAAGGGAGCCAGCGGCCGCCCGGTGGGCCTGCTGACCCAGTACCTGCTGGACCGCGAGGCCGACCACGAGGTCGAGATCACCGACGACTGATTTCGCGCCCGGCAGGGTTGCCTTTTTGCGGTGGTGACCTTTTCATGTGGGATGTCGACTTCCATGCACCGGGCCCACGCCGGCCCGGTATCCTGTTTCGTGCCGCGGGCGCCCCGGATGCGCCCCGCCAGTAGCGGAGACCCCTTGCCGTGTCCCTTGAACGCTTTTCCGTGAGCCCCTCCACCCGCCCCACCGCGGAAAAGATCCGCGACGACATCCTCGACAACCCGGGCTTCGGTCGCTACTTCACCGACCACATGGCCCACGTGCGCTGGACCCTAGATGCCGGCTGGCACGGCCATGAGGTGCGCCCCTACGGTCCGCTGACGCTGGACCCCGCCGCCGCGGTGCTCCACTACGGCCAGGAGATCTTCGAGGGCATCAAGGCCTACCGCCACGCCGATGGCTCGGTCTGGACCTTCCGCCCGGAGAAGAACGCCGAGCGCTTCCGCCGCAGCGCCCGCCGCCTGGCGCTGCCGGAGCTCTCCGACGAGGACTTCGTCGACTCGCTCAAGGCCCTGCTCGCCCGCGACCAGGCCTGGGTGCCGACCCCGGCCAGCGAGGCCGACGAGTCGAGCCTCTACCTGCGTCCCTTCATGATCGCCAGCGAGACCTTCCTCGGCGTGCGCCCGTCCCATGAGGTCGACTACTACGTCATCGCCTCGCCGGCGGCCGCCTACTTCCAGGGCGGCGTGAAGCCGGTCTCCATCTGGCTCTCCTCGCACTACAAGCGCGCCGCCCCGGGGGGCACCGGCTACGCCAAGTGCGGCGGCAACTACGCCGCCTCGCTGGCCGCCCAGAAGGAGGCCGCGGCCCATGAGTGCAGCCAGGTCGCCTTCCTCGACGCCGCCGAGAACATGTGGGTCGAGGAACTGGGGGGCATGAACCTCTTCTTCGTGTTCCGCGATGGCCGCATCGTCACCCCGCGCCTCACCGACACCATCCTCGAGGGCGTGACCCGCGACTCGGTGCTGACCCTCGCCAGGGACGAGGGCCTGACCCCGGAGGAGCGCCCGATCAGCATCGAGGAGTGGCGCGAGGGCGCCGCCTCCGGCGAGATCACCGAGATCTTCGCCTGCGGCACCGCCGCGGTGATCACCCCGGTGGGCGAGCTGGTCACCGAGAGCGATCGCATCCGCCTCTCCGCCCAGGGCGACAACGAGGTGGCCAAGCGGCTGCGCACCCGCCTGCTCGACCTGCAGTACGGCCGCAGCGAGGACAGCCGCGGCTGGCTGACGCGCCTGGCCTGAGCCGGCCATACCCGGGGAGGCGACCTGACCGCCTCCCCAGGCAAGAATGGCAGCCATCCACCCGAGGGCCCATGACCCAAGTCGACTTCTATATCCTCCCCGATACCACGCTCGAGGCCCGCCTGCTCTTCGCCTGCCGGCTGGCCGAGACGATCTATCGCAAGGGCTTCCGGCTGCACCTGCATGCCGAGGACGAGGCCATGGCCCGGGAGCTGGACGACCGGCTCTGGACCTTCCGGGCCGATGCCTACGTGCCGCACGCCCTGTCGGGCAGCGAGATGGCGGAGGGCGTGCCGGTGACCATCGGCTGGCAGGACCTGCCGATGGACGGCGAGCCGCCCCAGGCGCTGCTCAACCTGCATCCCGGCATCCCCGAATGGTTCTCGCGCTTCGAGCGGGTCGCCGAGATCATCAACCAGCACCAGGACGTGCTCACCGCCAAGCGCGAGTGCTGGCAGACCTACCGCAGGCGCGGCTACCCGGTCACCCCGCACCAGCTGAAGGGCCAGGCGGGCTGACGCCTCCCCCGGCATCACGCTATAATCGAGCCCATTTTTCAGCATCCCCGGCACCCTGGCAGCCCCCGCGAGGCGCGCTGCCATGGGTCGGTGCCACCTCCTCGACCCGGAATGCCCATGGACAAGACCTACCAACCCGAGCAGATCGAATCCCGCTGGTACGAGCGCTGGGAAGCCGACAACCGCTTCGCCCCCTCGGGCGAGGGCGAGCCCTACGCGATCATGATCCCGCCGCCCAACGTGACCGGCAGCCTGCACATGGGCCACGCCTTCCAGGACACCATCATGGACACCCTGATCCGCTGGCGGCGGATGCAGGGACGCAACACCCTCTGGCAGGTGGGCACCGACCACGCCGGCATCGCCACCCAGATGCTGGTCGAGCGCAAGATCGCCGCCGAGGAGGGTAAGACCCGCTTCGACCTGGGCCGCGAGGCCTTCATCGACAGGGTATGGGAGTGGAAGCAGGAGTCCGGCGGCCATATCACCCGCCAACTGCGCCGCATGGGGGCGAGCGTCGACTGGTCGCGCGAGCGCTTCACCATGGACGACGGCTTCTACCGGGCGGTGCAGGAGGTCTTCGTGCGCCTCTTCGAGGAGGAGCTGATCTACCGCGGCAAGCGCCTGGTCAACTGGGACCCCACCCTGCACACCGCCATCTCGGACCTCGAGGTGGAGAACCGCGACCAGCAGGGCAGCTTCTGGCACTTCCGCTACCCGCTGGCCGACGGCGCCACCACCGATGACGGCAAGGATTACCTGGTCGTCGCCACCACCCGCCCCGAGACCCTGCTCGGCGACACCGGGGTGGCGGTCAACCCCGAGGATCCGCGCTACGCTTCACTGGTCGGCAAGTTCGTGGAACTGCCGCTGGTGGGGCGGCGTATCCCCATCGTGGCCGACGAGCATGCCGACATGGAGAAGGGCTCGGGCTGCGTGAAGATCACCCCGGCCCACGACTTCAACGACTACGAGGTGGGCCGCCGCCAGGGCCTGCCGCTGATCAACGTCTTCACCCAGGACGCCGCCATCCTCGCCCGGGCCGAGGCCTTCGACATCCAGGGCCGGCCGCTGCCCGATGTCGACCCGACCCTGCCCGAGGCCTATGCCGGCCTGGACCGCTTCGAGGCGCGGGTGCGCATCGTCGCCGACATGGAGGCCGCCGGCCTGCTCGAGCAGGTGGAGACCGTCAGCAACACCCTGCCCTACGGCGACCGCTCCGGGGACGTCATCGAGCCGCTGCTCACTGATCAATGGTTCGTCGCCGTCGAAGAGCTGGCCAGGCCCGCCATCGAGGCCGTGGAGAAGGGCGACATCCAGTTCGTGCCGAAGAACTACGAGAACATGTACTTCGCCTGGATGCGCGACCTCCAGGACTGGTGCATCTCCCGCCAGCTGTGGTGGGGCCACCGCATCCCCGCCTGGTACGACGCCGAGGGCCACGTCTACGTGGCGAGAAGCGAGCAGGAGGCCCGGGAGAAGCATGGCCTTCCCGCCGAGGTCGAGCTGACCCAGGACGAGGACGTGCTGGACACCTGGTTCAGCTCCGGGCTCTGGACCTTCGGCACCCTGGGCTGGCCGGAAGAGACCCCGGAGCTGGCGACCTTCCACCCCTCCAGCGTGCTGGTCACCGGCTTCGACATCATCTTCTTCTGGGTCGCGCGGATGATCATGCTGACCGGCAAGTTCATGGGCGAGGTGCCCTTCCAGCAGGTCTACGTGCACGGCCTGGTGCGCGACGGCCAGGGCCAGAAGATGTCCAAGTCCAAGGGCAACGTGCTCGACCCCATCGACCTGATCGACGGCATCGACCTGGAGAGCCTCGTCCAGAAACGGACGGGCAACATGATGCAGCCGCAGAAGGCCCGGGCGATCGAGAAGGCCACCCGCGCCGAGTTCCCCGAAGGGATCGAGCCCCACGGCACCGATGCCCTGCGCTTCACCTTCCTCTCCCAGGCCACCACCGGGCGCGACATCAAGTTCGACATGGGCCGCCTGGAGGGCTACCGCAACTTCTGCAACAAGCTGTGGAACGCCTCGCGCTACGTGCTGATGAATGCCGAAGGAGAAGACTGCGGTGCTGAACTTGATAACGACAGGGGCGGCGAGGTGGAGCTGACCCTGGCCGACCGCTGGATCGTCTCGCGCCTGCAGCAGACCGAGGCCCAGGTGACCAGGGCAATGGAGGAGTTCCGCTTCGACCACGCCTCCCAGGCGCTCTACGAGTTCGTCTGGAACGAGTACTGCGACTGGTACCTGGAGCTCTCCAAGCCGGTGCTGTGGGATGCCGCACAGGGAAGTGCCAATGTCGCAGGAGACAGGATGTCGGGAGCGACCGAGGCCGCCTCCGCGGAGGCCAAGCGCGGCACCCGCCGCACCCTGGTGCGCGTGCTGGAGGCGATCCTGCGCCTGGCCCACCCGATGATGCCCTTCATCTCCGAGGAGATCTGGCAGCGCATCGCGCCGCTGGCCGGCACCTGCCAGGGCGAGGGGGACTCCCTGATGGTCCAGCCCTGGCCCGAGAGTGATGACAGCAAGGTCGACGAATCGGCGACCCGCGATATCGAGTGGCTCAAGGGCGTGATCGTCGCGGTGCGCAACATCCGCGCCGAGATGAACATTGCCCCGGGCAAGCCGCTGGAGGTGCTGCTCACCAAGGGCAGCGCGGAAGACGCCAGGCGCCTGGCGGCCAACCGGCCCTTCCTCGCCAAGCTGGCCAAGCTGGCGAGCGTCGAGTGGCTCGACGACCCCGAGCAGGCCCCGCTCTCGGCCACCCAGCTGGTGGGCGAGATGGAGGTGCTGGTGCCCATGGCCGACCTGATCGACAAGGAGGCCGAGCTCAAGCGTCTCGACAAGGAGATCGACAAGCAGGACAAGCTGATCGGCGGCATCGAGAAGAAGCTTTCCAACGAGAGCTTCGTCGCCAAGGCCCCCGAGGCGGTGGTCGAGAAGGAGCGCGGCAAGCTTCAAGACTTCCAGGCCGCGCGCCGCCTGCTGGTCGAGCAGCGCGACAAGATCGCCGCGCTCTGATCGCTGACCACTCCCCACAGCCACAAGGGCCCGCCAATGGCGGGCCCTTGTGGTACCGATCGATGATCGAGTGAGAGAAAGCCAGGTTTCGCGTCACGAGCGAAGAGAGGCTGGTCGCCGCCGGAGCGGAGCAACCGGAGTTGACTAGCTGCTCAATGAGGATTGTGAGCACCGCCGGCGGCCAGGATATCGAGCGCAGTAGCGAACCCTGGTTTTCTCAGTCGACGCGGCGCCAGCCGCCCAATACCCGCTGGTCGGGGCCGAAGAACACCAGCCGGTCGTGGTCGATCAGGTAGCGGTAGGCGTTCTCCAGCATGCCGGTCACCCGGGCGGCGTCCTCGGCCCGGGGGCAGGCGCGACGGGTGGTGGCCAGGTCCGAGAACGCGATGCGGTTATTGTCGCCCAGCGAGGCCCGGCCGATCAGCCGGTTGCAGCCGTCGCTGCCGCTCACCCGGCCATCACGGTCGATCACGAAGTGGGGGCGCTCCGGCATCTCGAGGCGCTCATCGGTGCCCACCAGCAGCAGGTTCCAGCGCTGGTCGACCACCGGCCCCTCGAGCCGGGCCGAGGGCTCGTCGGCGACCTGGGGCCCCGGGCCACCCCCGCAGGCGGCCAGCAGCAGGGCGCCGGCCGCGAGCATCAGTGTGTTGCGTAACGGTTTGATCATCATGGTATCTTCCTTGAGGCACGAGGCGATTGCCCAGGCGCCAAGCTTGCCCCAGCCGGGGCATCGAGACAATTCCCCGCTCCACCGTTCATTGTTCCCCATGAGGCCCCGCATGCTTCACGCGCTCCACAACGATGCCCTCGGCAAGCTGATCCTGCGACTCACCGTGGCCGGCCTGCTGCTGCCCCACGGGCTGACCAAGCTGCTCAATCCGGGCAGCCTGACCTGGATCGGCAACACCCTGGCCGGCCAGGGCCTGCCGACCGTGCTCGCCTACGGCGTGCTGGTCGGCGAGGTGGTGGCACCGCTGATGGCGCTGGTCGGCTGGCGAAGCCGCGTGGCAGGACTGCTGATGGCCGCCAACATGGTGGTGGCCATCTTCCTGGTGCACATGGGGGAGATCACCGTCTTCAAGGACAACGGCGGCTGGGCGCTGGAGCTGCAGGGCTTCTTCCTGTTCGGCGCCCTGGCGCTGGTCTTCCTGGGCAGCGGACGGATGGCCTGGCGGCCGGATTGAACCAGCCGGCGGTCCCCGGCGCTCACCAGGTCCCGGTATTCTCCATGGAGATCCAGGGCTCCTTTGGCTCCTGGGGCTCACCCTTCTGCAGCAGCTCCACCGAGATGCCGTCGGGGCTCCTGACGAAGGCCATGTGGCCGTCCCGGGGCGGACGGTTGATGGTCACGCCGTTCGCCTGCAGGTGCTCGCAGAGGGCATAGATGTCATCCACCCGGTAGGCCAGGTGGCCGAAGTTGCGCCCGCCGGTGTACTCCTCGGGGTCCCAGTTCCAAGTCAGCTCCAGCTCCGGCGCCTTGAGCTCGGCGGAGCGGGCCTCGTCCTCCGGGGCGGCCAGGAAGACCAGGGTGAAGCGGCCCTTCTCGCTCTCCTTGCGGCGCACCTCGGTCAGGCCGAGCAGGTCACAGTAGAAGTGCAGCGAGGCGTCGAGGTCGCTGACCCGGACCATGGTGTGCAGGTACTGCATGGGGGACTCCTGTCGCGTCAGTCGTGGGTGTATTCGGAGAAGATCGCCGGCGTGCGATCGTCATGACGCCAGCCCAGCACCGCGTAGTCGTCGTGGCGGCCGGTCTCCATGCCGGGGGAGCCATGAGGCATGCCCGGTACCGCGAGTCCCGCCAGGTCGGGCTTCTCGTCCAGCAGGCGGCGGATATCGGCCGCCGGGACGTGGCCCTCGATCACGTAGCCGTCCACCACCGCGGTGTGGCAGGAGGCGAGGCCGGGCGAGACGCCATGCTCGATCTTCACCGCCCGCATGTCCCGGGTCTCGTGCTGTGTGACCTCGAAGCCCTCGGCCTCCAGGTGCTTGGCCCAGGCGGTGCAGCAGCCGCAGTTCGGGTCCTTATGCATCTCCACCACGGGCGTCTCGGCCCAGGCGGGGATGGCGATGGTGGCCAGCAGGGCGCCGGCGAGGGTCAGGCGTTGTGGTGATGTCATGACGGGCACTCCCCAGTGTAAGGTATCGACTCGATTGTCGGCCATTTCCCGGCCCCACTGCCACCCCGGAGCGACAGCATGAGCCATTACTGCGACCTGGCCCCCGGGCATCCGTTCCACGGCCCCTATCACGACCACGAGTACGGCTTCCCGGTGGATGACGACCGCACCCTCTTCGAGCGCCTGGTGCTGGAGATCAACCAGGCGGGACTCTCCTGGCTTACCGTGCTGAAGAAGCGCGAGGCCTTCCGGGTCGCCTTAGAGGGCTTCGACATCGATCGCATCGCCGGCTATGGCGAGGAAGAGCGGGCCCAGCTGCTGGCGGATGCCGGCATCATCCGCAACCGCCTCAAGGTCGATGCCGTGATTCACAACGCCGGGGTGGTGCAGGCGCTGCAGGCCGAGCACGGCAGCCTGCGCGCCTGGCTCGACCACCACCATCCGCTGGAGCATGCCGCCTGGGTGCGCCTCTTCCGGCGCACCTTCCGCTTCACCGGCCCGGAGATCGTGGGCGAGCTGCTGATGAGCACCGGCTACCTGCCCGGCGCCCACCGCGACGACTGCCCGGTGCAGGCGCGCATCCTGGCCGCGGGGCCGCCCTGGGCACGGCCCGACTGAGCGCCGCCCGGCGGAACCCCCGGCATGGCCGGGCGTCACAGGAAAGGCTTACCGCTGACCAAGGACCTTCTGATGGACTCGATCACCCAGGCCGCGCTGGGTGCGGCAATCGGCGGCACCGTGCTCGGCCGGCGGCTGGGCCGCAAGGCGGTCCTCCTCGGCGCGGCCATCGGCACCCTGCCCGACCTGGACGTGGTCATCGACTACGGCGATGCCGTGGCCAACGTTACCCAGCACCGAGGATTCAGCCACTCGCTGTTCGTGCTGGCGGGACTGGCCATCGCCCTGGCCCTGCTCGCGGCGCGATTCGCCCCGGCTCGGGACATCTCCCTGCGTCGCTGGGGGCTCTTCTTCGGGCTCATCCTGCTGACCCATCCGCTGCTCGACGCCCTGACCACCTACGGCACCCAACTGTGGTGGCCGCTGGAGGTGCGTCCCGCGGCCTGGCCCATCGTCTTCATCATCGACCCGCTCTACAGCCTGCCGCTGCTGGTGGGCGTGGGGGTGGCGCTGGCCACCGGCAGGGCGCAGCGGGCACCCCGCTGGGGGCTGGCCCTCTCCTGTGCCTACCTGGTGTTCGCCGTCGGGGCCAAGCAGCTGGTGGAGGCACGCATCGCCCCGGTGCTGGCCGAGCAGGGTCTGGAACAGGCGCCGCGGCTCGTCCAGCCCACCCCCTTCAATACCCTGCTGTGGCGGGTCACGGTGGCCGACGGCGCGCACCACCACGAGGCCCTGGTGGGGGTGTTCGACGGCGACCGACGACCTTCGCTGGAGACCTATGCCCGGGGCGCCGACCTGGAGGCGACGGCACTCGACAGCGCACGCGGCCGGCGCCTCGACTGGTTCGCCGGCCCCTTCCTGCGCTACGAGACTCGCCACCTCGACGGCCGCGAGACCCTGGTGGCCACCGACCTGCGGCTGGGCTTTCCGGGCTTCCACCCCTTCGCCTTCACCCTGGCCACCCGCGACGACGGTGACTGGCAGGCGATCGGCGTCTCCGAGCAGCTGCCCTCCCCCTCCCGCGGCAACCGTGACGCCCTCACCCGACTGGGTTCCCGCATCCTCAGCCCGGAACCCGGGCTCTGCACCAGCGACTTCGTGTCCCGCCAGTGGCTGGTCGGCACGCCCGGCACGTGCTGACGACCGGCAGCGACGCAAACGGGGGTGGCCATCCGGCCACCCCCGCACCTTTTCGGCCCGTGTCGACCGGGACGGTCAGAGGCGCGCCACCAGGGCGTCGATGGCCTGACGCGCCTCCTCGATGGCCGCGTCACGCTTGCCCATGTTGAGCCCCTCGGCGAACACCACATCCACCTCGGTGATGCCCATCAGCCCCAGCATGCCCTTGAGGTGCGGGGTCTGGCTGTCCAGCTCGGTGCCGGCATACTGGCCGCCGCGGGCCGCCAGGATCACCGCCCGCTTGCCCTCGACCAGCCCCTTGGGGCCGTTCTCGGTGTAGCGGAAGGTCTCGCCGGCCCGCAGCACCCGATCGAACCAGGCCTTGAGCTGGGAGGGGATGCCCAGGTTGTAGAGGGGCACCGCCAGCACCAGGACGTCGTGGTCGAGAAGCTCGTGGATCAGGGCGTCGGAGCGCTCGGCCAGCGCCCGCTGCTCGACCGAACGCTCCTCGGCCGGCACCTGCCAGGCGCCCAGCTCGCTGGCCTCGAGGTGCGGCAGCGCCTCGGCGACCAGGTCGCGGTGGGTCACCGCCAGCCCCTCGCGCTCGGCGGCGCGGGCCTGGAAATGCTCGACCAGGGCGATGGACTGGCCCTTCTCGCCGAGGATGGAGGCGGTGAGGACGAGGGCACGGGTGGTCATGGCGATCTCCTTGGATTCGGTCTCGATTGACTGATCGCCATTTTACGTGCACGAATTGCAACGAAAAGCGCAAAGTTCCGCCGCCTCCATACTATAAAATCGAAAAATAGGCTGAAGCTTCTGGGCGCGTCGCGAGCGAACACGGGTTGCGTGCGGCCGGAGCGCAGTTACCGGAGTTGACCGGATGCTCAATGAGGATGCGACCGAGCCGGCGCACCTGGACCGCCCGCGCGCGAGCTGTGAAGCGCAGTAGCGCCCAGGAATTTCAGGGAGCGATGCCCTGGCCGCAGCCCCGATACTGCTCGCCGTCGACGCTCAGGGTGACCCGCGCCGGGAAGGGCTCGCCGCTCATGTCGTCCAGGCAGGCGCCGGCCTCGATGCGCAGCTCGAAGGGGGTATCGCCGCGGCCACTCTGCAGGATCACCCGCCCGGCGCCGTTGTCCAGGGTGGTCACCCGATAGGGCAGCGTCTGCTCCCGGGTGCCGTAGTCCAGGGTCAGGGCCGCCTCGGGGCGGTCATTGGCCAGGTGCACCATCCAGCCCGGCTCGTTGCCGCGCCCCTGGAACATCACCCCGGGGCGCTGCTGACGGGTCAGCGCCTGGCGCTGCATGTAGGCCTGGCACTCGAGCCGTCCCCGGGGCGTCTCCACGATGGCCGCATCACCCCTGTTCCAGAAGCTGACCTGGCCGCCCTCGTAGCGGGCACCGCTCGCCACCACCGCCGGCTGGAGACGCCAGGCACCGTGCGCCGACCAGAGCCTCAGCTCACCCTCCGGCCCCTTCGGGTCGGCGGTGACCAGCGCCTGGTCGGGCGTGCAGCGCCAGGAGGTGAAGCTTTCGGCGTCGCCGGGGAAGAGCACCGAGGGAAGAAGCGGGGCCTGGCCGGCCGCGGTGATCGGCGCGGGGGCGGTGGCACAGCCACCCAGCAGCAGGGTGGCGACGAACAGGGCGGGGGCGAACGAGCGGAACATGACGACTCCTTACATGAGCGGGATCCGATGGCAGCAATCATAGCAGCTCTCGCCGCCCGCTAGCGCCACCTGGCCATGACAGCAACGCGCGCTCAGCCGAAGCGTCGCCGCAGTCGCTTCGCCGCCTCGACCATGCTGGCCAGGGCCGGCTCCACCTCGGCCCAGCCGCGGGTCTTGAGGCCGCAGTCCGGGTTCACCCAGAGCCGCTCGACCGGGATGCGTTCTGCGGCCTTCTCCATCAGCGCCACCATCCAGTCCACCTCGGGGATGTTGGGCGAGTGGATGTCGTAGACCCCCGGCCCGATGGCGTTGGGATAGGCGAAGCCCTGGAAGGCGTCGAGCAGCTCCATGTCCGAGCGCGACGTCTCGATGGTGATCACATCGGCATCCAGGGCGGCAATCGACTCGATGATGTCGTTGAACTCTGAATAGCACATGTGGGTGTGGATCTGGGTCTCGTCACGCACCCCCGAGGCGGCCAGCCGGAAACAGGCCACCGCCCAGTCGAGGTAGCCCTGCCACTCGGCGCGACGCATCGGCAGCCCCTCGCGCAGGGCCGGCTCGTCGATCTGGATGGCGCGGATGCCCGCCGCCTCGAGGTCGAGGACCTCGTCGCGCAGCGCCAGGGCGAGCTGCCGGCAGGTGGTCTCGCGGGGCTGGTCGTCGCGCACGAAGGACCACTGCAGCAGGGTGACCGGCCCGGTGAGCATGCCCTTCATCGGCCGCTCGGTGAGCGACTGGGCATATTCGCTCCAGCGCACCGTCATCGCCGCCGGGCGCACCACGTCGCCGAAGAGGATCGGCGGCTTGACGCAGCGCGTCCCGTAGCTCTGCACCCAGCCGAAGCGCGTGAAGGCGTAGCCGTCGAGCTGCTCGCCGAAGTACTCGACCATGTCGTTGCGCTCGGGCTCGCCGTGCACCGGCATGTCGATGTCCAGCACCTCCTGGCGGGCCACCACCCGGGCGATCTCCTCGCGCATCCGAGCCTCGTAGCCCTCGCGAGAGAGCTCGCCGGCCTTGAAGGCGCGCCGGTCGGCGCGGATCTCCGCCGTCTGGGGGAAGGAGCCGATCGTCGTGGTAGGGAACAGCGGCAGCGCGAGATGGCGCTGCTGGGCCACGGCACGCGTGGCGAAGGGAGAGCGACGCCGTGTATCGGCCGCCGTGACCCCGGCCAGCCGCTCGGCCACCTGGGGGCGATGCAGGCGAGGCGCCTCGCGACGCGACTGCAGGGCCCGGCTGGCGGCCGCCACGCGATCACGGTCGGCGGCGCCGGCGCGGCCATCCAGCAGGCGCGCCAGGGTGGCCGTCTCGTCGAGCTTCTGCCGGGCGAAGGCCAGCCAGCTCCTGATCTCGGCATCCAGCGAGGTCTCCGCGGCCAGGTCCACCGGCACGTGCAGCAGCGAGCAGCTCGTGGCGATCCACAGCCGCTCGCCCAGGCGCATGCGTGCCGTGGCCAGGCGCTCGCGCCACAGGGCCAGGTCGGCCCGCCAGACGTTGCGCCCGTCGATGGCCCCCACCGAGAGCACCTTGTGGGGCAGCAGGCGATCCAGCACCGCGTCGAGCTGCGCCGGGGCACGCACCGCGTCGATGTGCAGGCCATCCACCGGCAGGCCCACCGCCAGGGAGAGGTTGTCACCCAGGCCACCGAAGGGGCTTGCCAGCAGCAGCCTGACCGGGGTGGCCTGCAGCCGATGGTAGGCGCGCTCGTAGGCCTGTCGCCAGGCCAGGGGCAGGTCCTGCACCAGCGCCGGCTCGTCGAGCTGGACCCACTCGACGCCCTGCCCGGCCAGCCGCTCCAGCACCTCGGCATAGACATCGAGGATGCCGTCGAGCAGGGAAAGCCGGTCGAACTCGTCGCGGGCCTCGCCGCGCTCCTTGCCCAGCCACAGCCAGGTCAGCGGACCGGTCAGGGCCACCTTGACCGGGTGGCCGGCGGCCCGGGCCTCGTCCACCTGGTCGAAGAGGCGGCGGCTGGCCAGGCGAAAGGTCTGGCCGGCGTGCAGCTCGGGGACCAGGTAGTGATAGTTGGTATCGAAGTACTTGGTCATCTCGCAGGCCGCGGCCGGCTCGCCGCCGGGGGCCCGGCCCCGGGCCATGCGGAAGGCGGTGTCCAGCGACACCTCGCCACGAGCCACCTCCGCCTCGGCCCCGAAGCGCCCCGGCACCGCCCCCAGCAACACCGAGACGTCGAGCACCTGGTCGTAGAAGGCGAAGTCCCCCACCGTCACCAGGTCGAGACCGGCCTCGCGCTGGGCCGCCCAGTTCGCCAGGCGCAGGGCACGCCCGGTGGCCTCCAGGGCCTCGCGGTCGATCTCGCCCCGCCAGTAGGCCTCGGTGGCATGTTTCAGTTCGCGATCCGCGCCGATGCGCGGATAGCCGATGACATGAGCCAGCGTCATGATGACGTCCCTTCTTCATGAATGATGCCGGGAAGTCTCGCTGGCCAGCCGATGTGAATCAAACTAAACTTCCTAATCTTGAAGATGAATCAGGTTCACTCGAATGCTCGAACTCCGTCACCTGCGCACCCTGGTCGCCCTGCGCGATGCCGGCTCCCTGGTGGAAGCCGCCGAACGCGTGCACCTGACCCAGTCGGCCCTCTCCCACCAGATCAAGGACCTGGAGGAGCGCCTGGGGAGCCCGCTGTTCCTGCGCAAGACCCGGCCGGTGGAGTTCACCCGGGCCGGCACGCGCCTGCTGACCCTGGCCGAGCAGGTCCTGCCGCTGGTGCGCATGGCCGAGCGCGACCTGGCCCGGCTGGCCGGCAACGAGCAGGGGCGCCTGCACATGGCCATCGAGTGCCACAGCTGCTTCCAGTGGCTGATGCCCACCATCGACCACTTCCGCAACCACTGGCCGGAGGTGGAGATCGACATCCCCGGCGGCCACCACTTCGATCCCCTGCCGGCGCTGGCCCGCGAACAGCTCGACCTGGTGATCACCGCCGATCCCCAGCCACTGCCCGGCATCCACTACGAGCCGCTGTTTCGCTACGAGGGCCTGCTGGCGGTGGCCCGTCAGCACCCCCTGGCTGGCCGGCCCTTCGTCACCCCCGAGGAGCTGGCCGAGGAGACCCTGATCACCTATCCGGTGGAACATGCCCGGCTCGACGTCTTCACCCAGTTCCTCGACCCCGCCGGGGTACGGCCGAAGGAGGTACGCACCGCCGAGCTGACCATCATGATGATGCAGCTGGTGGCCAGCGGACGCGGCGTCTGCGCCCTGCCCAACTGGGCCCTCACCGAGTACCTGGAACGCGACTACGTCAAGGCCGTGGCGCTGGGTGAGAAGGGGGTGTGGAGCACGCTGTTCGCGGCGATCCGCGAGGAGACCCGCGGCGCGCCCTGGATGGAGGACTTCCTGCGCACCGCCCGGGAGACCTCCTTCGCGGTGCTGGAGGGGATCAGGCCGGCGTAGCGTTGCGCCGCGGCAGCAGCAGGGTGAAGCGCGCCCCACCGAGCGCGGCGCTGGCATCCACCATCACGCTGCCGCCGTGCCAGGCCATGACCTTCTGCACGATGGAGAGCCCCAGGCCGTAGCCGCCGGAGTGCCGGGTGCGGCTGTCGTCAAGGCGCGCGAAGGGCTTGAAGACCTCGCTGCGCGCCGCCGCGGGAATGCCGGGGCCATCGTCCTCCACATCCAGGCGCACCAGCCGGGGTTCGCTCTGCAGGCGGATCACCACCCGGGAGCGGGCGTGACGGCAGGCATTGGCCACCAGGTTCTGCAGCGCCCGCTGCAGGTAGCGGGGCTCCGCCTGGACCTCCACTTCCGGCCCCTCGTCCAGTTCGATGAGGACGTCGCGATGCAGCGGCCGCAGCGCCTCGATGACCCGCTCGGCCATGGCGCGGCAATCGACCAGCGAGGTCTCGAGCTCGGCGCCATTGGCCGTCTCGCTGCCCAACCGGGCATAGGTGAGGATCTCGTCGATCAGCTCGTCGAGTTCGGTGATGTCGCCATCGACGCCCTCCAGCTGCCGACGGATCGCCGGATCGTCGGTCATGTCCTCGACCATCTGCACCGCGAAGCGGATGCGCGCCACCGGGGTGCGCAGCTCGTGGGAGACCGCGCGGATCATGTCCTGCTGGGCGCGCAGCAGCGACTGCACCTGGGCGGCCATGCCGTTGAAGGCCATCCCCAGGCGCCCCAGGAAGTCGCCGCTCTCGACCTTGACGCGGGTATCCAGTCGCCCACCGGCGATGCGGGTCGCCGCCAGCTCCAGGCGCGCCATGCGGGCCTCCACCCCGCGCACGATCAGGTAGATGATCGCCGCCAGCACGCCCAGCAGCAGCACCAGCAGCAGCACCAGCAGCGAACCCGGCAGCGGCTCGAAGGCCTTCACCGGGCCGATGGCCAGCCAGCGGGTCTGGGGGTCGCTGCCGGGCAGCAGGCGGTACATCGCCATGGACCAGCGCCCGGGCAGCAGCCTGATCACCACCTCCCCCTCCGCCAGGCGCGCCAGCTGGCGGGTATCCAGCCCCTCGGGCGGGGACTCGCTCAGCTGCAGGGGAATGCCGTCACCGGCGACCCGCTCCAGCTGGGCCCGGCGCGCGTCGCCCGAGGCCTGGGCGAGCCACTCGGCGAGCAGCTCGGTGAGCCCGCGCAGCTGCTGCTCGCTGAGGCTCGCCACGTCGACCTCCAGCAGATTCTCGCCACCGGGGAGCAGACGCTGCAGGCGCCAGCCGTACTCGCCCCGGGGCATGACCAGCACGCGGCCGCGCTCGAGGCGCGAGCGGGAGAAGTAGTTCAGGGAGAGGTCGTCGACCGACACCAGCCGGAGGGTCATGTCGAGCTGTTCCGAGCGGCTCGCCAGCCACGCCTCGCGTCCGGCCTCGGGCAGCGAGTCGACCCAGGCGGTCAGCACCCGCATAGGCGGCTCGACCAGCTGCTCGCGATAGTGCTCGCGGCGCACCTGGTCGACAATGGCCAGCCCCAGCAGCGCCAGGCCGAAGGTCAGCAGCAGCGCCAGCGCCAGCAGGACATAGACGCGCAGGAAGGTGCTGTCGGCCAGGGTCCGACGCATGGCTCAGCCATCCCTGACGAAGAGGTAGCCCTTGCTGCGCACCGTCTTGATGCGGTGCGGCTGGTTGGGATCGTCGCCGACCTTGGGGCGAATGCGCGAGACACGCACGTCGATGGAGCGATCCTGGCCGTCGTACTTGATGCCGCGCAGGCGGTCGAAGATCTCCTCGCGGGTCAGCACCCGGCCGGCATTGCTGGCCAGCAGCCAGAGCAGGTCGAACTCGGCACTGGTCAGGTCGATGCGCTCGCCGTCCAGCCAGGCCTCGCGGGTGGCGTTGTCGATCACCAGGTCGGCGAAGGTCAGTCGGGTCTCCTCACCGGCCTCGGCCGGCTCGGCGCGCCGCAGCAGGGCGCGCATGCGCGCCAGCAGCACCCGCGGCTGTACCGGCTTGGGCACGTAGTCGTCGGCGCCCATCTCCAGGCCCAGCACCTGATCCATGTCGTCGGTGCGGGCGGTGAGCATCATGATCGGGCCGGGGTACTCGCTGCGCACCCGGCGGCAGATCGACAGGCCATCCTCGCCCGGCAGCATCAGGTCGAGGATCACCAGGTCCGGTTGCAGGGAGAGGATCCGCTCGACGCCGCGGGTGCCGTCGGCCTCCACCGTGACCCGGAAGCCGTTGGCCTCCAGGTAGTCGCGGGTCAGGCCGGCCAGCCGCTCGTCATCCTCGATGATCAGCACATGATCCTGTTCCTGGGCTTGCAAGCTGTCGTCCATCCTCTGTTCCATCCTGGCGGGCAGGTGAGCGGTCGCGGGGCTCCCGCTGTCGGGAGCCAACGCCAATGGCTAAAGGATACCCGAAATCCGACATTCCGCCTTCCCGTCTCCACATGGCGACAGCGAGTGTCTCCGAGGCCCAACGACGGGGCCTGGCGACGGGGGCCATTCTGCCCCCCGGATGGCCACAGCCGATCCACAGGTTATCCACTTGATGGGGCCCGAAAAGCACACTATCTTGTGTCTCGACCCGGCACGAACACTACATCATGTGCCTTAGCAACCGGCACCATACCTGTCAACCGTCGCCCGCGAGGCGGCCTTCGACCATTCGACTCACCAGTCAGGGACCCCCGGCGCCATGGATACCATTGTCACACCGGACGAGCCGTCCGTTTCCGTCACCGCACCCAAGGCCCTGCGCGTCATCAAGCGCAACGGCGACGTCGTGGCCTTCGACGCCGACAAGATCGCCGTCGCCATGAGCAAGGCCTTCATCGCCGTGGAGGGCGACAACGCCGCCACCTCCTCGCGGGTGCGCGACTTCGTCCGCCAGTCCACCGAGAGCATCGAGAAGGCCTTCCTGCGCCGCATGCCCGACGGCGGCACCCTGCACATCGAGGACATCCAGGACCAGGTCGAGCTGGCGCTGATGCGCGCCGGCGAGCAGCGGGTCGCCCGCGCCTACGTGCTCTACCGCGAGGCGCACGCCCGGGCGCGGGCCGCGGCCGGCGACGACATCGTCAAGCCACACCCCAGCCTCAACGTGACCCTCGCCGACGGCACCACCCGTCCGCTGGACCTGGGCCGCATCGAGACCCTGGTGGCGGATGCCTGCGAGGGGCTGGCCAACGTCGAGGCCCAGAAGATCGTCGACGACTCGCTGAAGAACCTCTACGACGGGGTCACCGTGGACGGCGTCTCCCAGGCGCTGATGATGACCGCCCGCACCCTGGTGGAGAAGGATCCCGACTACACCTACGTCACCGCCCGCCTGCTGCAGGACAACCTGCGCCGCGAGGCGCTCTCCTTCCTGGGCATCGCCGACGAGGCCACCTACGGGGAGATGGCCGAGCTCTACGCGCCGGCCTTCAAGGCCTATATCGCCAAGGGCATCGAGTTCGAGCAGCTCGACCCGGCACTGGCCGAGTTCGACCTCGACCGCCTGGGCGAGGCGCTGGACCACCATCGCGACAACGCCTTCACCTACCTGGGCCTGCAGACCCTCTACGACCGCTACTTCATCCACCGCGACGAGGTGCGCTACGAGCTGCCCCAGGTAATGTTCATGCGGGTCGCCATGGGCCTGGCGCTGGGCGAGGACGACCGCGAGGCGCGGGCCATCGAGTTCTACGAGCTGCTCTCGAGCTTCGACTACATGGCCTCCACGCCGACCCTGTTCAACGCCGGCACCGTGCGCAGCCAGCTCTCCAGCTGTTACCTGACCACTGTGCCCGACGAGCTCGACGGCATCTACAGCGCCATCCGCGACAACGCCCTGCTCTCCAAGTGGGCCGGGGGCCTGGGCAACGACTGGACGCCGGTGCGCGCGCTCGGCTCCTGGATCAAGGGCACCAACGGCAAGTCCCAGGGCGTCGTCCCCTTCCTCAAGGTGGTCAACGACACCGCCGTGGCGGTCAACCAGGGCGGCAAGCGCAAGGGGGCGGTCTGCGCCTACCTCGAGACCTGGCACCTCGATATCGAGGAGTTCCTGGAGCTGCGCAAGAACACCGGCGACGACCGCCGCCGCACCCACGACATGAACACCGCCAACTGGGTGCCCGACCTGTTCATGAAGCGGGTCTTCGATGACGGCGAGTGGACGCTCTTCTCCCCCTCCACCTGCCCGGACCTCCACGACCTCTACGGCGCGGCCTTCGAGCAGCGCTACGAGGAGTACGAGGCGATGACCCGCACGGGGGAGCTCAAGCTCTACAAGCGCGTCCGCGCCAAGGACCTGTGGCGCAGGATGCTCTCGATGCTGTTCGAGACCGGCCATCCCTGGATCACCTTCAAGGACCCGTGCAACCTGAGGAGCCCCCAGCAGCATGCCGGCGTGGTGCACTCCTCCAACCTGTGCACCGAGATCACCCTGAACACCTCCGCCGACGAGATCGCGGTGTGCAACCTGGGCTCGGTCAACCTGGCCCAGCACGTGGTGGACGGTCGGCTCGACGGCGAGAAGCTCAAGAAGACCGTGCGCACCGCCGTGCGCATGCTCGATAACGTCATCGACATCAACTACTACGCGGTGCCCCAGGCGAAGAACTCCAACGCCAAGCATCGCCCGGTGGGGCTCGGCATCATGGGCTTCCAGGACGCCCTCTACGCCCAGGACATCGCCTACGCCAGCGACGCGGCCGTCGAGTTCGCCGACCGCTCCATGGAGCTGGTCAGTTACCACGCCATCGAGGCCTCCTCTGATCTCGCCACCGAGCGCGGCCGCTACCAGAGCTTCGAGGGCTCGCTGTGGAGCCAGGGCATCCTGCCCATCGACTCCATCCAGAAGCTCAAGACCGAGCGCGGCGAGAAGTACATCGAACTCGACGAGAGCGTCACCCAGGACTGGGACCGCCTGCGCGACAAGATCGCCGGCCAGGGCATGCGCAACTCCAACGTGATGGCCATCGCCCCGACCGCCACCATCTCCAACATCTGCGGCGTGACCCAGTCCATCGAGCCGACCTACCAGAACCTCTACGTGAAGTCGAACCTCTCCGGCGAGTTCACGGTGGTCAACGCGCCCATGGTCAACGACCTCAAGGCGCGCGGGCTGTGGGACGAGGTGATGATCAACGACCTCAAGTACTACGACGGATCGGCCCAGCCCATCGACCGCATCCCGGACGACCTCAAGGCCAAGTACGCCACCGCCTTCGAGGTGGAGCCCAAGTGGCTGGTGGAGGCCGCCGCGCGGCGCCAGAAGTGGATCGACCAGGCCCAGTCGCTGAACCTCTACATCAAGGGGGTCTCCGGCAAGAAGCTCGACGTGACCTACCGCATGGCCTGGTTCCGCGGCCTGAAGACCACCTACTACCTGCGCGCCCTGGGCGCGACCTCGGTGGAGAAGTCCACCGTCGACCGCGGCACCCTCAATGCCGTGAGCAATGCCTCGCCCGGCGGCGCCCCGGCACCGACCCCGTCCACTGCGCCGGAAGCCAAGGAGCCCAAGGGCATCGATGACTTCCTGCAGGGCAAGAACGGCGGTGGCTCCCGCGCCCCCTCCGCGGGCGAGATCGACGAGTTGGGCTGCGAGGCCTGCCAGTAACAGCGCCAAGCGCCAAGCAAGAGGGAAGGCCCTGCCCTCCCTCTTGCCAACCATGAATCCTGGCCAAGGCGCCGACCGCGCCCGCCACATCATCCGGAATGCCACCGGGAGAGAGACGATGCTGAACTGGGACGAGTTCCACGAGGATGAGACAACCGTCGCCGAGCAACCCAAGCCGGCGCCCGCTCCGCAGCCCGCTGCCGAGCCTCCGGCCGACGATACGTCCGTTGCCGAGAGCCGCGGCAGCTACCGGGTGGCCGAGGGTGACCGCCTGGCCCGGGCCCGCCAGTCCCTGGAGGAGCTCGACGTGGCCGCCGGCCTCGAGGAGCTGGAGATGGGCGCGGCGCGCATCGAGGTCGACGACAAGCAGATGATCAATGCCCGCGCCGACCTCAACCAGCTGGTGCCCTTCAAGTACGAGTGGGCCTGGCAGAAGTACCTGGACGGCAGCGCCAACCACTGGATGCCCCAGGAAGTGAACATGAACGCCGACATCGCTCTGTGGAAGAGTGCCGAGGGCCTCACCGCGGACGAGCAGCGCATCGTCGAGCGCAGCCTGGGCTACTTCTCCACCGCGGACTCGCTGGTGGCCAACAACCTGGTGCTGGCGCTCTACCGCCTGATCACCAACCCCGAGTGCCGCCAGTACCTGCTGCGCCAGGCCTTCGAGGAGGCGATCCACACCCACGCCTACCAGTACTGCGTGGAGTCGCTGGGCATGGACGAGGGCGAGGTCTTCAACATGTACCGCGAGGTCCCCTCGGTGGCCGCCAAGTCCGCCTGGAGCCTCAAGCATACCCAGTCGCTGGCGCGTCCGGACTTCAACACCGGCACCCCGGAGACCGACCAGGAGCTGCTGCGCAACCTGATCGCCTTCTACTGCGTCACCGAGGGCATCTTCTTCTACTGCGGCTTCAGCCAGATCCTCTCCATGGGCCGCCGCAACAAGATGACCGGCGTGGCCGAGCAGTTCCAGTACATCCTGCGTGACGAGTCCATGCACCTGAACTTTGGCGTGGACATGATCAACCAGATCAAGATCGAGAACCCGCACCTGTGGACGGCCGAGTTCCAGGACGAGGTCACCCAGATGATCCTCGAGGGCACCGAGCTCGAGATCGCCTATGCCCGGGACACCATGCCCCGCGGTGTGCTGGGCATGAACGCGGCGATCATGGAGGAGTACCTGCACTTCATCTGCAATCGTCGCCTGGCGCAGATCGGCCTGAAGGAGCAGTTCCCCGGCGCGCAGAACCCCTTCCCGTGGATGAGTGAGATCATCGACCTGCGCAAGGAGAAGAACTTCTTCGAGACCCGCGTCACCGAGTACCAGGTGGGCGGCGCACTGAGCTGGGACTGATCCCGTAGACGCAAGGCCGGGGCCATCCGCCCCGGCAGGATGGAGGGAGGCCTCGTCATGATGGAGATGCCCATCGCGACCCGTGAGACGCGACGCGCCCGCGTCCGCCGGCCTGCCGCCACCCCAGATGATGACGCCCTGTCCGGCCCTGCCGGGCGGGGCGTTTTTTCATGGCCCGGCAACAGGCACAACAACGGAGGGCAATCCGATGCAAGCAACCCAAGCCGTAGCACGTCGCGAGTCCCGGGCGTGGCAGTCCGCGCTGGACCGGGCGCTCAGCGCCCATGACAGCGAAGACGCCCTGGCCCGCTATCCCCATGTGGCCTTCGCCTTCCCGTCGGCATCCCCCAACCCCTACTCGCGGGACTACCCGCTGCTCGACTACCGGGAACTCAAGGAGTGGGCGACCTCGCGGGGCTGGCGGGTCCGTCCGGCCCCCGAGCGCGCGCCCGCCAACGAGAAGTACAGCCCGCCGGTGCGCTTCACCCGGCTGCCCCGGGGCGGCGCGCGGCGCGCGTCCGGGCCGGGGCGCCACTGAACCATGCCCGGGGCCGCTGGCCCCGGGAAATGGAAGGCGAGCGCGACCTGTTGGATGGGGGCAACGGGCCGACGTTGATTCCCCGTGGCCGCGAGGGCTACTGTGGGAGCCGACGTCCCGAGATCACACGGAGGGTTCCCCCATGACAGAGCGCAAGGCCAGAAGCGTGATCACGCGGGTCTTCGTGCCCGCCCATGTCCGCGACCTGCCCAACGGCGAACGCGTGACGGTACCCGGCCACTACAAGGCCCCGCCGCGGCGATAGCCTCCCATGCAGCAGCCCATCATCGGCTACCACCTCGACGAGGAGGGCCACTGGGTCGCGGAACTCGCCTGCGGCCATAACCAGCACGTGCGCCACCAGCCGCCCTGGACCGAGCGGCCCTGGGTCACCACCGAGGCCGGGCGGCGCTCGCGACTCGGCCTCGCCCTGGAGTGCGTCAAGTGTGATCGTGGCGAGCCCCGGGACAACCCCGTCAGCGACTAGACTGCGGATAACCACAGGCCGGAGGTGCCCCATGGCCGCATCCCGCGACACCCTGACCCGCTACCGCGAGAAGCGCGACCCGCGCCGTACCCCCGAGCCCATGGAAAACGGTCGACAGGGCGACCGGCCGCGCTTCGTCATCCAGCAGCACGCCGCCTCCACAATGCACTACGATTTCCGCCTCGAGGTCGATGGCGTGCTGAAGTCCTGGGCCGTGCCCAAGGGCCCCTCCACCGACCCGCGGGTCAAGCGCCTGGCGATCCCCACCGAGGATCATCCCCTGGCCTATGCCGACTTCGAGGGCGTGATTCCCGAGGGCGAATACGGCGCCGGCACGGTGCTGATCTGGGATCGCGGCCACTACCGCAATCTCGCGGACCACGCCTCGATCGCCGAGCAGCTCGAGGAGGGCCATGCCACCGTCTGGCTGGAGGGCGAGAAGCTGCGCGGGGGCTATGCGCTGATCCGCACGCACCTGGAGCAGGGGGAGGGGTGGCTGCTGGTGAAGATGGAGGACGAGGCCGCCGATGCGAGGCGCAATCCCACGTCCATCGAACCCGAGTCCGTGGTGTCGGGGCGCAGCCTGGAGGAGATCACCCGCGAGGCGGGCAGGGACCCGACCTGAGCCCGGAGAGTCCGGCTCACTCCACGGGACACCCGCGGCCCGGATGGACCGCGAGGCGCCCGCCGATGCGGAGGGTGGGAGGCCGGGGAACCGCTATCCCTTGGGCCCGAACAGGAACCAGATGATCAACCCGATCAGCGGGAAGAACAGCAGGACCAGGATCCAGATCAGCTTGGACAGCCCGCCAGCCGAACTCTTGGCCACCTTGACGATGGCCCAGATGACGATGATCAACCAGATGAGGCCCAGCAGGCCGCCTACTTCGATACCCATGCGACGTCTCCTTGTCGATTACCATTCGGCGAAATGCCGCCCTTAGAGGTAGCACAGCGGCCGCGAAACGCACAATCGCGGCCGGTAGCGAATTGTCATCATGCGTTACAGGGCCGCCGTTCACTCGGGCAGCAGGTGCCCGACCTTGACGTAGATCAGTGCGCCATCCTCCCGCGTGAAGGGCGTGTGCTCGCTGCGGTGGGGGCTGCGCAGCCAGCTGCCGGCGGGATAGGCCCCATGCTCGTCGTGGAAGGTGCCCTCGAGGACCAGGATCTCCTCGCCGCCCCAGTGGGCATGGGTCTGGAAGCGGGTGTTGGGCGCCCAGCGCACCAGCGCCACGTGCTCGCCCTCGACGTCATGGAGCGGCAGCACCTCGAGCCCGTCGACGAGCCCGGGGCGCCAGCCGCCGGCGCGGGTGTCGATCACCTTCTGTTCGGTGTCGTCCGGCGAGAACTGGTGCAGCTTGACGAAGATCAGCGCCCCCTCTTCGCCCACCCGCGGGGCGTGAGACGTGCCGATGGGGTTGCGCAGGTAGTGGCCCGCGGGATAGCGGCCATGCTCGTCGGCGAACTCGCCCTCCAGCACCAGGATCTCCTCGCCGCCACCGTGCTCGTGGGTCGGGAAGGTGCTGTCGGGCGCATAGCGCACCAGCGAGGTGGCCCGGGCCACCTCGTCGCCGACCCGGTCCAGCATCATCCGCTCCACTCCCGGGGTAGGGGATTCCACCCAGCGGTACTCGTCGGGCGTGACCACCGCACGGCGGCTGAAGTCGGCATTGAGTCGCATGACGCTCTCCTTCTGACAGGGCCTCCGGGCCAGGGGCCTCTCAATGCCGAGCCCACTGGCCTGGCCTGACGCTTGCATGACCACGACATGGCCTCCATCGGTTAGCATGGGGCTCCCCACCGCCATTCGCAAGGAGGGCCCTTGGCCACCGACCTGCTGATCAATGCACTGATCTTCCTCGCGGCGGCGGTGCTGATCGTGCCGGTCTTCAAGCGCCTGGGGCTCGGCGAGGTACTGGGCTACCTGGCCGCGGGGGTGATCATCGGCCCCTCGACCCTGGCCCTGGTGGCCGACGCCGAGGCGGTGCTGCAGTTCTCCCAGGTTGGCATCGTCTTCCTGCTCTTCGTGATCGGCCTCGAACTCAAGCCCTCGCGCCTGCGCGTGATGCGCAAGGCGGTGTTCGGCTTCGGCAGCCTGCAGGTCGCCATCACCACGGCCCTGCTGTCGCTGGCCGCCTGGTGGCTGGGGCTCTCCCCCGCCGCGGCGCTGGTGGTGGGCTTCAGCCTGGGGCTCTGCTCCACGCCGCTGGTGCTGCAGCTGCTCGGCGAGCGCAAGGAGCTGCAGACACGCCACGGCCGCAATGCCTTCGCCCTGCTGCTGTTCCAGGACCTGGCGGCCATCCCGGTACTGGCCATCATTCCCATGCTCGCGGCCGAGAGCCTGCTGGCAGAGGGTCTGTTGCCGCTGCTTCAGGAGGTGCTGGTGGCGGTCGGTGCCTTCCTCGGGCTGATCGTCGGCGGCCGCTACCTGCTGAGGCCGCTGTTCCACTATGCCGCGGCCACCCGCAGCCGCGAGGTCTTTGCCGGCACGGTGCTGCTGGTGGTGATCGGCGCCGCCCTGCTGATGGAGCTGGCCGGGCTCTCGATGGCCCTGGGGGCCTTCATCGCCGGCGTGCTGCTCGCCGACTCGAGCTACCGCCACAACATCGAGGCCGATATCGAGCCCTACCGCGGGCTGCTGCTGGGGCTGTTCTTCATGGCGGTGGGCATGACGGCCGATATTCGCCTGATCGGCGAGATGCCGCTGGTCGTGCTCGGCCTGACCCTGGGGCTGGTGGTGCTCAAGGCGCTGGCCATGCTGGTCGCCGCGAGGGTCCACGGCACCGGCTGGAAGGATAGCCTCAACCTGGGCGTGCTGCTCTCCCAGGGCGGAGAGTTCGGCTTCGTGCTGCTCTCCGCGGCGGCGAGTGCCGCCCTGCTCGACCCGTCGCTGGTCAGCCTGCTGATCCTGGTGACCTCGCTCTCCATGGCGACCACGCCGCTGCTCTTCCAGCTGCATGTGCACGGCCTTCGTCGCCTCTTCACCCGTCGCCGGGCGAAGCGCGACTACGACACCCTGCCTGACGACGCCCCGCAGATCATCATCGCCGGATTCGGCCGCTTCGGGCAGATCATGGGGCGCGCCCTGCAGGGGCTGAAGATCCCCTACACGGTGCTCGACATCAACGCCGACCAGGTCGAGGTGGTGCGCCGCTACGGCAACCAGGTCTACTACGGGGATGCCTCGCGCATCGACCTACTCAAGGCCGCCGGGGCCGACCGGGCCCGGGTGCTGGTGGTGGCGGTAGGAGACCCCGAGGCCTCGATGCGCATCGTCGGCCAGGTGCGCCGCCAGTTTCCCCATCTCCAGCTCTATGCCCGGGCGCGCAACCGCCACCATGCCCACCTGCTGATGCGGGCGGGAATCACCCATATCGTGCGCGAGCTGCTTCCCGCCAGCCTCGAGCTCACCCGCGACGCCCTGATCGGCCTGGGCATTCCCCGGGAGCAGGCCCAGCACACTATCGATACCTTCCGCCCCCACGACGAGCAGGCGCTGCTGCGCCAGCTCGAGGTGTTCGGCAACGAGACGCAGCAGATCCAGACCATCCAGGAGGCCGCCCGGGAGCTCGAGGCGCTCTACGAGGCGGACGAGGACATCACCACCCGTGTCGAGGAGATTCCGCGCTGGCAGCGCTGAGACGCGATCACTCGACGGCCCACCACCCCGGCAGCCGGGCCTGCACCTCGCGGCGCGCGAAGCGGTCGTCCATCAGCACCACCGTGCCTTCGTCCTCGGGACCACGAATCACCCGACCCGCCGCCTGCACTACCTTGATCAGCCCGGGAACGCGATAGGCGTAGTCGTCGCCACGCCCGAAACGCGCTTCCAGTCGCGCCTTGAGGGCCTCGTTGAAGGGGTCGAAGGGCGGCAGCCCCAGGGTAGCGATGAAGGCGCCGATCAGCCGTTCGCCCGGCAGGTCGATGCCCTCGGCGAAGGCCCCGCCCAGTACCGCGAAGCCGATCCCCTGCCCGCCCGGCCTGAAACCGGCCAGGAAGGCGTCGCGAGCCTCCTCGCGCATGCCGCGGGTCTGGGCGCGCACGGGAATCTCGGGATGGGCCTCCTGCAGCCGTGCCCGGGCCGCCTCCAGGTAGGCGAAGCTGCTGAAGAAGGCCAGGTAGTGGCCCGGCCGGCGGCGGTACTGCCCGGCCAGTTCGGCAACGATGGGCGAAAGCGACGCCTCCCGGTCGCGCAGCCGGGTGGAGATGTCGGTGCGGATGCGCACCTCGAGCTGCTCGGCGGCGAACGGCGAGGCGACCTCGTGCCACACCGTGGCGGCCGGCAGGCCCAGCAGGTCCCGATGGTAATGGGCGGGGCTCAGGGTCGCCGAGAAGAGCACGACAGACTGCGCCGCCGCGAAGCGCGGCGCCAGGAAGTCCGCCGGCACCAGGTTGCGCAGCCCCAGCACGGCCCGGCCGCGGCCGTGACGGGCCAGGTCGCACAGCGAATGCTCGCCGAAGGACTCCGCCAGCCGGGTGAAGGCCAGCGTCTCGAAGAGCAGCTCCTGGAGCGCGAGGGAGGCCTGGTCGGGGTGTTCGCCCAGGTGCTCGGTGGTGGCGCTGGCGACCCCCTGCAGGGCCGCGACCATCCCCTCGGGCAGGCCGTCGAGCACCCGGTAGGCCGGCCGGCCCGGCTCGCCGGCTTCGCTCATCCCCGCCTCCCGGACCCGCGCCTGCCACTGCCGGGCCAGGCGCCCCAGGGGGCGTGCCAGGGCCCCGGGGGCCTCACGGCGCAGCCGGGCGAGGCGGCGCTGGTCCAGCTCGGCGCTGTACATCCCCCGGGCCCGTTCCACCAGGTTGTGGGCCTCGTCCACCAGCAGGCCCAGGCGCCAGCCGTTGGCCCGTGCGAGGCCATGCAGCAGGGCGTTGGCATCGAACCAGTGGTTGACGTCGCCGACGACCACGTCGCACCAGCGTGCCAGCTCCTGCCCCAGGTAGTAGGGGCAGACGCCGTGGTCGAGGGCCACCTCGCGCAGCGCTTCGCGGTCCAGCCAGCCACGCGCCACGGCGGCCTGTCGCGCCGCCGGCAGCCGGTCGTAGAAGCCCGCCGCCAGCGGGCAGGCCTCGCCGTGACAGGCCCGGTCGGGATACTCGCAGGCCTTGTCCCGGGCGGTGAGCTCCAGCACCCGCAGCGGTCGGGCCTCGGCCGCCCCGCCACCGAGCACGGCCAGGGCATCCAGCGCCAGCCGGCGCCCCGGCGTCTTCATGGTCAGGAAGGCCAGGCGGTCGAGCCGCTGGCGGGGCATGGCCTTGAGCAGCGGGAAGAGGGTGCCGAGCGTCTTGCCGATGCCGGTGGGGGCCTGGACCAGCAGGCAGCGGCCGGTGCTGGCGGCCTTGTAGACGCTCTCCGCCAGGTCGCGCTGGCCCGGCCGGAAGCGCTCGTGGGGAAAGGCAAGCTCGCCGAGCGCCTCGTCACGCCGCTCCCGATGCCGGGCCTCCTGCGCCGCCCAGGCCAGGAAGCGGCGGCACTGGGTCGCGAAGAAGGCCTGCAGTTCGGTGGCGCTCGCCTCGCGGGTCAGCACGGTCTCCCGGCCGCTGGTGATGTCCAGGTAGACCAGCGACAGGGTCAGCGAGGTGAGACCGCGCTCGGCACACAGCAGCGCGCCGTAGACGCTGACCTGCGCCCAGTGCAGGGCCCGCTGGTTGTCGGCCATGCGCTCCAGGCGGCCGCGATGGGTCTTGACCTCCTCCAGGCGGTTGGCGGCCGGGTCGAAGCCGTCGGCACGGCCGCCCACCGTCAGCCCCTCGAAGACGCCGGAAAGCGGCAGCTCGGCCTCATAGCCGTCGCCACGCCGCCTCGCCACCAGGGCATGGCCCGCGATGCCCTCCCGGGCGCTGGGGGCCGGAGTGAAGCGGTGGTCCAGGTCCCCCTCCCGGGCGGTGAAGTCGCACAGCGCCCTCACCGCCACGCGATAGCCCGTCTCCCTGCTCATTGGCCGTCCACCGCCCAGCGCACATGGCAGACCGCGGCGGGGATCCCCCGGGCATGGAAGAAGGCCAGCCAGCGACGCTGGTTGTCCTGCAGCCGGTCGCCGGGGCCCTTCACCTCGACAAACCGATAGCGCGGCTCGCCCTGTGGGGCCTCGGGAAGGAACTGGATCAGGTCCGGCAGGCCGGCCCGGTTGGCCTTGAGGTCGCCGAGCAGCCGCTCGAAGCAGGCACGCAGGTGGTCGGCCGGCAGGCAGGCCAGCGCCCGCTCGAGCAGTGCCTCGTCGAGCACTCCCCAGTGCACGAAGGGCGAGGCCAGCCCCTGCTTCGCCCGCCAGGTGGCGCGGATCGCCTCGCGATACTCGCCGGTCTCGAGCCGGGCCAGGCAGGCATCGAAGCGGTCTCGGCGGCGGGCCACGAAGTCCTCGCGGTAGAGGTCCGCCGGGCCGTGGTGAAAGGGGTGGAAGAAGGCCCCGGGCAGCGGCGCGAAGAGCGCCTCCCAGCAGAGCAGGCCGAAGAGCCCGGTGAGCAGGCTGTTCTCCACGTAGTGCACCGGTGCCGCGCCATCGTGCAGGTGGTCGCGCACCGCGGCCTCCACCGGGCCGGGGGGCAGGCTCAGGGTCCACTGCCGAGGCGCCGGCTCTCGCGGGAATGTCCGCGGGGCAAGCCCCAGCCGGCGACGCAGCCGCGGCACCAGCCGTCCCAGCGCCTGGGCCTCCTCCTCGCTGGCCGGGGTATTGATCAGGGGCTCGGCCAGGGCCAGGGCCGCGGCGTGCTCCCCGCGACGCTCCAGCAGGCGCAGGTGGCGGATGCGCGCCTCGATACTGCCGGTATGCCCTGCCTCCGGCCAGCCGGCCAGGGCATAGAGGGCAAGGGCCGACTCGCCCTGCCCCTCCCGCTCCACCTGGCGCCCCAGCGCCACGCAGAGCCGCCGATGCCGTGCCGCCAGCCAGGGGTTGTCGGCCAGCGGCGCGGGCAGTTCGGCCTGCAATACCGACACCGACTCCCCGGCCTCGAGCCGCTCGCGAAGGCGATGCAGGGCCAGGTAGGCATCCACCTCCGCGCGGCGCCGGAATGCCCGGGAATCGGGGGTGATCGCCACCCGCTCGAAGCGCTGCAGGCCGAGCTCGGTGAGTACGAACTCGGCCCAGTCCTGGCGCAGGTTGCCGAAGAACATCAGCCGCAGCCGGTCGCAGGTCGCCATCACGGCGAGGCGCACGACCCGGTCCGGCGCCGCGGGCCACCAGTCGGCGAGCGGGCGAGGCTCGGTGAGCCGCGGCGACAGCGCCTCGAGCAGCGCGGCCTTGCCGGTGGCGGCAGGCAGACCCGCGGCGGCGATCTCGCCGGCCAGGGCACGGCGCAGCTCGGGCAGGCGCAGCTGGCGGAAGAGCTCCGCCAGGCCGAGCGCGGGGGCGGCCTCCACCAGGCCCGCCTCGACCAGGGGCGCGAGCGCCGCCTCGCTGTCGCCGATTTCGGGATAGCGCAGGCGCGAGGTGCGAAAGTGCTCGCCCTTGCGCATCACCATGCGCACCAGCAGCGCCTGCGAGGCCTCGGGCAGGGCGGCGAAATCCGCCAGGAAACCGTGCTCGGCCGCGTCCAGCAGGTCGCCGTGGCGCTCGGCCACCCACGCCAGCACGAAGCGGAAATTGGCCAGGTAGTAGCGCGGGTCGTCCAGGGGGGCGGTGACCGGCGCGGCGGCAGGAATACTGTTCATGCATCCATGGTATCAGCTGCCCCGCACGAGGGAAGTGGGCGGTGTGTAAGATCCTCTCCCGCCGACCGACCTCATGACTGTATGACCCAAGCCCGGCGTCCGCTGACGGCCGCCCCATCCGGAGCTTCCCATGGCGAACCGTATTCCCTGGCCCATTCCGCTGCGCTACACCGCCTTCATCATCAGCCTGCTGGGGCTTGCCGTTACCCTGCCCGCCTGGGCCATGGGGGCGCCCTTCTGGCCCGTACCGCTGTTTGCCGCCCTGGTGGCCCTGGGCACCTGGGACCTGCGGCAGCGCTCCCGGACCCTGCGCCGCAACTACCCGATCCTCGCCCATTTCCGCTACTGCATGGAGGGCATCGGCCCCGAGATCCGCCAGTACTTCGTGCAGTCGGATACCGAGGAGCGGCCCTTTTCCCGCGAGCAGCGCAGCGCCGTCTACCAGCGTGCCAAGAATGTCCTCGACAAGAAGCCCTTCGGCTCGATACTGGACATGTACGCGGAGGGCTACGAATGGATCAATCCTTCGCTGGCGCCGTCTAACCCGGATCGTGACGCCATGACGGTAAAGGTCGGCAGCGAGCGCCGCCACCCTTATCGGGTCAGCCTGCTGAACATCTCGGCCATGAGCTTCGGCGCGCTCTCCGGCAACGCCATCGAGGCCCTGAACCTTGGCGCCCGGCGCGGCGGCTTCTACCACGATACCGGCGAGGGCGGCATCTCTCGCCACCATCTGCAGGGCGGCGATCTGGTGTGGGAGATCGGCTCTGGCTACTTCGGCTGTCGTGACCACGAGGGCAACTTCGATGCGGCAAGGTTCGCCGAGAATGCCGCCCGCCCCGAGGTCAGGATGATCGAGGTCAAGCTCTCCCAGGGCGCCAAGCCAGGCCACGGCGGCATCCTGCCCGGTGCCAAGGTGACCGCGGAGATTGCCGCCGCGCGTGGCGTTCCCATCGGCGAGGACGTGGTCTCGCCGGCGAGCCATCCGGCATTCTCCACACCGCTGGAGATGATGCACTTCATCGCACGCCTGCGGATGCTCGCCGACGACAAGCCGGTAGGCATCAAGCTGGCCATCGGCCACCCCTGGGAGTGGTTCGGCATGGTCAAGGCGATGCTGGAAAGCGACATCCTGCCCGATTTCATCGTGGTGGACGGCGGCGAAGGTGGAACCGGCGCATCACCACTGGAGTTCATCAACCGCCTGGGCATGCCGCTGGTGGAAGCCCTGTCACTGGTTCACAGCACTCTGGTAGGCGCCAACCTGCGCCATCGCATTCGCCTGGCGGGGGCCGGCAAGCTGACCTCGGCGTTTCATATCGCTCGCACCCTGGCGCTGGGAGCTGACTGGTGCAACGCCGGGCGCGGCTTCATGTTCTCACTGGGTTGTATCCAGGCCATGAACTGCCATTCGGGTCGCTGCCCCAGCGGTGTGGCGACCCAGGATCCGCGCCGCAGCCGACACCTGGACGTGGCCGACAAGAGCGAGAGGGTCTATCACTATCATCGCAACACCCTGGAGGCCCTGGCGGAGATGCTGTCGGCCGCGGGTCTGGAACGCCCCGCCGACCTTGGCCCCAGCCACATCATGCGCCGTGTGTCGCGCCACCAGGTCTGCTCCTACGCCGAACTCTACCCGGTTCTGGCCCCAGGCGAGCTGCTGCGCCACCTCCCCGACCAGCCGCTCTACCAGCGCTACTGGGAGGAGAGTCGCGCCAACAGCTTCCAGCCCGCTCAGGTCGTCGAGCTTCTCCAGCGGGCCTGACACACCCGTGCCTCGCGGGCCCCTATCTCAGCAGGGGAGGCCCTGGGCCAGTTCGCGCACCACCTCGTCGGCGGGGACCTCGAGGCAGCGGCTGGCATTCTGCCCGGCCCACAGCGGGGAGAAATCGCCACGCCCTTGCGCCTCGGCGGCGGCCCGCAGCGGGGCGATGGCCGCGGTGGCCAGTGGGAAGGCCGGCGCCGCGTCGCTGATCGGCCCCAGCTCGCGCATCAGCCGGGTGACGATGCCTCGGGCCGGGCGGCCACTGTAGAGGTTGGTCAGGGCCGTATGGCGGGCCGCCTCGCTCATCAGCGCCCGGCGATGGATGGCCGAGGCGCGGGATTCCGGACAGCAGAGGAAGGCGGTGCCCACCTGGACGGCCTCGGCGCCCAGCGCCAGTGCCGCCGCCACGCCCCGGGCATCGGCGATGCCCCCGGCGGCAATCACCGGCACCTCCACCGCCTGCCGGACCTGGGGCAGCAGCGCCAGGGTCCCCATCTGGGTGGTCAGGTCCTCGGCCAGGAAGAGGCCCCGATGGCCGCCGGCCTCGAGCCCCTGGGCGATCACCGCATCGGCGCCGCGGGCCTCGAGCCAGCGCGCCTCCTCCACCGTGGTGGCCGTGGAGAGCACCGTCGCGCCCCAGGCCTTGACCCGCGCCAGCAGCTCAGGCGCCGGCAGGCCGAAGTGGAAGCTCACCACCTCCGGACGGAAGGGCTCGAGGGCGTCGCAGGCCGCATGGTCGAAGGGACGCCGCCCGGCCCCGGCCGGCACCGCCTCGATGTCGAGGCCGAACTCGGCATACCAGGGCGCCAGCGCCGCCTGCCAGCGCGCCAGCCGCTCGGGGTCGGGCGCGGGTGGCGCGTGGCAGAAGAAGTTGACGTTGACCGGCCCCGAGGTCGCGGCGCGCAGGGCCTCGAGTTCCTCCGCCATGGCCTCGGGCGAGAGCATGGCGCAGGGCAGGGCCCCGAGGCCGCCGGCACGGGAGACGGCGATGGCCAGCTCGCTGCCCTGGGCACCTGCCATGGGGGCCTGGAGGATGGGTAGGTCGAGTGGAACACGTTGCAGCAGCGTCATCATGGGGACGGGGCCTCGGGATCGGCGGAGGGAGATCGCCCCATTTGCACATTGATCAGGGCGCCGAGCAAGACGACGAAGGCCGACAGCCAGAACCACAGCATCAGCACCACCACCGCGCCGAGGGAGCCGTAGAGCTGGCCGAGGTTGGCGACGTGACGTGCATAGAGCGACAGCCCGCCGGAGCCCAGCAGCCACAGCAGGGTGGCGCCCAGGGTACCCACGCGGATCCACTCCCAGCGCGGGGTCTGCCGGTAGGGCCCGTAGCGGTAGAAGACGGCGATCACCGCCATCATCGCCAGCAGCAGCACCGGCCAGCGCAGCAGGCCGATCAGGGTGAAGAGCGGCCCCTCCAGGCCCATCATCTCGATGGCCAGGGGAAAGAGCGCGACGAAGGCGATCGCCACCTGGGTGGTAACGATCAGTCCCAGGGTCAGGGTCAGGATCATCAGGCCGCGCTGCCAGAGGGCGCGACGCTCGGTCTCGCCATGCACCACCGCCAGGCCGACCAGCAGTCCGCGCACCCCCTTGGAGGCGACGAACATGGCAATCGTCAGGCCGCCCAGGGCCGTGGCACTGAGCCCGGCCTGGGTATGCTCGCCGATCTCCCGGGCCTGGTCCTGCACCAGCCGCGCGGCACCGGGGGGCATCAGGCGGCTCACCTCGCCGATCTGGCGGGCCATGTCCTGCGGGTCGAGCACCAGCGCCCAGAGGGAGATGATGGCGGCGATCGCCGGGAACAGCGCCAGCATCGCGTAGAAGGCCACCCCCGCCGCCAGCATGGTGACCCGATAGGCGACCAGGGCACGCTTCACCCGCCAGGCCATGAGTACCCAGCCGTGCAGGACCGGGGGCAGGCGTCGCAGGATCCCACGGAATGCCATGGCCACCTCAGTCTCGCTCCGCGGGGCGCAGCACCATGCGTGCATCACGGATCTCGATGTCGAAGCGGTCGAGGAAGCTCATGCCCAGCAGGGCCGCCTCGCCGGTAAGGCCCGGGCTGATGGAGCCGCGCACTTCCCGGGCGGAGAACCCGCCCAGGCTCACCTCGTCGAGCAGCGTCAGCTCGCCGCGCACCCGGCCGTTGGCGGTATTGAACCAGGCGCTGCCGGTGCTCTCGAGCCCCAGCCGCTCGGCCATCCCGGCGGGTACCGCGACGTAGGTGGCGCCGGTGTCGAGCAGGAACTCCACCGGCTGGTCGTTGATGCGCCCGGTGGCCACGAAGTGGCCGGCGCGGTTGCGCTCCAGCACCAGCGGCTCGCCCTCCCCCACCGCGACGTTGGCGAGGTGGGCATTGGGGTTGCGCTGCGCTTCCAGGTAGCCGTGGAACCACCAGGCCCCGCCGCCCAGGAAGAGCACCCAGAACAGCAGCATCATGCCCAGCCCCGCCCGGCGTGTGGCACGCTCCTCGCTCATGACCTTCCCTCCCGGCGTCTGCCCCTTGAGACCATCATGCCACAGCGACATTCCGCATCGGTCCCGCTAGCGCCCGTTGCACGCCTCCCAGTCGCGGGCCGCCTGCTGGCCACGGGCCTGGTCGACGAACAGGCAGACCAGGATGGCGATGACGAAGAGCACCGCACAGAGCAGGATCGACGCCTTGAGCCCCACCAGCGACTGCAGCAGCCCCAGGCCGATGATGCCGATCACCCCGGCGAGCTTGTTGGCCAGGCCCCAGAAGCCGAAGAACTCGGCGGCCTTGCGGCTCGGCGAGAAGAGCCCCACCAGGGCGCGGCTGGCGGACTGGCTGGAGCCCAGGGAGAGCCCCGCCAGGCAGCCCACCACCAGGAAGAGGTGCTGGGCCTCCCAGTCGAGCCCGAACCGGGCATGCAGGAAGGCGGTGACCTCCGGCGTGGCCCAGATGGCCAGTATCGCCGCCACCCAGAGCCCCAGGGTGAAGAGGTAGGTGACCCGGGTGCCGATGCGGTCCTGAATGAAGCCGAAGCCCAGGGCGCCTGCCGCCGCGGTGATCTGCACGATGATGAACATGATGTTGCGCACCGACTCGTCCCAGCCGATCACCTGGGCGCCGTAGATGAAGGCGAAGGCGATGATGATGTAGACGCCGGCCATGGAGAAGAGCAGCGAGACCAGGAAGATCCCCAGGTCGCGGAAGCGCCTGAGCTCGTGCAGGGTCGTCGCGACGCGCTCCAGGGCAATCTCGCGGTAGGGCTTGCCGGGTGGCTGGGGCGTCCCTCGCTCCTTCACCCACAGGAAGGTGGGGATGGCGGTCACCAGGAAGAAGCCCGCCGCGAAGGGTCCCACCCAGCGGATGCGCTCGAAGTTCTCCGCTGTGGCCTCGCCCAGTGCCACCAGCGTGAACCCCGCGGCGAAGAGCCCGCCGACGTAGCCCAGTGCCCAGCCGAAGCCGGAGATCTTGCCCAGGTCCTCCGGCGGGCCGAGGTCCGGCAGGAAGGCGGCAATGAAGGACTCGCCCATGGAGTAGGCGTAGTTGGAGACGATGATCAGCAGAAGGCCCAACACCACGTAGCCCGGCGCCACGAAGTAGAGCATGGCGGTGGTGGCCACGGTGGCCAGGTAGCTGACGAACAGGAAGCCCTTCTTCTCGGCCCGGTAGTCCATCACCGCCCCGCACAGCGGGCCGGTCACCACCACCAGCAGGTAGCTGACCGCCAGCGCCAGGCTCCACAGGAAGTTGGCCAGGCGATAGCCGTCGCCGCGGTCGCCGACGATCACCGTGGTGAACAGCTCGCCGAACACCACGGTGATGATCAGCAGGGTATAGGCCTGGTTGGCGAAGTCGAACATCGCCCAGCCGAGGATCTCCTTGCGCGAGGCGCGGGGAGTCGTCGGCACGGCGGCGGGGGTCGGGCTCATGCGGGACGTCCCTGTGGCATCAGGACGTCACCATAGCAGCCCCTACCTTCCTAGACGACCAAGGGAACTGCTGATTTATGTCGCGAGCGAAGGGAGGTTGATCGCCGCCGGAGCGCAGAAACCGGAGCCTATGCGGTACTAGGTGAGGATTTCGACCGGGCTGGCGAACCAGCACCGCCGGCGACCAAGATATCGAGCGCAGCAATAAATCAGTGTTTCCCTAGACGAGATCGCGGGGAATGGTCTCGTCCCAGGTCCGTGCAAAGATCCGGGTATCCCCCTCCCAGGCGTCCAGGGTGGCCCGGATGCGGAAGTTGTCGGCATCAGAGGTCAGCAGGGTGCGGGTCAGGGTGCTGACCTCCCAGTCACCGCGCTTGAAGCTGCGCTGCCACTCCGTCCAGCCGCTGACGCTGTCGTAGCTGCCGTAGGCATAGGCATAACGCTCGGTGACCCGAGCGGCGATCTCCAGATCGATGTCGTCGATCCGGTAGCGCCCCTCGTCGTTGATCACCTCCAGGGTAGTCCTGTCGTTGGCCAGGTCGCGGATCACCTGCCAGGTTTCCTGGGTCGGCTGCAGCAGCGTCTTGGCCAGGGGCGGCGCCCCCTCCGGCTCGGCGAAGGCGGGCAGTGCGGCCTCCTCCGCGGGGCGTGGCTCACGCCGCGGCAGCAGCAGCCGGCTGGCGCCGGGCCAGAGGGTGATCCGCGCCGGCTGCGGTGCCGGCCAGGCCAGCGGCCAGTAGCTGGTGGAGAGGGCCAGGCGGATGGCGTGGCCTGCGGCGAACTGCTGGGCGATGTGCTTGAGCGGGATCCTGACCCGGTAGCGCCGCCCCGGCTCCAGCGGCTCGGGGTGCTCGTCGCTGTCGCGGTGGGTCAGGTTGAGCAACCCGTAGGAGACCCGGGTGGCCTTGTCGTCCTCGGCGATGTCGGAGAGGCGCAGCGCCACCATGGCCACCGGCTGATCGGCGGAGAGCTCGAGCTCGACCAGCGGCGACCCGCAGATCTCCAGTGGCGCCTCGAGGCGCGCCGTCTGGAAGATCAGCGAGCCACCATCCTCGTCGCGCTGGTCGTGGGGGAGGTCCGGCGGCGCATTGTAGGAGCACCACTTGCCGGCATAGAGCCCCACCGAGAGGGGCGAGCGGATGTCCAGGACCGCCTCGTCGTCCTGGCCCCCCTCCCCTTCCGGCACCAGGTCGTGGCCCTCGGTGAGCCGGAAGGCCTCGGCCCCGATGTTGGGCGAGGGCCAGTCGGGCTCGGCGATCCAACGCCCGGGGCGCTCGTCATAGCGGGCCGAGGGCGGCACCGACTCCTGCATCCAGACGCGCAGCATGGGTTCGTCCATGATCCCGGTATCGGTGCCCTTGAGCCACTGGTCCCACCAGCGCAGCGCCTCCTGCAGGAAGCCGATGGCCGGCCCCGGCACGCCCAGGTGCGGATACTTGTGGGCCCAGGGGCCGACCAGCCCCTTGCGCGGCACCTCGAGCCCCTCCAGCACCCGGAAGACGGCGTTGCAGTAACCGTCGGCCCAGCCGCTGACGGCATAGACCGGGCACTGGATGCGCGAGTAGTCCTCGCACACCGAGCCGTGCTTCCAGTAGTCGTCGCGGCGCTGGTGCTCGAGCCACTGGGCGAGCCACAGGCCGCTGCCGTCCAGGCGCTCTAGCCACATCTCCCGCCAGCGCTCCCCCACCAGCTCGGGGTCGGGGGGGCAGGCGTTGCCGTCGAACATGGTCGAGGCCCAGGAGAGGTTGTCGGCGAGCAGGCAGCCGCCCATGTGATGGATGTCGTCGGCGTAGCGGTCGTCGGTGAAACAGAGCGTGATCACCGCCTTGAGCTGCGGCGGACGCAGGGCGGCGATCTGCAGACCGTTGAAGCCGCCCCAGGAGATGCCGATCATGCCGACGTCACCGGTGCACCAGGGCTGGGCCTCGAGCCAGGCGAGGATGGCCAGGCCATCCTCGAGCTCGCTGGGCAGGTACTCGTCGGTCAGCACGCCGTCGGACTCGCCGGTGCCGCGGATGTCGACCCGCACCCCGGCATAGCCATGGCCCGCCCAGTAGGGATGGCTCTGGACGTCGCGCTCGGCGGTGAGGTCGCGCTTGCGATAGGGCAGGTACTCGAGGATCGCCGGCACGGGGTGGAGCTCGGCGTCCACCGGCCGCCAGATGCGCGCCGCCAGCCGGCTGCCGTCGGGCAACGGGATCCAGGTCTCCTCCTCCATGACGCGGCGGGGAAAGTCGTTGACGATACGCATGATCCTGCTCTCCTTGGTCTCTTGAACCAGTCCCTTGAAACCTGCTTCAGGCCGGCCATGCTCAGCCCTGGATATTGTCGAACTCGAACACCAGTCGCGCCGCCAGACGGTCGTAGTCGGCGAGCAGCTGCTCGGCCGATGCCGCGCCCAGATAGACATGCGCCAGCGCAAAACTGTAGGCGTCCTGCTCGGGCAAGGAGGAGAGCCGCTGTCCTGCTTCCACCTGCAAGGCGATCTGGCAACCGGGGAAGTCGGCCAGGAGTTCCTCAATCTCCTGCTCGGTGGGTACTCGGGTCACCACCGCATCGGTAAAGAATACCCGGTGGAAGAACTTGGCCGCCATGGGAAAATCCCCCTCGCGATGGGGCATGTCGGGGCGCCGTCCCAGCCCCAGGTCGATGGTGACCTGCTGGTTGCTGACCCCATCGACCTTCTCGAAGAGGTCGCAGTGCGACTGGGAGATGCGGGTATTGATCTCCAGCAGCCAGATGCGTCCCTGCACCTCGTCCCAGAAGTACTCGACGTTGAAGGCGGCGTTGTCGTAGCCGATATGGGTCATGATGGTGTCGGTCAGCTCGACCATGGTGGCCTGGATATCCTCGGGCAGCCCCGAAGGATAGCGGTAGTGAAAGAAGCTCAGCACCTGGGGGTAGCGCAGGGAGTCGACGATACCGTAGCTGACCACCTCACCCTCGAAGACATATCCCTCCACCGTGCACTGCCAGCCGCCGATGATCTCTTCAGCCATGCAGAAGTGGCCGTCGACGGCGGCGATCTCCGGGGGCAGGCGGGCATGCTCGAGTACCGTGTTGAAGGGGTCGGCGATACTCCCGATCGACTCGCGCAGCTGCTCGATGGCGTGATAGAAGTCCTCGGGGGTGTCGATGCGAAAGCCCAGCCGCGAGCCCGAGGACTTGATCGGCTTGACGAAGAAGGGAAAGTAGAGCCCCGCCTCACTGATCCGGGTCATCGCCTCGTCGTCGAAGGGGTCGAAGGCGGTGAAACCGGGGATATGGTCGGGGATCGCCTCGCGCTGCACGCGGCGGCTCCAGTACTTGTGCTCGCACTTGAGCAGGCTCGTCAGCGAGGTACTGCGGGTGCCGAAGCGCTCGCAGAGGATCGGCAGCATGGTCGAGACGGGAAAGTCCATGTAGCCGACGACGGCATCAACGGGCTCATCGAAGGCCTCGAGCTGCGCCGTGGCTTCCGCCAGCATGGCGGCGATGTCGAACTCCTCGGTGTCGTAGACCGCCTCCGGGGCGATCACTCCATGGAAGCGGTATCCCCGTGCCCCGTGCAGCGTCTCGAGACGCTGTCGATTGAAGTCGTTGAGCCCCACCACGAAGATGTTCTTGACCTCGTCCATTGCCCTCTCCCCTGTCGCGCGCCGGACCCGGCGCCTTCGAGCAGCATAGTCCAGTGCGCGGGGGATGCCGGGTCAGTCGTGCCGGTCGCGTCCGGCGGCGTCCCCTTCCTCGCGGCCACGCTGCAGGCGGTCGATGGCCTCGCCGCCCCGGCCGGTCAGGGCCGCCAGTCGATCGATCTGGTCGTCCAGCCTCGGCAGGGCCTCGCGACGATAGCGGGAGAGGTCATCGATGGCCCCCATCACCTCGCCGAAGGCCTGCTCCAGGGCCTGCATGTCGAGCATCGTCGACGACGCCCGCTGCTGGATGTCCACGCCCTGCTGGCGCAGCGCCCGTGCGGTCCCCCCGATCATCTCCGAGGTGGTGGCATTGAGCGCCTCGACGCGATCCAGCACCAGCCGCTGGTTGGCGATGGCCAGGGCGACCGTGACCGCCACGGTGAGCGCCGAGACGGTGACGTTGATGGCACGGTCGACGCCACGCATCAGCTCGCGGTTGTTGCGGATGATCACCTCCAGCGCCAGCACGCCCTGCTGGCTCACTGCCAGCTGCTGCTGGAGGTCGACGATGCGCTGGCGAAGCGGGAACAGCAGCTCCTCCTCGAGGAAGCGTCGCTGGGGGTCCTCCTCGTCGCGGCGGGCGATGGCGGCCTGCAGCCGCTCGTCGATCAGCCGCCCCAGGGCGACCTGGCGCTGCAGCTGGATGTAGCTCTCGTGCAGCGACTGCTGGTCATCGCCCAGGGTAAGGTTGTCGCGACGCAGCATGTCGCGCCCCCCCTCCAGGTCGGCGATGATCGCGTCCAGCGACTGCTGGGCCGTCTCGAACTTGCGGAAGTAGCGCTGCAGGCGACTGCCGGCCCCCGGAAGCAGCGCCAGCACGCGGTCCAGCGGCCCAGGCGACAGGCGGTGCCGGGCCGGGTCCAGCTCCTGCATCCGGCCGCGCAGGTCGACCAGGGCCCTGGCCACGGGGCCGCCCTCGTCCCCGTGGTGGGCCAGCTGGCGCAGCGGCGTCTGCAGCATGGTGCTCTGGTGGGCGGCCTGCTGCTGCAGCTCCAGCCCCAGCTCGTCGATGGCGCGTCGCTGGCGCGCCATGGCCTCGGCATCGCCGCCAGCGACCAGCTCGTCGACGAAGGCATCGGCCTCGGCCGAAAGCGACGGGTCCTCTGCGCCGCCGTCCGGGCCGCTGCCGTCCAGCTGGTGGGCGATCTCCTCCACCGGTGGCAGCGACAGGCGGGACTCGCGTTCGGGTTGCTGGCTCATGGGCACCTCTCGAAGGAAAGCGTCTGGGCGTGGGAAGGGCCGGCCTCAGGACCTGCCACGCCCGTAGCGGTCGGCACGGGAGACGAAGCGGCGCAGCTCCTCCAGCGCCTGCTCGGTGGTGACCGAGGCCTGCGGGCGCCCGGTCTCGATGCGCGCCAGGGAGACGGCCGTGTCGTCGAGGACGGTCAGCGCCGACTCGTTGCGCGCGGCCAGCTCGCGCAGCCCCTTCTCGGTCTCCTCGAGCAGTTCCAGACGCCGCACCAGGGCGGCACGCTCCTGCCCCCCCAGCTCCCGGCCCTCGCGACTCAGGCGACGCCGCACGAAGTCACCGTCCACGTTCGCCACCCCACTGGCCCGGGAGGCCATGGCGTCGAGGGTATCCACCGCGGTGCGGCAGACCTCGACCACCAGCCCGCGGGCACGGGCGAAGGCCAGCTCGCCGCTGTCGAAGCGACTCCCCAGCACCTCCAGTACATGGCGGTAGCGACTGTAGACCCGGTCGGCCTGCACCGCCAGGTCCGGTCGGCGTGCGTCGACCAGCCCCTGCTTGGCCCGGCACAGGGCCAGCACCAGGTCGTCGGCATCCGCCGGTGGGCGTGCCGGGTCGAGGACCGCCAGGTCGGCCTCGTGGGCGTCGCGCTGCTGCTGGGCTCGGCGTCGCGCCTCCTCGGATGCCCGCACCGCCTGCCGGCGCTTCTCGCGCCGCCGAGCGAGCCAGCCGCGCAGCCGGCGCTCCAGCGGCAGCGCCACCGGCACCGCCACCAGCCCGGCGAGCCAGCCCGTCAGGGTCGGCCCGAAGCCGCCCCACAGTGAGGTCAGCCACAGCAGCAGGCTGATGAAGGGCACCACCAGGGCGTAGCGCAGGATGACCTGGAGGCGGCCGGGCGGCTCGACCGGCACGGCCAGGCGCGGATTGACCAGCCCCACCAGCAGCCACGGCAGGCAGGTCAGGAAGAGGCCATAGGAAAAACCCTGCAGGAATCCCAGCATGGGGATGACCATCCTTTATCCGTCGGAGAGAAGCTAGAGCAGCAGCGTGAGGACCAGGGCCACGACGCCCACCAGCAGGGCGATGCTCACCGCCACGACCACCACCCGGTCGAGCCAGCGATCGAAGCAGGCCCAGTCGAGCCGGCACCGCTGGCGTCGTCGGGTGGCACCGCGGCGGGGAGCGCCGCGGCCGGTGCGGATGAGGGTCATGGTCGAAGTCCGATTTCACCATTGTTCCCTGAGCTTACGGCCTGCCGCGGCGGCTGGCCACTGCCATCGGCGGTGATCGCCGCCGACGGCCCGGTTCAGTGCTTGACGCGCCGGTTGACCACGCTGGGCGCCCGGCGCAGGCGCTCCTCCTCGCCCAGGGATTCGGCCTCGAAGGCATCCGCCCCCACCGGGGTCTCGCCATGGCGGCGATAGAGCTGGGTGAGCATCGCCTTGCGGTCGCTGCGCAGCTCGCGGACCAGCACCACCACCATCATGTAGAGGATGAAGGTGAAGGGCAGCGCCGAGAGCACCGAGGCCGACTGCAGCCCGGTCAGGCCGCCGGCGGCGATCAGCGTCAGGCAGATGGCGGCGATCAGCACGCCCCACGCCACCCGCTTGAACAGCGGTGGGTTGATGGAGCCGGCGTCGGTCATCTGCGCGACGATATAGGAGGCGGAGTCCGCGGAGGTGACCAGGAAGATGAAGATCAGCAGCATCGCCACCACCGAGAGCGCCCCGGAGAAAGGCATCAGCTCGAACATCTCGAACAGCGCCACGGTGATGTTGTCCTGGGTGGCCGCGGCCAGGCCCACGTCGGCGCCGAGCTCCATGTTGATGGCGGCACCGCCGAACACGCCGATCCACAGGCAGGCCAGCAGCGGCGGGATCAGCAGCACGCCGAGCACGTACTCCTTGATGGTGCGCCCGCGCGAGACCCGCGCCACGAAGGTGCCGACGAAGGGCGACCAGGCGATCACCCAGGCCCAGTAGAAGATCGTCCAGCTGCTCGCCCAGGTGCTGTCGCTGTAGGGCGAGATGCGCAGGCTCATGCCGATGAAGTTCTGCAGGTAGTCGCCGAGGCCCAGGGTGATCGTCTCGAGGATCGCCACCGTGGGGCCGGTGACCAGCACGTAGAGCATCAGGCCGATGCACAGGATCATGTTGAGGTTGGAGAGGCGCTTGATGCCCTTGTCCAGGCCCGACCAGGTCGAGGCCATGTAGGCGAGGAACATCACGAACAGGATGATGAACTGCCACAGGGCGTTCTCGGGCAGGCCGAAGACGGCGTTGAGCCCGCCGTTCATCTGCAGCACGCCCAGCCCGAGCGAGGTGGCCACCCCCATCACCGTGGCCACCACCGCGAAGATATCCAGCCAGGAGGCATAGGGACGCACCCTGGGGTGCCTGGCGGTCACCGAGGAGAGCACCGAGGAGACCAGGCCGGCCTGCCCCTTGCGGAACTGGAAGTAGGCGATGATCAGCCCCACCACCGAGAAGGCCGCCCACTGGTGGATGCCCCAGTTGAAGTAGCTGTACTGGATCGCATAGCGCGCCGACTCGACGCTCTCGGCCGGCACGTCGCCGTAGGGCGGGTCGATATAGTGGGTCATGGGCTCGGCCATGCCGTAGAACACCAGCCCGACGCCGAAGCCCGCGGCCAGCAGCATGCTGATCCAGGAGAAGAAGCTGAAGCTCGGCGAGCTGTCCTGGGGCCCCAGGCGGATCTTGCCGTACTTGCTGAAGGCCAGGCCCAGCAGGAAGAGCACGAAACCGAACACCGAGAAGAGATAGAACCAGCCGAACAGCCGGGTGGTGGTCGAGAGCGCCGCACTGGCGGCGGCGCCGAAGCCGTCGGGGAAGGCGGCGCCCACCGCCACCAGTGCCAGGATGATCAGGGCCGAGACGGCGAAGACCCGCTGTCCTCCGTGATTCGCCATGAAGACGCGTCCTTTGTCGAGGATTTGTACAAGATCCATGCTACCAGAGAGCCCGAACGCTATCATGCCGACCCGCGGCCGGCCCAGCCCGCCAGGCGGCCTCCTCCTCGGCGGCGCGGGCATTGCATTCCGCCCCGGTCGCCCCGATGCTAGGAGAAACTCAGCAGGCTAATCGTTTCCGGAGCGCTCCACGACATGTCCCGACTCGCCGACACGCCACTTTCCGTGCTCGACCTGGCCCCGATCCGCGAGGGCGGCAGCGCCGCCGACAGCTTCCGGGAGAGCGTGGCGCTGGCCCGGCTCACCGAGCGGCTCGGCTTCACGCGCTACTGGCTGGCCGAGCACCACAGCATCGAGGGCATCGCCAGCGCCGCCACCGCGGTGCTGATCGGCCATATCGCCGGTGCCACCGAGCGGATCCGGGTGGGCAGCGGCGGCATCATGCTGCCCAACCACCCGCCGCTGGTGGTCGCCGAGCAGTTCGGCACCTTGGAGACCCTCTATCCCGGGCGCATCGACCTGGGCCTGGGTCGCGCACCGGGCTCCGACGGCCACACCATGGCCGCCATGCGCCGCGACCCCTACGCCGGCGTCGATGACTTCCCCCAACGACTGGCGGAGCTGCAGGGCTTTCTCGACGACGAGCGCCCGGGCCAGCGGGTGCGGGCGGTGCCCGGCCAGGGCACTCGGGTGCCGCTCTGGCTGCTCGGTTCCAGCGACTTCAGCGCCCGCCTGGCGGCCCGGGAGGGGCTGCCCTTCGCCTTCGCCGCCCAGTTCGCCCCGGCCCAGCTGTTCGAGGCACTCAGGCTCTATCGCGACAACTTCCGGCCCTCGGCGGTGCTGGACCGGCCCCACGCCATGGTCGGCCTGCCGGTGATCGCCGCCGAGAACGACCTCCAGGCGGACTACCTCGCCTCCACCGCCCGCCGCAAGTTCCTGGGCATGATCCGCGGCCAGCGCACCAGGGCCCTGCCACCGGTGGAGGCGCTGGACTGGTCGCCCCGGGAGCAGGCCCAGGTGGAGCAGTTCCTGGGCGCCGCGGTGATCGGCGGGCCGGAGACCGTGCGCGAGGGCCTGGAACGCTTCCTGGAGCTGACCGGCGCCGACGAGCTGATGCTCAATACCGATGTCTACGCCGCCGAGGACCGGCTGCGAAGCTACGAGATCGTCGCCGACGTGTGGCGCTCATGAGCGGGGCCGACGCCTCGCGGCCGACTCCTGGCCATCTCGTCGACGGCTTCCGACGCATGGCGCCGCTGTCGCTGTTCGTGATCGTCTTCGGGCTGGCCTTCGGGGTGGCGGCCCTGCAGCAGGGACTCTCCGCGGCCGAGACCCTGCTGATGAGCGGCCTGGTGTTCGCGGGGGCGGCCCAGTTCGCGACCCTGGAGCTGTGGGGCGATACCATCCCGCTGCTGCCGCTGGTAGCCATCACCCTGGCGATCAATGCCCGTCACCTGTTGATGGGCGCCGCCTTCTATCCCCACCTGCGCGACCTGCCCAGCGGGCGTCGCTACGCCAGCCTGATCCTGCTCAGCGATGCCAACTGGGCCATGGCCATGACCGGGGGAACCACGGCGGCGCGCCTGGGCATCCTGGTCGGCGGGGGCCTGGCCCTGTGGTCCACCTGGATGCTCGGCACCGGCCTCGGCGTGGCCTTCGGCAGCGGCATCAGCGAGCCCGAGCGCTTCGGGCTGGATGCCATCATGGGCTGCTTCCTGCTGGCCATGCTGGTGGGCGACAAGCGCGACCTCGGCGTGCTGCTGCCCTGGGGCGCCGCGGCCCTGGCGGCCCTGGCGGCGATGGCCTGGCTGCCGCCCCATGCCCACGTGATCGTGGGGGCGCTGGCCGGCGGCGTGGTCGGCCTGCTGCTGCCCCCCGCGGGCAAGGAGACGGCGCCATGACCCTGACGGCCGCGAACGGCGGCGTGCTGCTGGCCATCGTGCTGATGGCACTGGTCACCTACCTGACCCGCGCCGGCGGGGTCTTCGTGATGGCCCGGGTGCCCATCGGCCCGCGGGTCGAGCGCTTCATCAACGCCATGGCCGGCTCGGTGCTGGTGGCGGTGATCACCCCCATGGCCGTGAACGGCGACGGCGGGGCCCGCCTGGCCCTGTTCGCCACGGCGGGGGTGATGCTGGTGCTGCGCAAGCCGCTGCCGGCGATCGCCGCCGGGATCCTGACCGCCGCGCTGTGGCGTCTGGTCGCAGCCTGACCCTGCCTCGGAACGAAGCGCCCGGCGCGCTTTCCAAGGGGCAGTCATTCACGGGGCGTCGGCCGGGCCGGCGCCCCTTCAGAGACACTGGAGTCCCGCATGCCCGACCCCCATGACCCGCGCCGCGATGCACAGCAGAATGCCGCCTGGCGCGCTGCCCGAGAGTGGCAGGCGCGCGCCCGCCAGACCCGCGCCGACGGCCCCCTGGGCGGCCTGAAGCTGCTGCTCACCTGGCTGCTGTTCGGCGCCATGATGATCGTCGCCATGGTGCTGGGGCTGTTCTTCCTGCTCATCGGCTGGGCGATGATGCCCTTCCTGCGCCACCGCATGAAAAAGCAGATGGAGAAGATGCGCGCCGACCGGGCCGAGGACGTGGACGGCAGCGTCCACTACCGCGAGACCCGCTATCGCGAGAGCCGCGACGTCAGCGGCCGCTACCGCGAACAGCAGGTGCTGGAGGGCGACTATGAAGTCAAGGAGGGGGAGGCCCGCAACGAGGCGCGCCACGACCCCGATCGTCGCTGACGGCTGAGCTCACGGACCGGGCCCGCCGGGAGGGCGGGCCCGGTGGGTTGCTGGTCGGACCGGATGCTTATCGGGTCAGGCGGACGCTCAATGGCGTGCCAGCGCCTCCAGGGTGGCGGCATTGGGACAGAAGCCGCACGCCTCCGGCGCCGGTGCCTCGCCGAGCACCCGGGCACAGCGTGCCTTGAAGGGGCATCCGGTGCAGACCCGCTCGAGGTCGCGCTTCACCCCGTTGCCGACCACCAGGGGCGTCATCGCGTCGACGCCGAAGACCGCCATCATGCGGGGCAGTTGGGTACGCGTCGAGCCGCCGTCATCGCTGAACAGCGAGAGGTCGAGACGCGCCAGCCCCAGGTCGCGCAGGCGGGCTTCCCGTTCGTCCGGGTCGAGGTGCCTCCAGTCCTGCTGCTCGCGCAGGTGCCGCCAGGCGGCGGCCATGGAGTGGGCCAGGCGCCCGGCCGTGGCGTGGATACCGTCGCGTAGTGTCGTCATGGGCAGGCCTCCTTCAGGGCAGTTCCCTGACCTCACCCTAGGCCAGCCCGCCGCGCCCCACCTTGACCTGCATCAGCCAATGGAGCTGCCAGCGCCTCAGCGGACGTCGGCCGGGCGCAGCACCGCCACCGGGCAGCGCGCCTCGTGCAGCACCTCGTGGCTGACGCTGCCGGCCACCACCTGGGAGAGCCCGCTGCGGCCGTGGGTGGTCATGGCCAGCAGGGTGTCCTGGCAGTCCGCCAGGTAGCTGACGATGGAATCGGCCGGGTCGCCGTGCAGCACCTCCCAGTCCACCTCCATGCCATGCTCGCCGCGCAGGCGCCGCGCCAGCCCATGCACATAGCCGGACTCCATCACGTCGGCATGGCCGCCCTCTTCCAGGTCCGGGGGCACCGCGGCGGCGGTGTCGATCACCTGCAGCAGCTGCAGGCGGGCGTCCAGCCGCCGTGAGAGCGCCACCGCATGGGGCAGGATCGCCTCGGAGAGCGCCGAGCCATCCACGCAGACCATCAGCACCTCCACCCGGCGGTGGGCCTCGGCCTCGAAGCGGGGCCCGCACAGGAAGACCGGGCGGTTGGCGCGTCGAACGACGCCCGCGGTGACGCTGCCGATCAGCATCTCGGGTACCGGCCGCCGCCCGTGGGCCATCATGCACAGCCCCTGGTCGTCGCGGCCGGCCAGCCGGCCCAGGAAGTCCTTGGCGCTCGCGTGGACCGCCACCTCGACGTCAACGTCATCCGCCTGCTGCTCCGCCAGGCGCGACTGCAGGGCCGCGCGCCGGGCCTCCACCCGCTCCTCGCTGGCCACCACCGAGGTCACGCAGAGCGGTACCGCCAGCTGCCGGGCCAGGTGCTGGCCGAGCGCCAGGGCGCGCAGTGAATCGTCGCTCTCGTCCATCGCCACATGCATCTTGTCCATCGTCAGGCTCCTCTGGAGTGCGTTGTTGTTGAAATATCGGTCATGGAGATCAGGATGACTTGCGGGCCTGGGCCCGCGATGCCCGGCGCCCGGTGCCGGGCAGTGGCCGGTGCAGCAGGGCGTAGGCGAGCGCGCCGACCACGCCCCCCCAGAAGGCCGACCCCAGCCCCAGGAAGCTCATGCCCGAGGCCGTGGCGATGAAGGTGATCACCGAGGCCTCCAGGTGGTCCTTCTGGGCGGCGAAGGCGCTGAGGTTGCTGGTGATGGCGCCGATCAGCGCCAGGCCCGCCAGCACCGCCACGAACTCGCCGGGCAGCGAGGTGAATAGCGCCACGATGGTGCCGGCGAAGGTGCCCCCGATCAGGTAGAAGACCCCGTTGGCGACCCCGGCCACGTAGCGCTTGTCGGGATCCTCGTGGGCCTCCTTGCTGGTGCAGATGGCGGCGGTGATCGCCGCGATCACCGTGGTGATGCCGCCGAAGAAGGCGGTAACGAAGGAGGTCAGGCTGGTCAGGGTGACGATCGGCCGCGCCGCGGTGTTGTAGCCGGCGCTGCGCATGATCGCCATGCCCGGCAGGAACTGCCCGGTGAGGCTGACCAGCACCAGCGGGATGGCCAGGCTCAGGGTGGCGTTCCAGGTCCACTCGGGGCGGATGAAGTGGGGATCGGCCAGCTGCACGCTCACCCCCTGCAGGCTGGCGCCCTCCAGGGCCACGGCCAGGCCCACGCCGACCACCAGCAGCGCCACCAGGCTGTAGCGGGGCGTCAGCCGCTTGAAGACCAGGTAGGCCAGGATCATGCCCAGGGCCAGGGCCGGCACCGACTCCAGGGCGACGAAGACCCCCACCCCGAACTGGAAGAGGATGCCCGCCATCATGGCGCTGGCGATGCCCGGCGGGATCATCCGGATGATGCGGTCGAAGGAGCCGGTGATGCCGATCACGAAGATCACCGCCGCCGCCGTGAGGTAGGCCCCCACCGCCTCGCCCAGGGACAGCCCGGGGAACAGCGTGACCAGCAGCGCCGTGCCCGGGGCCGACCAGGCGGTGACCACGGGCACCTTCAGCCACAGGCTGAGCGCGATCCCCGAGACGGCGGCGCCGATGGAGATCGCCCAGACCCAGGAGGTCATCATGGCCGTCGAGATCTCGGCGCTCTGGGCCGCCTGGAAGAAGATCGCCAGGGGCCCGGAGTAGGAGACCAGCACCGCCACGAAGCCGGCGGTGATCGCGGGTAGCGAGGCGTCCTTGAGTAGCTGCATGCAACGTCTCTCCGTCACACCTCAGGCGACGCCGAGGTGGGTGTCGAGGATGGAGGGATCGGCCTTCAGGCCATGGGAGTCGCCGCTGTAGACCACCTCGCCCTTGACCAGCAGCAGGTGCTTCTCGGCCACTTCCAGCAGGTTGTCGATGTTCTTGTCGACGATGATGGTGGCGATGCCGGAGGCCTTGATCTCGTGGATGATCTTCCAGATCTCGTCGCGGATCAGCGGCGCCAGGCCCTCGGTGGCCTCGTCGAGGATCATCAGGTCGGGGTTGAGGGTCAGCGCCCGGCCGATGGAGAGCATCTGCTGCTCGCCCCCCGAGAGGAAGGAACCGTCGTGGTTGATGCGCTGGCCGACCCGCGGAAAGGTATCCAGCACGCGCTCCAGCGTCCAGGGCGACTCGCCCCGGTCGTTGGGCCGGGCGGCCATCACCAGGTGTTCGCGCACGCTGATGCCCGGGAAGATGCCGCGCCCTTCCGGCACGTAGCCGATGCCCTGGCGGATCAGCTGCCAGGGGCGCCGCTTCGCCGCCGGGACGCCCTTGATGAACACCTCGCCGCGACGCGGCGGCACGAAGCCGAGGATCGACTTCAGCGTGGTGGTCTTGCCCATGCCGTTGCGCCCCAGCAGGCTCAGCGTCTCCCCGGGCATCAGGGTGAGGTCGACGCCGTGCAGGATGTGGCTCTCGCCATAGTAGGTATGCAGCCCGCGAGCCTCGATCAGCGGGGTGCTCTGCGCTTGTGCCGTCATGCCGTGGCCTCCTCGTGGTGGCGCCCCAGGTAGACGTCACGCACCCTCTCGCTGGCGCGGATCTGCGCGGTGGGCCCGCTCTCCAGCACGCAGCCGTCGACCATCACGGTGATGCGGTCGGCCAGGCGGAAGACGCTGTCCATGTCGTGCTCGATCAGCACCAGGGTGTAGCGGTCGGTGAGGCGCTCGAGCAGCTCGGTGACCTGCACGGTCTCCTCGCGGCCCATGCCGGCCATCGGCTCGTCGAGCAGCATCAGGGTGGGCGCCGTGGCCAGCACCATGGCGATCTGCAGCTGGCGCTGCTCGCCGTAGCTCATGTCGGCGGCCGGGGTCTGGGCGCGATGGACCAGATGGCAGGTCTCGAGCACCTCGAGGGCCCGCTCGCTGACCTCGCGTGCCCGCTGGCGGGAACGCCAGCTGCCGAACACGCCGCCCATGTGGATGCGCGCGGCCAGTTCGCAGTTCTGCAGGCAGTTGAGGCGCGGGAAGATGTTGGTCTTCTGGTGGCTGCGGCCGATGCCCATGCGGGCGATCTGGCGCACGCTCTTGCCCTGGATCGGCTTGCCGTGGAAGCGCACCTCGCCCTCCGAGGGCGGGATCTCCCCCGACAGCAGGTTGATCAGGGTGCTCTTGCCGGCGCCGTTGGGCCCGAGGATGGCGTGGATCTCGCCGGGCCGGACGTCGAAGTCGACGCCATTGACCGCCACCAGGCCGCCGAAGCGCCGGGTCAGGCCGTGGGTGGCGAGTATCGGTTCCGGGGTCATGGCCGGGACTCCTTGGTCTTGGTGCCGGAAGGCGGGATCTCCGCTGCGTCGACCGCCGCCTCCTCGACGACCGGCACCTGCCGGCGCCGCCAGGGCGGCGCGATGATCAGCCCGGCGATGCCGCGCGGCAGCACCAGCACGGCGGCGATGATGGTCAGGCCCATCAGGATCGGCCAGTGCATGGTCAGGTGCTCGTAGACGTAGAGCAGGATCTCGTAGGCGAAGGCGCCGAGGATCGGGCCGAAGATGGTGCCCATGCCGCCGAGGATCAGCATCATCAGCACCTCGCCGGAGGTGTGCCAGCCGAGCTGGGCCGGGTTGGCGAAGCCGTACTGCATGGCGGCCAGCATGCCGGCGATGGCGGCGAGGACCCCGCTGATCACGAAGGCGACCAGCTTGTAGCCGCCGGTGGCATAGCCGAGCGCCTGCATGCGGTGCTCGTTGTCATGGATGCCGTCGAGCACCTGGCCGAAGTAGGAGCGGGTCAGCCAGCGCAGGAACAGGAAGCCGGCGACCAGCATCCCCAGGCAGAAATAGAAGAAGGTGTGGGGATCGCTCATGTCCAGCAGGGCCGTCTCGCCGACCGTGACGTCGGGGCGGAACATGATGAAGACACCGTCCGTGCCGCCGGCGAACGGCGCGGTACTGACCAGGTAGTAGAGCATCTGGCCGAAGGCCAGGGTGGTCATGATGAAGTAGATGCCCTTGGTGCGGATCACCAGCAGGCCCACCACCAGGGCGGCGACGGCCGACACCAGCATGACCAGCGGCAGCATCCACCACAGCGAGGCGGCATCGAAGTCGGGGCTCGCCAGCGCCAGGGTATAGGCGCCGAGACCGAAGAATAGCGCGTGGCCCAGGCTGACCAGGCCGACGATGCCTACCAGCAGGTCCAGGCTCATGGCGAACAGCGCCAGGATCACCATCAGGGTCAGCTTCTCGAGGATGAAGTCCGACTGGCTGCCGAACAGCGCCGGCCCCCACAGCGGGTAGATCGCGACGATGGCCAACAGCACCAGCATGATGACGGCGACGCGCTTGGGATATCTATGCAACATGTCTCAGTCTCCTCAAGCGAACAGGCCGCGGGGCTTGACCAGCAGCACCGCGGCCATGATCAGGTAGATCACCATGCTGGCGATGCTCGGGATCAGCACCGAGCCAAAGGTCTCGGCCATGCCGATCAGGATGGCGCCCCAGAAGGCCCCCTTGATCGAACCGATCCCGCCGATGACCACCACCACGAAACAGGTGATCAGGATGCTGTCGCCCATGCCCGGGGTGATGGAGGTCAGCGGAGCGGCGATCATGCCGGCGAAGGCGGTCAGTGCGACGCCGACACTGAAGATCAGGGTGAACAGGGTGCGCACGTTGATGCCCAGGCCCTCCACCATGTCACGGTTCACGGCACCGGCACGGATGATGATGCCGAGGCGCGTGTGGCGGATCACCCAGTAGATGACCCCGGCCAGCGCCAGGCAGACGCCCATCACGAACAGGCGGTAGACCGAGTACTGCAGGTTGTCGGTCAGCTGCAGGCTGGCGTCGAAGGGCGCCGGGATGGCCACGCTGTGGACGTCGCCGCCCCAGATGATGCGCTGCGCCTCGTTGATCACCAGGATCAGGCCGAAGGTCAGCAGCACCTGGTAGAGGTGGTCACGCTTGTAGAGCGTATCCAGGAACAGCCGCTCGATGACCAGCCCCAGGGCGACGGCGATGGGAATGGCCACGGCGATCGCCAGCCAGAAGTTGCCCAGCCGCACGGTCAGGTCATAGACCAGGTAGGCACCGATCATGTACATGGCCCCGTGGGCCAGGTTGATGATGCCCATGATCCCGAAGATCAGGGTCAGGCCGCTGGCGATCAGGAACAGCAGCAGCCCGTACTGCAGCCCGTTGAGGAGCTGCACACCAAAGAATGCGAGATCCATGACGATCTCCTCCGCGATGATAAGGGGCGAGCCGTGGCCCGCCCCGGGGTCAGGGGATGGCCGGCCTACATCTTGCAGGCGTCATCCGGCACCTCGAGCTGCTCGGCGGCGACGCCGACCACCTCGTGCTTGCCGTCGCGGATCTCGCGCAGGTAGACGTTCTGGATCGGGTGGTGGGAATCGGAGAAGCTCATCGGGCCCCGCGGGCTCTCGAGCTCCACACTGGCCAGGGCCTCGATCAGCGCGTCCCGGTCCTCGGTGTTGCCGCCGACCGCATCGAGCGCCTGGACCAGCATGGCGCCGGTGTCATAGCCCTGCACCGAGTAGGTGTCCGGGGTCACCTCGTAGGCGTCCTCGTAGGCCGACACGAAGGCCTGGTTCTCCTCGCTGTCCAGGGTCTCGGCATAGTGCATGGTGGTCAGTACGCCCTCGCCGGCACCGTCCATGGCCGCGATGTTGCCCTCGGTCAGGAAGCCCGAGCCCATCAGCGGGATGCTCTCCTTGAGGCCGGCGGCGGCATAGTCGCGCACGAAGCTCACCCCGCCGCCGCCGGCGAAGAAGGTGTAGACGGCGTCCGGGGCGATGCTGGCGATCTGGGTGAGGTAGCTCTGGAACTCGGTACTCGGGAAGGGCACCAGGATCTCCTCGACGATCTCGCCACCTTCCGCCTCGAAGGCCTCCTTGAAGCCGGCCACGTCCTCCTTGCCCCCGGCGTAGTCCCAGGTGATGGTCACCACCTCACGATGTCCGCGGTCATGGGCGACCTTGCCCATCGGGAAGCTGTTCTGCCACATGCTGAACGAGGTGCGGAAGACGTTGGGCATGCACAGCTGGTTGGTGGCGGCCTCCAGGCCGGCATTGGGGATGATGGTGATGGCGCCGGACTGCTTGGCCACCCGCAGCATGCCCATGGCCACCCCGGAGTGGACCGGGCCGATGACGAAGTCGACGCCATCGCCCTTGACCAGGCGGCTCATGTTCTGGGGTGCCTTGGAGGGATTGGCCTCGGAGTCGAGCTGCACGTACTCGACGTCGCGGCCGCCGAGCTGGCCGCCATTCTGCTCGATGGCGAGCTTGAGGCCGTTGGTGATGGCCTCGCCCAGGGCCGTGTAGGTGCCGGAGTAGGGCAGCATCAGGCCCAGCTTGACCGGATGGCCGTCGGCCATGGCGGCGGAGGCCGACATGAGGGTAGCGGTGCCCAGCAGCGTGGCGAGGGCGGTCTTCTTGAGAGTCTTCATGGTGTTTCCCAGGGGTTGATTGTTGTTGGAGCTCGATACTCTTCTGGGACGTCCCTGTCCCGCTCATGCTTATGCGGCGGCGTCGTCAGACGTGGTAGACGTCGATGACCTGGTGGATGTAGTCGTTGTTGAGTTGCACGACTTTTCTGGTGATCAGCGGCGTCTCCCCCGACACGTCCAGGGTGTAGAAGGCGCTGCCGAAGTAGCTGTCGGTCTTCTTGTAGCGGTGGCTCAGGGTGTGCCAGTTGAAGCGCAGCTCCACCGTGTCACCCTCCTCCTTGAGCACCTCGAGGTTGGTGATCTGGTGGGTGGTGCGCGGCTCCGGCGTGCTCGCCCCGCTGCGCTCGGTCTTGATCCGGTAGACCCGGTCCTCCAGCCCCTCGCGGTTCGGGTAGTAGATCAGCGAGATCTCGGCCTCGGGGTCGCGGGTCAGCTGGTCGTCGTCGTCCCAGGCCGGCATCCAGAACTCGGCGTCCTGGCGGTAGCACTCGAGCCACGCGTCCCACTGGCGGTCGTCGAGCAGGCGCGCCTCGCGGTACAGGAAGGCCTGGATGTCGTGGTAGCTGATGCTCATGGTTTCTCTCCCTTGACAGGTCGCGGGTCGCTTAGGCGGACGCGGTGGCGATGTACTGGCTGCGTTCCTTGTCGATGGCGCGCAGCACCTCCTCGACCCAGTGCTTGTGGTGCAGCACGTAGAGGCCCTCGTCTTCCGGGGAGGCCCCGCTGAGCAGCGGCTTCATGTCGATCGCCTGGGCGTTCTCGTCGGCGCCCTCGATCCACTGCCTGGCACCGCGCGAGAGGTCGTTCCACTCGGCCAGCGCGCCGTTGTAGCCGTCCTGGCAGGCGCGGAACTCCTCGAGGTCGTCCGGCGTGCCCATGCCCGAGACGTTGAAGAAGTCCTCGTACTGGCGGATGCGCACCCGGCGGTTCTCCGCGGACTCGCCCTTGGGCGCGAAGCAGTAGATGGTGACCTCGGTCTTGTCGACGGACAGCGGACGCAGCACGCGGATCTGCGTGGAGAACTGGTCCATCAGGTAGACGTTGGGGTAGAGGCAGAGGTTGCGGGTCTGGTTGACGATGGAGTCGGCCCGCGCCGCGCCCAGCTCGGCCTCGATCTCGTCCTTGCGGGTGTAGACCGGGCGCACCTCGGGGTTGAGCAGCCGGGTCCACAGCATCATGTGGCCGTTCTCGTAGGAGTAGAAGCCGCCCTGGCTCTTCGACCAGCCGTCGGCGTCCACCGCCTTGGTGCCGCCGGCGTCGTAGTTGCGACGCTCCATGGTCGAGGCGTAGTTCCAGTGCACCGAGCTCACGTGGTAGCCGTCGGCGCCGTTCTCGGCCTGCAGCTTCCAGTTGCCGTTGTAGGTGTACGACGAGGTGCCGCGCAGGATCTCCAGGCCTTCCGGCGCCTGGTCGACGATGTTGTCGATGACCTTGGTGGTCTCGCCCAGGTACTCCTCCAGCGGCAGCACGTCCTCGTTCAGGCTGCCGAACAGGAAGCCCTTGTAGTTGGCGAAGCGCGGCAGGCGCTTGAGGTCGTGGGAGCCTTCCTGCTTGAAGCCTTCCGGGTAGGCGCCGTTCTTCTCGTTCTTGGCCTTGAGCAGCTTGCCGTCGTTCTTGAAGGTCCAGCCGTGGAAGGGGCAGGTGAAGGTGCCCTTGTTGCCCTGCTTGCGGCGGCACAGGGTGGCGCCGCGGTGGGCGCAGGCGTTGATCAGGCCGTGCAGCTCGCCCTGCTTGTCGCGGGTGATGACCACCGGCTGACGGCCCATGGTCACGGTGTAGTAGTCGCCCGGCTCGCTGATCTGGCTCTCGTGGGCCAGGAACAGCCAGTTGCCCTCGAAGATGTGCTTCATCTCCAGGTCGAAGAAGGCCGGGTCGGTGAACATGCTGCGGTGGCAGCGGAAGATGCCGTTGTCGGCGTCGTCGACGACGGCGCCGCGGACGCGTTGTTCGAGTTGGTCAAGCTTGCTGGTCATGGAGTAATCCTCATTGTCTTGTCGTGACCGCTTGGGACTTATCCGGGGGCAGGCCCCGGGGTGCCGGACCATCGAGGAGGCGCTGTACAAGTCGCACCTCCTCTACGGCCTGCCCCCGGCGCTCCTGCTGGAGTTGTCAGGGGCTGATGCCGATCAGACCTTGGCGGTGCCGGCCAGCTGGCTGTGGCGGTCCTGCTCGTCTTCCTTGGCCCGCGGGCGGGCGTGGCGCACCTGCAGCTCGGGGGCGTCGGTCTTCGCCAGCTCGATGTCGAACACCACCTCGGAGAAGGGGCCGTCCAGCTCGCGCCGGGCGATCTCGTCCTTGTCCTCGATGCGGCTGGCCGGCACCACCAGCTCCTCGCGGGTGGCGAAGGCGAAGTCGTCGAAGGTGTAGGGGTCGCCCGCCAGGTTGATCTGGGTGGTCAGGTGCTTGTGGCCCGGGGCGGAGATGAAGTAGTGGATGTGCGCCGGGCGCTGGCCGTGACGGCCGAGCAGGTCGAGCACCTGCTGGGTCGGGCTGTCCGGCGGGCAGCCGTAGCCGGAGGGGATGATGCTGCGCGCGGTGTAGCGGCCCTCGCTGTCGGTAACGATGCTGCGGCGCAGGTTGTACTCGGACTGGGTCGGGTCGAAGAAGGAGTAGCCGCCCTTGGAGTTGGCGTGCCAGATCTCGACCTTGGCACCGGCGACGGGGTGGCCGTCGACGTCACGCACCTGGCCGGTCAGCCACATGGTCTCGCCGTCCTGGTCCTGGCCGTCGTCCATGCGCGCGAAGCCCTCGGCCTCCGGGGCGCCGGCCACGTAGAGCGGGCCCTCGATGGTGCGCGGGGTGCCGCCCAGCAGGCCGCGCTCGCGATCGGCGGCGTCCATGCGCATGTCCAGGTAGTGGTCGAAGCCCAGCCCCGGGGCCAGCAGGCCGAACTGGGTGCCGTTGCCCAGCGCGTTGAGCACGCTGACGGCGGACCAGAACTCCTCGGCGCTGACGTCGTAGTCGTCCATCAGCCGGAACAGGTCGGAGAGCAGGCGATGCATGATCTGCTTGGCGCGCTCGCTGCCGCCGTCCTGGTCGAAGCCGGCGACGGTGTTCAGGAAGTCCTGGACCTCGGGGGTGTC
>NZ_JAWSUJ010000005.1:73944-80785 GCF_033549285.1 Halomonas sp.
TGCTTGGCGCGCTCGCTGCCGCCGTCCTGGTCGAAGCCGGCGACGGTGTTCAGGAAGTCCTGGACCTCGGGGGTGTCGAAAATCTTCACGGTCATGGTCATGCTCTCGTCGTTGTCGTTGTGCCCTGCGGTCTCGTCAGGGATGCAAGGCCAGTGGTCGGGGGCCTCCGGATGCCTGACAGGCCACATCTCGACGGAGGCGTTCTTGTTGTCGTCACTGGATTCTGGCCAGGCAGCGGGGGTGTCACCAATATCGTTTGAGTTCCCTTCCATACCCCAGGGGTATCGCCAGGACAGCCGACACTCGCCCTTCTCTCCCCGACCGATCCGAGAAAAATCAAATTTAAATCAAGGAATTGAAAGACACCCCAGGCCATGCGTCGCGATAGCCAGGCCTTCCGCCCTCGGCATGTCGACCGGGCGGGCCGTGAAAGGGTGACAACCGACGACCCCTGTCGCGCCCGGGGCAGGTTTCCGGGAGAAGATTCCCCCCTCCAGGGGGCGAGGATTGAGACAAAAGGATAAGGGGCGGACACGGCGGCGGGCGCACAAAAAGGGCCCGTGCTGCCGAAGCGGTCACGGGCCAAGGAGGAAAACGGCATGCCGGCGCCCCGACGCCCGGGCGCCGGCGCTATCGGTCAGCCGGCACTCTTCGCCGGGAAGCGCTTGCGCAGGGCCTCGCGCTCCTGGGTAAAGTCGAAGTCCCGGAACTCCACCAGCATCGAGATCAGCGCCCCCAGGATCAGCGCCCAGAAGGAGGCGCCGATGCCGAAGATCTGCAGGCCCGACACCGCAATCAGGAAGGAGAACATCGCCCCGACCTCATGCTTGCCGGAGAAAGTGATGTGCATCGCCGAGCTGATCACCCGCAGCAGCGCCAGGCCGGCGATGATGGCGATGAAGTAGCTCGGCATCGCCTCGATCAGGCTGAACACGAAGCCGTAGAAGGGGGCGGCGACCACGAAGATGATGCCGACGATCACCGCCGCCACCCAGCGCTTGTCGTGGGTTCCCGCCTCGGGGGAGGAGCAGATACCGGTCATCGGCGCGGCGATGCAGGTGCTGTGCAGGTTGAAGAAGGCCGACACCATGGTGCCGATACCGCCGACGAAGGTGATGGCGTTGGCCGGCGCCTCCTTGTAGCCCATGCCCTTGACCAGCCCCACGCCGGCGGGGGTCTCCATGCCCACCAGGATCAGCGCCAGCGGCAGGCCGTAGGCCAGGAAGGCGTCCATGGAGAAGGCCGGCATGATGAACTCGGGCATGCGGAAGGAGAATTCCACGCTGGAGAAGTCGGCCCCGGAGAGGGCCATGTAGAGCACCCCCACCACCAGGGTGACCACCAGCGGCGGTATCCGGCGCAGGAAGCGCGCCGAGAGGAAGAAGGCCAGGATCATCACCACCGCCGGAATCAGGGCGTTCTGCAGCGGCATCACCATGTTGGTGCCGAACTTGAGCAGCACCCCGGCCACCATGCCCATGACGATGGGCATGGGGATCAGCCGCATCACCAGGCTCATCCAGCCGGCCAGGGCCACCACCACCGAGATGGCGCCCGCCAGCAGCGTCGCCCCCAGGGCCTCGTTGAGCCCCACCACGGGGATGATGGCGGCGAACAGCAGGGCGCCGGGGATGGAGTTGGCCACCGGCAGGGGAAGACGGTAGTAGGCCGGCAGGATCAGGCCGAACAGGCCGTTGATGAAGAGGTAGCTGATCACCCACAGCAGGGTGAAATCCTTGGGCAGCCCGGCCGCGGTGCCGGCGCTGATGTGGATGATGCCGGCGCTGAGGCCGAAGATGCCGGCGACCACGCCGGCGCTCAGGTTGTCGGCATTGAGGTCGCGCAGGAAGTCCCGCGGCGCCGTCGCGAGGCCGGGGCCTTTCTCGAGGTGTTTCATGCTGTGCTCCAGGGGCTTGTTGTCGTTGCTGTCGGAAGCCACGGATGGTCAGGGGCAAGGCGAGCGGGCGGCCCGAAGGCCGCCCCGGCGCGGGGGTCAGCCCTGGTCGCCGCCGCCCACCGGCAGCACGCTGCCGGTGATGTAGCTCGCCTCGTCGGAGGCCAGGAAGAGGATCGGCGCGGCCATCTCGTCCAGGGTACCGTAGCGCTTCATCAGGCAGCTCTGCTTGGTCTGGTCGATATGCGCCTGGAACCAGGCTCGCTCCGTCTCGTTGCGGGGCTCCGGGGTGCCGCGGGAGATCTTGCGCGGCGGCGCCTCGGTCCCGCCGATGCCGGCGGCCGCCACGCGGATGCCGTGCTCGGCGTACTCGAAGGCCAGGGACTCGGTCAGCGCGTTGACGCCCCCCTTGGCCGCCGAGTAGGGGATCCGGTGGATACCCCGGGTCGCCACCGAGGAGACGTTGACGATCACCCCGCCGCCCTGCGCCACCAGGGTCGGCAGCACCGCCCGGCAGCACCATAGCGTCGGCATCAGCGAGCGGTTGACCTCGGCGGCGATCTCGGCCTGGGTGAACTCGGTGAACGGCTTGAAGTTGATCGCGCCGCCCACGTTGTTGATCAGGATGTCGATCCGGCCGAAATGCGCCACCGTGCGGGCCATCACCTCCTCGGCCCCTTCCCAGGTCTCGAGGTCGGCCTGCAGGGCGATGGCGTCCACGCCCTGCTCGGCGAGCCCCGCCACCACCTCATGGATGAGGTCGGCACGGTCCACCAGGGCCAGGCGGGCGCCCTCGGCGGCGGCCCGCTCGGCGACCCGCTGGCCGATGCCCTGGGCCGCGCCGGTGATCACCATCACCCGGTCCTGGAAGCGGGGGGCGTCGAAGCGTTGGAGACTCATGATGCCTCCCCGGGTGCCTGGTTGGGGGTGAACTTCTCGTAGTGGAAGCTCTGCGGCACGATGCCCTCGGCGTCGAAGTGCTTGAGCACCGCATCGACCATCGGGGGCGGCCCGCACAGGTAGACGTCGATGTCACCGTCGTGCAGCACCTCGGCATCCATGTGATGGGTGACATAGCCCTTGCGCGGATGCTGGCTCGCCTCGTCCACCACCACGGTGGAGTAGGTGAAGGTCGGCAGCCTCTCGGCGAAGGCGTCGAGGGCATCGACCTTGACCAGGTGGTCATCCTTGTTGACGCCGTAGATCAGGTGCATGGGCTGGTCGCTGCCCTTCTCCGCCAGCTGCTCGAGCATGGAGAGGAAGGGCGCGAGGCCCGTGCCGCCGGCCAGCATCAGCACCGGGCGGGTGATCTCGCGCAGGTAGAAGCTGCCCAGCGGCCCGGTGAGGGAGAGGCGATCGCCGACCTTGGCCTGCCGGGTCAGGTAGCCGCTCATCAGGCCATTGGGGATGTTGCGGATCAGGAAGGTGGCGCGCTGCTCCCCGGGCTTCGAGCTGAAGGAGTAGGAGCGGTGCGCCTCGCTGCCCGGCACGTCGATATGGATGTACTGCCCCGGCAGGAAGGCCAGCTCGGCCCCCTCGTCCAGGTCCACGGCCAGCTCGATGCTGTCCTCGGAGAGTTGCTCGACCACGGCCAGGGTGCCCTCGATCTTGCCGACCTGGGTCTTGCACAGGCTGGAGGCCACCGGCACCTGGATGACGCAGTCCGAGGAGGGCACCATCTGGCAGGTCAGCACCTGGCCCTCGGCGGCCTCCTCGTCGGAGAGTGCCTCCTCCAGGTACTCGTCCCCCATGTCGAACTCGCCCTGCTCGCAGTGGCCCTTGCAGGTGCCGCAGACGCCATCGGAGCAGTCCATCGGCAGGTTGACCTTCTGCCGGTAGGCGGCGTCGAGGACCGTTTCCCCTTCCTTGCAGCCGATGAAACGGGTGACGCCGTCCTCGAAGTTGAGTGCAATGGTATAGCTCATGGTCGAATCTCCTCCCGCACCGGGTCAGATGTGATAGATGTCGATGACCTGGTGGATGTAGTCGTTGTTGAGTTGCACGACTTTTCTGGTGATCAGCGGCGTCTCCCCCGACACGTCCAGGGTGTAGAAGGCGCTGCCGAAGTAGCTGTCGGTCTTCTTGTAGCGATGGCTCAGGGTGTGCCAGTTGAAGCGCAGCTCCACCGTGTCACCTTCCTCCTTCAGCACCTCGAGGTTGGTGATCTGGTGGGTGGTGCGCGGCTCCGGCGTGCTCGCCCCGCTGCGCTCGGTCTTGATCCGGTAGACCCGGTCCTCCAGCCCCTCGCGGTTCGGGTAGTAGATCAGCGAGATCTCGGCCTCGGGGTCGCGGGTCAGCTGGTCGTCGTCGTCCCAGGCCGGCATCCAGAACTCGGCGTCCTGGCGGTAGCACTCGAGCCACGCGTCCCACTGGCGGTCGTCGAGCAGGCGCGCCTCGCGGTACAGGAAGGCCTGGATGTCGTGGTAGCTGATGCTCATGGTTTCTCTCCCTTGACAGGTCGCGGGTCGCTTAGGCGGACGCGGTGGCGATGTACTGGCTGCGTTCCTTGTCGATGGCGCGCAGCACCTCCTCGACCCAGTGCTTGTGGTGCAGCACGTAGAGGCCCTCGTCTTCCGGGGAGGCCCCGCTGAGCAGCGGCTTCATGTCGATCGCCTGGGCGTTCTCGTCGGCGCCCTCGATCCACTGCCTGGCACCGCGCGAGAGGTCGTTCCACTCGGCCAGCGCGCCGTTGTAGCCGTCCTGGCAGGCGCGGAACTCCTCGAGGTCGTCCGGCGTGCCCATGCCCGAGACGTTGAAGAAGTCCTCGTACTGGCGGATGCGCACCCGGCGGTTCTCCGCGGACTCGCCCTTGGGCGCGAAGCAGTAGATGGTGACCTCGGTCTTGTCGACGGACAGCGGACGCAGCACGCGGATCTGCGTGGAGAACTGGTCCATCAGGTAGACGTTGGGGTAGAGGCAGAGGTTGCGGGTCTGGTTGACGATGGAGTCGGCCCGCGCCGCGCCCAGCTCGGCCTCGATCTCGTCCTTGCGGGTGTAGACCGGGCGCACCTCGGGGTTGAGCAGCCGGGTCCACAGCATCATGTGGCCGTTCTCGTAGGAGTAGAAGCCGCCCTGGCTCTTCGACCAGCCGTCGGCGTCCACCGCCTTGGTGCCGCCGGCGTCGTAGTTGCGACGCTCCATGGTCGAGGCGTAGTTCCAGTGCACCGAGCTCACGTGGTAGCCGTCGGCGCCGTTCTCGGCCTGCAGCTTCCAGTTGCCGTTGTAGGTGTACGACGAGGTGCCGCGCAGGATCTCCAGGCCTTCCGGCGCCTGGTCGACGATGTTGTCGATGACCTTGGTGGTCTCGCCCAGGTACTCCTCCAGCGGCAGCACGTCCTCGTTCAGGCTGCCGAACAGGAAGCCCTTGTAGTTGGCGAAGCGCGGCAGGCGCTTGAGGTCGTGGGAGCCTTCCTGCTTGAAGCCTTCCGGGTAGGCGCCGTTCTTCTCGTTCTTGGCCTTGAGCAGCTTGCCGTCGTTCTTGAAGGTCCAGCCGTGGAAGGGGCAGGTGAAGGTGCCCTTGTTGCCCTGCTTGCGGCGGCACAGGGTGGCGCCGCGGTGGGCGCAGGCGTTGATCAGGCCGTGCAGCTCGCCCTGCTTGTCGCGGGTGATGACCACCGGCTGACGGCCCATGGTCACGGTGTAGTAGTCGCCCGGCTCGCTGATCTGGCTCTCGTGGGCCAGGAACAGCCAGTTGCCCTCGAAGATGTGCTTCATCTCCAGGTCGAAGAAGGCCGGGTCGGTGAACATGCTGCGGTGGCAGCGGAAGATGCCGTTGTCGGCGTCGTCGACGACGGCGCCGCGGACGCGTTGTTCGAGTTGGTCAAGCTTGCTGGTCATGGAGTAATCCTCATTGTCTTGTCGTGACCGCTTGGGACTTATCCGGGGGCAGGCCCCGGGGTGCCGGACCATCGAGGAGGCGCTGTACAAGTCGCACCTCCTCTACGGCCTGCCCCCGGCGCTCCTGCTGGAGTTGTCAGGGGCTGATGCCGATCAGACCTTGGCGGTGCCGGCCAGCTGGCTGTGGCGGTCCTGCTCGTCTTCCTTGGCCCGCGGGCGGGCGTGGCGCACCTGCAGCTCGGGGGCGTCGGTCTTCGCCAGCTCGATGTCGAACACCACCTCGGAGAAGGGGCCGTCCAGCTCGCGCCGGGCGATCTCGTCCTTGTCCTCGATGCGGCTGGCCGGCACCACCAGCTCCTCGCGGGTGGCGAAGGCGAAGTCGTCGAAGGTGTAGGGGTCGCCCGCCAGGTTGATCTGGGTGGTCAGGTGCTTGTGGCCCGGGGCGGAGATGAAGTAGTGGATGTGCGCCGGGCGCTGGCCGTGACGGCCGAGCAGGTCGAGCACCTGCTGGGTCGGGCTGTCCGGCGGGCAGCCGTAGCCGGAGGGGATGATGCTGCGCGCGGTGTAGCGGCCCTCGCTGTCGGTAACGATGCTGCGGCGCAGGTTGTACTCGGACTGGGTCGGGTCGAAGAAGGAGTAGCCGCCCTTGGAGTTGGCGTGCCAGATCTCGACCTTGGCACCGGCGACGGGGTGGCCGTCGACGTCACGCACCTGGCCGGTCAGCCACATGGTCTCGCCGTCCTGGTCCTGGCCGTCGTCCATGCGCGCGAAGCCCTCGGCCTCCGGGGCGCCGGCCACGTAGAGCGGGCCCTCGATGGTGCGCGGGGTGCCGCCCAGCAGGCCGCGCTCGCGATCGGCGGCGTCCATGCGCATGTCCAGGTAGTGGTCGAAGCCCAGCCCCGGGGCCAGCAGGCCGAACTGGGTGCCGTTGCCCAGCGCGTTGAGCACGCTGACGGCGGACCAGAACTCCTCGGCGCTGACGTCGTAGTCGTCCATCAGCCGGAACAGGTCGGAGAGCAGGCGATGCATGATCTGCTTGGCGCGCTCGCTGCCGCCGTCCTGGTCGAAGCCGGCGACGGTGTTCAGGAAGTCCTGGACCTCGGGGGTGTC
>NZ_JAWSUJ010000005.1:80794-85374 GCF_033549285.1 Halomonas sp.
CTGCTTGGCGCGCTCGCTGCCGCCGTCCTGGTCGAAGCCGGCGACGGTGTTCAGGAAGTCCTGGACCTCGGGGGTGTCAAATATCTTCACGGTCATGGTCGGTTATCCTCGATCGTTATCTGGTGCAGTCCCGCAGCGGACTGGCGTGCCTCATCCGCGACTCAGGCGTCGTCCTCGCGGATGGAGGACGGGTGGCGACACAGCGGCTTGACGCTGATCTCCATGTAGGGAAAGAGCGGCAGGTTGCTGACCAGCTCCTGCAGCTCGGCGTTGTCCTCGACGTCGAAGATGCTGACGTTCGAGTAGCTGCCGGCCACGCGCCACAGGTGGCGCCACTTGCCGGAGCGCTGCAGCTCCTGGGAGTAGGCCTTCTCGGTCGCCTTGATCTCGGCGGCCTGTTCGGCCGGCATGGACGGCGGCAGCTTGACGGTCATTTCCACCTGAAACAGCATGATGTTCTCCTCCTCTCTTCGGGACTGGCCCGATAACGATTGATGGCGGCCGCTTTCGGGCGGGCCTTACTGGCGCGCGTAGTGGGCCAGCTTGTCTTCGTCCAGGGTGATGCCGAGCCCCGCGCCCTGGGGCAGGTCGACACCGAACTCGCGGTAGTTGAGCGGCTCGGCGACGATGTCGTCCTTGAGCAGCAGCGGGCCGAACATCTCGGTGCCCCAGGCCATCTCGGGAAGCGTCGCCCAGGCATGCAGCGAGGCGGCGGTGCCGATGGTGCCCTCGAGCAGGGTGCCGCCGTAGAGGCCGATGCCGGCGGCCTGGGCCACATGGGCCAGCTCCAGCACGCCGTGCAGCCCGCCGGACTTGGCGATCTTGAGGGCGAAGGCGCCGCTGAAGCCGCCAGCCACCAGGTCGAGCCCGTCGCGGGCGTCCTGCACCGCCTCGTCGGCCAGCATCGGCACGTTGAAGCGGTTGGCCAGGCGGATCAGGCCGGCATGTTCGCGAGCGGGAATGGCCTGCTCGATCAGCTCGATGCCGGCGTCCTGCAGCGCCTGGATGCCGCGCACCGCGCTGGACTCGTCCCAGGCCTGGTTGACGTCAACCCGCACCCCGGCGCGATCGCCCAGGGCCTCCTTGATGGCGGCCACATGGCGCACGTCCTGATCCACCGGGTTGGCGCCGATCTTCAGCTTGAAGTCGCAGTGGCGACGCTGCTCGAGGCGCAGCAGGGCCTCGTCGATGTCCTTTCGGGTATCGCCGCTGGCCAGGGTCCAGAGCACCGGCAGGTGCGTCTGGCGGGCGCCGCCCAGCAGGTCGGCCACGGAGAGGCCCAGGCGCTTGCCCTGGGCGTCGAGCAGCGCGGTCTCCAGCGCCGACTTGGCGATGGCGTTGCCGCGGGCATGGCGATTCAGCCGGGCACGCAATGCATGGACGTTGCCCGAGGGCTGGCCGACCAGCAGCGGCGCCAGGTAGGCATCGATATTGGTCTTGATGCTCTCGGGACTCTCGGGGCCATAGGCCAGCCCGCCGATGGTGGTGCCCTCGCCGAGGCCCTCGATGCCATCGCTGTGACGCATCCGCACGATGACCATGGTCTGGCAGGCCATGGTGGTCATGGAGAGCTTGTGCGGGCGGATGGTCGGCAGGTCGACCAGCAGCGTCTCGATGCTTTCGATCACGGATGACATGGGGGGCTCCGAAGTCCGGGAATCTGGTGATTGCATGGCAGTTTGATTGCAGCGGGAAGACCGAACCAATATTGTTTGGGTGCCCTGCCATACCCAGGAGGTATCATGGAACTGCGCCACCTCAGGTACTTCTGCGTGGTCGCCGAGGAGCTGAACCTGACCTGTGCCGCCGAGCGGCTGCACATGTCACAGCCGCCTTTATCCAGGCAGATCAAGCAGTTGGAGAAGGAGGTCGGGGCCGAGCTTTTCGAGCGGGGCTCCCGCGGCCTGCGCCTGACCACCACCGGGCAGTTCTTCCGGCAGCACGCCATCCAGATACTCGAGAAGGTGGACGCCACTCTGGAGGCCACCCGGCGCATGGCCCGCAGCAAGCGCGTCATGTTCGGCATCGGCTTCGTGCCGTCGGTGTTCTATGGCCAGCTGCCGCTGCTGGTCCGCGACTTACGACAAAAGGATAATGTCGAGCTGAGCCTGGCCGAGCTGACCACGGTGCAGCAGATCCAGGCCCTGAAGGCGGGTCGAATCGACATGGGGTTCGGTCGTCTCAGGATAGACGACCCGGACGTGGAGCAGGAGGTACTGTTCGACGAGCCGCTGATGGCGGTGGTGCCGACAGGCCACCCGCTGGAGGGCACCACCCCGACCCTCGAGCAGCTCGCCCGCTACCCGCTGATCCTGTTTCCCGCCAAGCCGCGCCCCAGCATGGCCGACATGGTGCTCGGGCTCTTCCGCCGTCAGGGGTTGAAGGTGGAGGTGGTGCAGGAGGCCAACGAACTGCAGACGGCGCTGGGCCTGGTGGCTTCGGAGATCGGCATCAGCCTGGTGCCGGAGCAGGTACGCCGCGTGCAGCGCGACGGCATCAGCTATGTCTACCTCGCCGACAGGAGCATCACCACCCCCGTCATCTGCAGCCGCCGCCGCGGAGAGGCCCCCTCCCCGGTGATGCAGGAGGCCAACGCCATCCTCGAGGTGCTGGTGGAGAACCGCCGCAGCGGGCGCTATCCATGAGGCGCCGGGGCCCTGCGGACAGTAATCGCCCACGACAGGACCCGGGCCATCGGGCCCGGGTCTCGAGGTGATAGTGGCGAGCGGTCGCGCTACTCGAGCGACTCGTAGGGCAGCCCCACGTAGTTCTCGGCGATGGTGGTCAGCCCGGCCTCGGAGCTGGTCACGTAGTCCAGCTCGGCCTGCTGCATGCGGGTATTGAAGTCCTCCTCCTCGGAGAACTTGTGCAGCATGGAGGTCATCCACCAGGAGAAGCGCTCGGCCTTCCAGATCCGCTTGAGGCAGGTCTCGGAGTAATTGGGGATCAGGTCGGTGCGTCCCTCCTGGTAGACCTTGACCATCAGCCGATAGAGGGTGTTGACGTCGCTGGCCGCCAGGTTGAGCCCCTTGGCGCCGGTGGGCGGCACGATATGCGCGGCATCGCCCACCAGGAAGAGGCGCCCGTACTGCATGGGCTCGACCACGAAGCTGCGCAGCGGCGCGATGCTCTTCTCGATAGAGGGCCCGGTGATGAGCTTCTCGGCCACCTCATCGGGGATCCGCCGCTTGAGCTCCTCCCAGAAGCGCTCGTCGGACCAGTCCTCGACCTTCTCGTCCAGCGGCACCTGGATGTAGTAGCGGCTGCGGGTCGAGGAACGCATGCTGCACAGGGCGAAGCCGCGCTCGTGGCGGGCATAGATCAGCTCCTCGGCCACCGGCGGGGTGTCGGAAAGCAGGCCCAGCCAGCCGAAGGGGTAGACCTTCTCGAACTCCTTGATGCGACCCTCGGGGATCGACTGGCGCGAGATGCCGTGGAAGCCGTCGCAGCCGGCCACGTAGTCGCACTCCAGGCGATGGGTCTCGCCATCCTTCTCGAAGGTGACATAGGGCCGGTCGGTCTCGAGGTCATGGGGCTGGACGTTGTCGGCCTCGTAGATCGTGTTGGCGCCGATCGACTCCCGCGCCTCCATCAGGTCGCGGGTCACCTCGGTCTGGCCGTAGACCATCACCGTCTTGCCGCCGGTGAGCCCGGACAGGTCGACACGCACGCGGCGATTGTCCAGGGCCAGCTCGACGCCGTCGTGGACTTCGCCCTCTTCGTCCATGCGCTTGTCGACACCCGCCTCGCGCAGCAGGTCGACCATGCCCTGCTCCAGCACGCCGGCACGGATGCGGCTCAGCACGTACTCGCCGCTCTTGCGCTCGAGGATGACGTTGTCGATGCCCTGGCGGCTGAGCAGCTGGCCGAGCAGCAGGCCCGAGGGGCCGGCGCCGATGATCGCGACCTGTGTCTTCATGGGGAAGCTCCGTTGTCAGGCAGTGGTGAACATCTGTTCGCTATGTGGATTGTATTTTTCACTGAAATACACGCCCGTATAAGGCAATATTGGCAGAGTTAATTGGACGATCCCAATATGAATGGCCGACTTTCGTCGTAAAGTCCTGACCGGAGGCCCGATGTCCGACGCTGCTGTCCCCGTCTTCAAGCTGTATGGCGAGACGCGCCACTGGCCGACGCCTGACCTGCTCCACTGGGAGTCGATTCCCGAACGCAGCCGGCTGCACGACTGGAGAATCCACCCCCATCGCCATACCGACCTGCTGCACCTGCTCCACCTGTCGTCCGGTCGCGTCCGCCTGGAGCTGGAGGGGAGCCGGCACTCCCATGACGCCCCTCTGGTCATCGTGGTGCCGGCCATGAGCATTCATGGCTTCCATTTCTCGCCGGATACCCAGGGGCATATCATCACGCTGGCAAGCCCCCTGGCCGAGCGGCTGGAGGCGCGCCTGGGCGGCCAGGCCGAGGTCCTGTCCCGGGCCACCGCCTACCCTCTCGAGGGGAACCGGCGGGCCGGGCGTATCGCCACCCTGGTGGATCAGCTCGGGGAGGAGTATCGCCACCCGGCCCCCGGCCGCGAGCGATTGCTGGAGGCGTTCGCCGAGGCACTGTTCATCGAG
>NZ_JAWSUJ010000006.1:0-84815 GCF_033549285.1 Halomonas sp.
ACGGTAGACCAGCAGGCTCTCGCCGAAGGCGCGCATCCAGGGGTGGTCCTGATAGAACTGCTGGCGACCGCTGACGGTGCGCCACGGGATCAGCTCGTGGACGTTGGTGTAGCCGGCGTTGTAGGAGACGTGCTCGTCCTCGAGGCCGGACCAGGTCGGGCTGGAGATGATCTTGCGCGGCTGGGCGACGATGTCGCGGAAGCGGATCTTCTCCTCCTCCTTGGGATGCGCCAGGTGGGTATGGTCCCGCCCGGTGATCTTGGAGAGCGCGCCCCAGGCCTTCACCGCCACCTGGCCGTTGGTCTCCGGCGCCAGGGTCAGGATCATCTCGGCGGCGTCCACGGCGCTGTCGATCTGCGGGCGCCCCTTGTGGGGCCCGTCGAGCTTGCGGTGGTTGAGCTTGCCGAGCAGGTCCACCTCCTTCTCGGTGTTCCAGCTGATCCCCTTGCCGCCGTTGCCGATGCTCTCGAGCAGCGGGCCGATGGAGGTGAAGCGCTCATAGGTCTCGGGGTAGTTGCGCTTGACCTCGATCAGCGCCGGCATGGTCTTGCCGGGGATCGGCTCGCACTCGCCCTTCTTCCAGTCCCTGACCTCGACCTGGGCCAGCTCGGCGGGGGAGTCGTGCTGGTGCGGCAGGGTGACCAGGTCGGTCTCCTCGCCCAGGTGCCCCACGCAGACCTTCGAGAAGGCCTTGGCGATGCCCTTGTAGATGTCCCAGTCGCTGCGCGACTCCCAGGCCGGGTCCGTCGCCGCGGTGAGCGGGTGGATGAAGGGGTGCATGTCGGAGGTGTTGAGGTCGTCCTTCTCGTACCAGGTCGCCGTCGGCAGCACGATGTCCGAGTAGAGGCAGGTGGTGGACATGCGGAAGTCCAGGGTCACCAGCAGGTCGAGCTTGCCCTCGGGCGCCTCGTCATGCCACTTGACCTCCTCGGGCTTCTGGCCGCCGGCCTCGCCCAGGTCCTTGCCCTGGATGCCGTGGCGGGTGCCCAGCAGGTACTTGAGCATGTACTCGTGGCCCTTGCCGGAGCTGCCCAGCAGGTTGGAGCGCCAGATGAACATGTTGCGCGGGAAGTTCTGGGGGTTGTCCGGGTCCTCCGCGGCGAAGGCGAGCTTGCCGCTCTTCAGCTGGTCCACGGCATAGTCGGCGGTGGAGAGGCCCGCGGCCTTGGCGGCATCAACCAGGCGCAGCGGATTGGTGCCGAGCTGGGGCGCGGAGGGCAGCCAGCCCATGCGCTCGGAACGCACGTTGAAGTCGATCAGGCTGCCGGGATAGTCCTCGGCCCTGGCCAGCGGCGAGAGGATCTCCTTGATCTCCAGCTTCTCGTAGCGCCACTGGGAGGAGTGGTTGTAGAAGAAGGAGGTGGAGTTCATGTGGCGCGGCGGGCGCTGCCAGTCGAGGCCGAAGGCCAGCGGGGTCCAGCCGGTCTGCGGGCGCAGCTTCTCCTGGCCCACGTAGTGGGACCAGCCGCCGCCGCTCTGCCCGATGCAGCCGCACATGACCAGCATGTTGATCAGGCCGCGGTAGTTCATGTCCATGTGGTACCAGTGGTTCATGCCGGCACCGACGATGATCATGCTGCGCCCCTGGGTCTTGTGGGCGTTGTCGGCGAACTCGCGGGCGATGCGGGTGGCCTGCTCGGCGGGCACGCCGGTGATCTTCTCCTGCCAGGCCGGGGTGTAGGGCTTGACCTGGTCATAGGAGGTGGCGCCGTCGTCCTCGCCCTCTTTACCAAACCCGCGGTCGATGCCGTAGTTGGCGCACATCAGGTCGAACACGGTCACCGCCAGCACGTCCGAGCCGTCGGCCCTCTTCAGGCGCTTGGCGGGCAGGCTGTGGAACAGCAGCTCGTCGCTGGCGCCGCCGCTCTTGACGTGGTCGAAGTGCTCGTGGGCGATCCCGCCGAAGTAGGGGAAGGCGACCTTGGCGACCTCGTCATGCTGCTCGGCCAGGGTCAGCAGCGGCTTGATCTCGGTACCCGCGGCATCCAGCGGCTCGAGGTTCCACTTGCCCACCTCGTCGCCGGTCTCGCCCCAGCGGAAGCCGATGGAGCCTCGCGGCACCACCAGCTGGTCGCGGGTCTCGTCCCAGGCGACGGTCTTCCACTCCGGGTTGTTGCCCTGGTCCAGGCTCGCCTCGAAGTCGCTGGCGCGCATCTGGCGGCCCGGCGCATAGCTGCCGTCCTCGCGGGCCTCGAGCTCGACCAGGAAGGGCATGTCGCTGTAGCGGCGCACGTAGTCGGTGAAGTAGGCGCTGGGCTTGTCGAGGTGGAACTCCTTGAGGATGACGTGCCCCATGGCCATGGCCAGGGCGGCATCGGTGCCCTGCTTGGCGGAGAGCCACTCGTCGGTGAGCTTGGAGACCTCGGCATAGTCCGGGGTGACCGAAACGGTCTTGGTGCCCTTGTAGCGCACCTCGGTGAAGAAGTGGGCATCGGGGGTACGGGTCTGCGGGACGTTGGAGCCCCAGGCGATGATGTAGCCGGAGTTGTACCAGTCGGCGGACTCGGGCACGTCGGTCTGCTCGCCCCAGGTCATCGGCGAGGCCGGCGGCAGGTCGCAGTACCAGTCATAGAAGCTCATGCAGACGCCGCCGATCAGCGACAGGTAGCGGCTGCCTGCGGCGTAGCTGACCATGGACATGGCGGGAATCGGCGAGAAGCCGATGATGCGGTCCGGGCCGAACTGCTTGGCGGTGTAGACGTTGGAGGCGGCGATCAGCTCGTTGAGCTCGTTCCAGTCGGCGCGCACGAAGCCGCCCATGCCGCGGGCGCGCTTGTACTGCTTGGCCCGGGCCGGGTCCTCGACGATGGAGGCCCAGGCGTCCACCGGGTCGCGCTTCGCCTCGAGCGCCTCGCGCCACAGCTTGAGCAGCGGCTTTCTGATCAGCGGGTGCTTGAGGCGGTTGGCGCTGTACATGTACCAGGAGTAGCTGGCGCCACGCGGGCAGCCCCGCGGCTCGTGGTTGGGCAGGTCGGGCCGGGTGCGCGGGTAGTCGGTCTGCTGGGTCTCCCAGGTGACCAGGCCGTTCTTGACGTAGATCTTCCAGCTGCACGACCCGGTGCAGTTCACCCCGTGGGTGGACCGCACCACCTTGTCATGCTGCCAGCGCTGCCGGTAGCCGTTCTCCCACTCGCGGGACTCCTGACGGACCTCGCCATGCTCGTTGGCGAAGGGCTCGCGGGCCTTGCGGAAGAAGTTCAGCCGATCGATGAAGTGACTCATGGTCGCTCTCCAGGCTCCTGAAAAGATGCGTGGCCACCCCGGGCCACTCGGACTGCCGCTCCCTCGCAGGGCTCAGGCAGCTTCCATGGGGGGAATTCTGGGGGATTGGCAGGCGGAATACTGCCCGGTTACCTCCATATACATGCCCCCTACCTCCAAGGGGATAGACGCCGGTGAGGGAAGGGTTAGGCCTTCGATCTCGCACGCATGGCGGGGGCCCAGGAGCCTGTCGGATTTGACCGATCGTGAGTAGATCAGCGTCAAGTCCGACAGGCTCCTCTCGCATGGTCGGCCAGCATCACCAGCATGCACGCCACCAGGGCGGCATAGAGGAACATGAAGCCTGCGGTCCGCACCCCCAGCCACTCGCCGCCCAGCACGAAGACAGGCGGCAGCAGGGCGGCAAAGAGTCCGCCCAGGGTCAGCGCCAGCCCGCTCACCAGGGCCATGTCGCCGCCATGATCGCGGTGGATCAGCCGCATCAGGCTGCCCTGCCCCATGCCCATGGCAACGCCCATGGCCACCAGCAGCCCCACGAAGCCCCATAGCGGGGCCGCATAGTGCAGCGTCAGTTCGCCATGCATGCCCTCGATGCGCATCGAGAAGGGGGGGTAGGAGAGCAGGAAGAGACAGACCAGCACGAAGGCGCTGACCCACCAGCGCAGGCTGCGGAAGTCGCGCCAGTCGGCCAGCGCACCACCGATCACCTGGCCCGCCCCGACGGCGAGCGTGAAGGGCAAGGCCCAGAGCGCCGCGGCCTGCAGCGAGAGGCCGTAGCGCGCCGCCAGGTGGCCGGGCAGCCACAGCGCCAGGGCCACGAAGGCGCCGAAGAAGAAGCTGTAGGTGATCGCCAGCCGCCACAGCTGCCAGTCGGCGAGGCGTGAGACCAGGCGAACGGCTCTCGTCCGCGGCGAGGCTCGAGCCGGCGGCGCCTCGTCCTCCTCCGTCTCGCCGACGGGCGCGGGCGCGTCGCCGTCATCGGCGAACAGCCACAGCAGCGCCGCCACCAGCAGCACCGGCATCAGGTAGAGCAGCGGCGCCATGCGCCAGCCATAGGCCTGGCTGACCAGCGGCAGCAGCAGGTAGCTCAGCCCCGCCCCCACCATGCCGGCCCCGTAGAGGCCCAGCGCCAGGCCGGCATGCCGCGGCGGGCCGAGTTCCGCCACATAGACCAGGCCGGCGGCCAGTGCGCCGGCGCCCAGGCCCAGCCCCAGACCGGCCAGCAGGAACTCCAGGTAGTGATGCGCCTGGCTGACCCACCACAGGAAGGGGCAGGTCAGCAGCAGGCAGCCGAGCATCACCCGGCGCCCGCCGAGGCGACGGGCCAACAGCGCCATGGGCAGGCTGGCAATGGCTCCGGCAAGCATCGGCATGGCCAGCAGCACCGCGAAGCCGACGCCCCCCAGGGCCAGGTCCCGGCGAAGCTCCACGCCGAGCACGGCGAACAGGGTCCAGCAGGCGAAGACCAGGGCAAAGGCCAGTGGCGAGAGCACGACCACCACCAGCGAGCGATAGCCCGGGGGCGCCGATTCGCCATCGACCGGCGCATCGCGGGGCTCGTTCTTGAGGGCATCGGGGTCGCGGGACATGGCGCCGGGGCTCGAGAGGTATGGCTGAATTCTCGGGAGCCCCGGGGACAGGGTCAAAAGGGCAAGGGAGGTACACCTTTGAGGGAGCAACCACTACCCACTAGGGTATAGTGGCATCCTGAATCCCTACTCCAGCGCCACATGCGGAGGGCGATCCCGCCGATGAAACTGCTGCAACGCTCCCTGGTGGCCCGCATCGTCGCCTCGCTGCTGGCGATCAGCGCCCTGGCATTGATCAGCATCGTGGTGACCATGGTGGTGGCCAACGGCAGCCGTGGCGACGCCGCCGCCATCAACGTGGCCGGCTCGCTGCGCATGAACACCTACCAGATCGTCGCGGCCCTGCAGCGCTATGAACGCCAGCCCGAGGCGGCGCAGCGCGAACGGGTGCAGGCACTGGCCGAGCGCTTCCGGGAGCGCCTGGCGAGCCCCCGGCTGACCCAGGCCCTGCCCGATGCCGAGGATCACCCCCTGCGGGAGCAGTACCGGCTGCTGCAGGCGCGCTGGGACGAGGCGCTGGCGCCCCAGGTGACCCGCGCCATTGCCGGCGGCGGGCTCGAGGTCGAGGCGCTGCGCCAGACCCTGGACGGCCTGGTGGGTGACATCGACCAGCTGGTCACCCGGCTGGAGCAGAACAGCGAGGCCAAGATTCAGCTGCTCAGCGTGCTGCAGATCCTCTTCCTGGCGCTGACCGCCGTGGTGGTGGCGATCGCCCTCTACGACATCCGCCACAACCTGGTGGCGCCGCTGCACCAGCTGGTGGTCCTCGCCCGGGAGGCCGGCCGCCGCAACTTCCACTATCGCACCCGGCTCAAGGGCAGCGACGAGCTGGCCCTGCTGGGGCGGACCCTGGATACCATGTCCGGCGAGCTCGCCGCCAGCTACGCCGACCTGGAGGCGCGCGTCTCGCGCAAGAAGCAGGAGCTCGAGCGCAGCAACCGGGTCATGCAGGTACTCCACGACGGCAGCCGGGCCCTCTATGGCGGCGGCAACGACCTCTGCACCAGCGCCGCCCCGATGCTGCGCCGCATCGAGGAGCTGCTGGAAATCGGCCCTATCCGGCTCTCGCTGCACGACCCCTTCGACGACCGCGAGGTGCCGATCCTCGCTACCCATTCGCGCAGCCGCCCGACCTACTGTCGCGACCACGACTGCCACGCCTGCCTGCTCGACCCGGAGCCCCTGGAGCTCTCAGAGGACGGCGAGGCGGAGTGCCTGCTGCTGCCGGTGAGCGTCGGGGCGACCCTGCTCGGCACCCTGGAGGTCTGGTATCCCGAGGGACGCGAGCTCACCGACAGCACCCGCCGGCTGCTCAATGCCCTGACCGACCAGCTGGCCACGGCGGTCTACCTGCAGCGGCGCATCGAGGAGCAGCAGCAGGTGACGCTGATGAACGAGCGCACCATCATCGCTCGGGAGCTCCACGACTCCCTGGCCCAGTCGCTCTCCTACCTCAAGATGCAGGTCGCCAGGCTCGAGCGCATGCAGGCCAGGGAGATGCCCCGCGAGGCCCAGACGGCGGTCTTCGGCGAGCTGCGCACCGGGCTCGACAGCGCCTATCGCCAGCTGCGCGAGCTGCTCACCACCTTCCGCCTCAAGCTCGAGGGCCCCGGCCTGCAGAGCGCCATGCGCCAGACCACCGAGGAGTTCGCCGAGCGACTGGGCTTCAAGGTCGAGCTGTTCTTCGACGTGCCGCCGCACCTGCTCAACCCCAACGAGGAGATCCATGTGCTGCAGGTGGTCCGCGAGGCGCTGGCCAACATCCACAAGCATGCCCGGGCCCACTGGGCGGCGGTCACGGTGCGCTTCCAGCAGGCCCGGCTGCATGTCATGGTCGAGGACGACGGCATCGGCCTGCCGGCGGACGGCTCGCCGCCGATGCACTACGGGCTGGTGATCATGCGCGACCGTGCCGATACCCTGGGCGGCGAGTTCGACGTACGCAACCGCCAGGCCGGCGGCACCCTGGTCGAGCTCGCCTTCTCCCCCCAGACCGCGCGACTGATCGCCCAGCAGCCGGCCAGCGCGCCCGAGACCACCGCCCTTCAACACGGACACAGGGACTAGCCAGGATGACCCGGACCGATCACGACACCCCTGCCACGATCCTGCTCATCGACGATCATCCACTGCTGCGCCGCGGCGTGGCGCAGCTGCTCGAGCTGGAAGACGACCTGGACCTGGCCGGCGAGGCAGGCGAACCGGAGGTCGGGCTACGGCTCGCCGGCGAACTCGACCCCGACATGATCCTGCTCGACCTCAACATGCCCGGCATGGACGGCATCGCCACCCTGAAGGCGCTGCGCGAGCAGGGCTATGCCGGGCGCATCGTGATGTTCACCGTCTCGGACCACGAGGAGGACGTGGTCGCCGCCCTGCGCAGCGGCGCCGACGGCTACCTGCTCAAGGACATGGACCCCGACGAGATGGTGCGCCAGCTGCGTCAGGCGGCCCTGGGGCGCATGGTGATCAGCGAGAGCCTCACCGCCCTGCTGGCCGAGGCGCTGCGCAGCCAGCGCAACCAGCCGGCGGCCCCGGATATCCACAGCCTGACCCAGCGCGAGCGCGAGATCCTGCGCGAGCTGGCCGCCGGCCTCTCCAACAAGCTGATCGCCCGCAAGCTCGACATCACCGAGGGCACGGTGAAGGTGCACGTCAAGCACCTGCTCAAGAAGCTCAACCTGCGTTCGCGGGTGGAGGCCGCGGTGTGGGCCGTCCAGGAGGGTGTGGACAAGTAGATCCTGTGTGGATACCTCCAAAGACTCCCGGGGCTTCCGCCGCCGCTTCCACCACCCCGCCCGACAAGCCAAATCCTCTATAGATCAATGACCTGACGCTGGATACCTCCTACCTCCCTGGAGGTACCCTGCGGATTTCCCGGCATTTTCCCCCCGTTTCGCCGCTTCCCCACGAGGCGTATCTTTCGCGGCAAAGCCCCGCGCCTTGATATCGGTCAACCGTGACCGCGGGCCGGGGCCCCACGCAAGCGCTCTGAGGGGAAATGCCATGACCAGAAAGAATGCCGACATCGAGCACTGGGATGTCGAGAACGAGGAGTTCTGGGAGAAGGAGGGCAAGAAGGTTGCCAACCGCAACCTCTGGATCTCCATTCCCAGCCTGCTGATGGGCTTCGCCGTCTGGCTGATGTGGGGCATGATCACCACCCAGATGCGCAACCTGGGCTTCCCGTTCACGGTGGACCAGCTGTTCACCCTGACCGCCATTGCCGGCCTCGCCGGCGCCACCCTGCGCATCCCCGCCTCCTTCATGATCCGCATCGCCGGCGGCCGCAATACCATCTTCCTGACCACCGCCCTGCTGATGGTGCCCGCCCTGGGAACCGGCATCGCGCTGATGAACCCGGGCACGCCCTTCTGGATGTTCCAGGCCCTGGCGCTGCTCTCGGGCATCGGCGGCGGCAACTTCGCCAACTCGATGAGCAACATCTCCAGCTTCTTCCCAAAGAAGCAGCAGGGCTACGCCCTGGGCATGAACGCCGGCCTCGGCAATTTCGGCGTCACCACCATGCAGATCCTGATCCCGCTGGTGATGACCGTGGGCCTCTTCGGCGCCCTGGGCGGCGATGCCATGGAACTGCAGAAGGCCAGCGGCACCCTGATCGGTCGCATCGAGGCGGGCACCGACACCTGGATCCAGAACGCGGGCTTCATCTGGCTGGTCTTTTTGATCCCGCTGGCCTTCGCCGGCTGGTTCGGCATGAACAATATCCGCGCCATCACGCCCAACCCCGGCTCTCCCCTGCAGGCCTTCGGCAAGATCCTGGGCCTCTATGCGGTGGGCATCCTGACCTCGATCATCGGCGTGGTGGCGCTGGGCTGGCTCAACATGTGGATCGCCCTGCCGCTGACCATCGTGCTGACCCTGTTCCTGCTGCGCCTGATCCCGGGTGACATCAAGCCGAACATCCAGAAGCAGTTCGCGATCTTCTCCAACAAGCATACCTGGGCGATGACGGTGCTCTACATCGCCACCTTCGGCTCCTTCATCGGCTTCTCCGCGGCCCTGCCGCTCTCCATCAGCGTCATCTTCGGCAACATGATGGAGGTGGCCGCCGACGGCAGCGTCTCTCGCATCGCCAATCCCGATGCCCCCAGCGCCCTCACCTGGGCCTGGATGGGGCCCTTCGTGGGCGCCCTGATCCGCCCGGTGGGCGGCTGGATCTCCGACAAGGTGGGCGGCGCCATCGTCACCCAGGCGATCTCCGTGGTGATGGTCCTGGCCTCCGCGGCCGTGGGCTACGTGATGATGCTGGCCTACAACGCCACCGACCCCAACCAGTACTTCTGGATGTTCCTGCTGCTGTTCATCGTACTGTTCGCCGCCAGCGGCATCGGCAACGGCTCCACCTTCCGCAGCATCGGCTTCATCTTCGACCTGCAGCAGAAGGGCCCGGTGCTGGGCTGGACCTCCGCCGTGGCGGCCTACGGCGCCTTCATCGCCCCGCGGGTGATGGGCGAGCAGATCAAGGCCGGCACCCCGGAGATGGCCATGTACGGCTTCGCGGTCTTCTACGCGCTCTGCCTGGTCGTCAACTGGTGGTTCTACCTGCGCAAGAACGCCTACGTGAAGAATCCCTGATCCATCAAGCCGGTAGCGCCCGGGAGGCCCCGGGCGCCCCTACCCGAGATATCGAGATCCGCCATGAAGATCATGCTTGCCTACGATGGTTCGCGGAATGCCAGGCTGGCCCTGGAGCAGACCATGCAGATGTTCCACCACAATGCGCCCACCCTGGTGCTGGTCGGGGTCGCCGAGAATCCGCGTGACAGCACGGATGCCAACGAGGACCTCTTCCAGGAGGAGTATCGGGAGCTCAAGGCGCAGCTGCAGGAGGGCGTCGAGATCGCGGTGAAAGGGGGCTTCGACGCGGAGCTCCTGATCGCCGAAGGCGATGCCCGCAAGCTGCTGCTCCAGGCCACGCACAAGGAGAAACCCGACCTGCTGGTGATTGCCCGTCACAGCCACCAGCCCGATCCCAGCTTCATCGCCAAGTCGCTGAATGCCATCTTCGATGAATTCGACTACATGACCTTCGGCAGCGTCAGCTCCTTCCTGACCCGCCGGGCCGAGTGTCCCCTGCTGATTCTCCCCACCGGGGATTCGGCAGCACAGGAATAAACGACCATGAAAGTCTCCTCCGTCTTCAAGGTGAAGAGCCCCGAGATCCGGGCCCTGCATCTCACCTGGATCGCCTTCTTCATCACCTTCTACGTCTGGTTCAACATGGCGCCGCTCGCCTCGAGCATGCTCAAGAGCGTCGACTGGCTGAGCCCGGACGACCTCAAGCTGTTCGCCATCTGCAACGTGGCCCTGACCATCCCGGCCCGCATCATCGTCGGCATGGCCCTGGATCGTTTCGGCCCGCGGCGGGTGTTCTCGGTGCTGATGGTCACCATGTCGGTCCCGGCCCTGGTGTTCGCCTTCGGCGATACCATGACCCAGCTGCTGGTCTCGCGACTGGTGCTCAGCTCCATCGGCGCCAGCTTCGTGGTCGGTATCCACATGACCGCCCTGTGGTTCAAGCCCAGGGACATCGGTTTCGCCGAGGGCTTCTATGCCGGCTGGGGGAACTTCGGCTCCGCGGCCGCCGCCATGTCGCTGCCGACCATCGCCATCACCATGTACGGGGGCGCCGACGGCTGGCGCTGGGCCATCGCCCAGAGCGCCATCGTGATGGCCGCCTACGGCGTCTACTACTGGTTCGCCATCACCGATGGCCCGGATGCCAAGGCCCACCGCAAGCCGCGCAAGGCCGCCGCCATGGAAGTCAGCAGCTGGGCCGACATGATCAAGCTGATCCTCTGGACCATTCCGCTGGTCGGCGTACTGGGAATCCTGGTGTGGCGCATCCAGAACATGGGGTATCTCTCCACCACCGGCGCCGTCATCGCCTACCTGGCGATCGTGGCGGTGGTCATCTACCAGATCGTGCAGATCCTGCGCGTCAACGTGCCGATCCTCAAGCAGGGGGTCCCCGAGGACGACAAGTATCCCTTCAGCAGCGTCGCGGCGCTGAACAGCACCTACTTCGCCAACTTCGGCGCCGAGCTGGCGGTGGTCTCCATGCTGCCGATGTTCTTCGAGGAGACCTGGGGGCTGAACGCGGCCACCGCCGGCCTGATCGCGGCCTCCTTCGCCTTCGTCAACCTGGTGGCGCGTCCCATGGGCGGGCTGGTATCCGACCGCATGGGCAACCGCCGCTTCGTGATGCTCAGCTACATGTTCGGCATCGGCATCGGCTTCGTGCTGATGGCCATGCTCAACGCCAGCTGGCCGCTGATCGTGGCCATCGCCATCACCATCTTCACCTCCTTCTTCGTGCAGGGGGCGGAGGGCGCCACCTTCGGCATCATCCCGTCGATCAAGCGCCGCATCACCGGCCAGATCTCCGGCATGGCCGGCGCCTACGGCAACGTGGGGGCGGTGGTCTACCTGACCATCTTCACCTTCGTCACGCCGACCCAGTTCTTCTACATCATTGCCACCGGGGCCTTCCTCAGCTGGCTGATCTGCCTCATCTGGCTGAAGGAGCCCGAGGGTGCCTTCGACGAGGAGTATCACGTCTCCTCGGTGGATCGCATGATCGAGGAGCAGGCGGCGCTCAAGGCCAGCCAGGCCGCCCGCTGAGGCCCACACCCGACCCGGGCGGCAGGACGGCCGCCCGGGTCGCTGCGTCTTGAGACGTCGCACCACTCGGCACTGGCGACGCGGCAGGGAGCGATACCCCGGGGGCTACCCCCAATGGGTTAGGGGTCGGGATATCAGGAGGTAGCGACGACAGTTCTTGATGCACATCAACCTCGACGTCGCCAGGACTGACAGTCTGTAAGGCGACCATTCATGCAAGGCCAAGCGAGGGAGGCACGACATGAAACATCTCGAGGGGGTAACCCGGCCCCAGCAGTACCGGGCCCTGGGACTCAGCACCCTGGCATTCACCACCTGCTTCGCGGTGTGGACGATCTTTTCCATCATCGGTGTGCAGATCCAGCAGGACCTGGGCCTCAGCGAGACCCAGTTCGGCATCCTGGTCGCCACGCCGATCCTGACCGGCTCCATCAGCCGCATCTTCCTGGGCATCTGGACCGAGCAGTTCGGCGGCCGCCGCGTCTTCAGCCTGCTGATGCTGATCACCGCGGCCTGCGTCTTCATGCTCTCCTATGTCGAGTCCTACGCCATGTTCCTGGTCGCGGCGCTCGGGGTGGGCCTGGCCGGGGGCTCCTTCATCGTCGGCATCGCCTACACCTCCTACTGGTTCGAGAAGGAGAAGCAGGGCACGGCGCTGGGCATCTTCGGCGCCGGCAACGCCGGGGCGGCGGTGACCAACTTCGCCGCCCCCTTCCTGCTGGTGGCGCTGGGCTGGGAGCAGACCGCGGTGGTCTACGCCATCGTGCTGACGGTGGTCGCCGTGGGATTCTGGGTCTTTTCCAAGGAGGACCCGCTGACCCGCTCGCGGCGCGGCCAGGGCGGCAAGGGGACCTCCGCCCGGGATCAGCTGGAGCCGCTCAAGCACCTGCAGGTGTGGCGCTTCGCCCTCTACTACTTCTTCGTGTTCGGCGCCTTCGTCGCCCTGGCCTCCTACCTGCCGCGCTACTACGTCGGGGCCTACGATGTCAGCATCGCCGTGGCCGGCTCCCTGGCGGCCCTCTACACCCTGCCGGCCAGCGTCTTTCGCGCCCTCGGCGGGTGGATGTCGGACCGCTACGGCGCCCGGTCGATCATGTACCTGACCTTCATCGCCTCGCTGGCGTGCCTGTTCCTGCTCGCCTATCCCGAGACCAGCTACGTCATCCAGGGCAAGGAGGGCGAGATCACCTTCTCCATGACCCTGCCGCTGTGGGCCGTGGTGATCCTCACCGTGCTGCTGGGCTTCTTCATGTCGCTGGGCAAGGCCGCCGTCTACAAGCATATCCCGGTCTACTATCCGGAGAACGTCGGGTCGGTAGGGGGCCTGGTCGGCATGATCGGCGGCCTGGGCGGCTTCTTCCTGCCGATCCTGTTCGGTGCCGTACTCGATATCACCGGCATCTGGACCAGTTCCTACATGGTGCTCTTCGTGCTGGTGGCGATCTCCCTGGCCTGGATGCACGGTGCCATCCGCCGCATGGAGCGCCAGCGCCTTCCCGAACTCGGCGAGGAGCGCTATCGCTACCTGCCGGAGATCCAGGGCCCCGCCGAGCAGTATGCCGAGCGCCGGCGGTCACGGCAGGCCGAGGAGTGACACCCTGAACCGGACGGCGAGAATGCCACCTGCGGGTGGCATTCCCGTTTTCGGCCGGGTGTCTTGATCCAGGCCAGGAAAATCCGCCGCGCCTCGCGCTATAGTGGTATCTGAAATACATCAATTGGCCGGAAGCCCAATGCGGGCCCCGGCCGACTGCCGGATACGAGGTGTCCCCATGTCCCACACCCTGGCCCACGACGATTCCGTCAACCCCGAGAAGGCCGCCCGCGGCCGCGGCACGGCCATCGTCGTCTACATGCTCTTCCTGGGCAGCGTGCTCGCCGTGGTCACCGCGCCCATCGGCGTGCTGGTCGCCCACCTCAAGCGCCGTCGTGCCGAGCCCTGGGTGCAGAGCCACCTGCAGTTCCAGATCCGTACCTTCTGGCTGGGCATGCTGGGGGGCGGGCTCTTCGTCGCCGCCTGGCAGCTGCTGGGGCTGGTGGGTGCCCCTGCCGTGGCGCCCTGGGCACTGGGCTACATCTACTTCACCGCCTGCCTGATCTGGATGGTGGCGCGCTGTGGCGTGGGCATCAGCCGCCTGACCTCCAACCAGCCGGTGGCCAACCCGCGCAGCCTGGCCTTCGGCGGCGCCCGGGTGACCCTGGCGGACGGATGAAGGAGCGGGCGCTTCCCAACCCCGGCTGGGGGCCGCTCTCGGCGCTGCCCGGCAACCCGCTGATGTGGGTGCTGATCCTCAGCGAGATGCTGGTCTTCAGCGCCTTCTTCGCCCTCTATGCCGCGGAACGGGTGGCGGCGACGGCGCTCTTCGACGCCTCCCAGCAGGAGCTCGACCCGCTGATGGGCGGCCTCAACACCCTGGTGCTGCTGACCAGCGGGCTCTGCGTGGCCCTGGCCGTGGAGGCCGTGAGCGCCGGACGGATCCGCCGGGCCCGCCAGTGGCTGGGCGCCGCCATGGCGCTGGGGGTGCTGTTCGGCGTGATCAAGGGGATCGAGTATGCCAGCAAGTTCTCCGCCGGCATCACCCCGGAGACCAACGCCTTCTTCGGCTTCTACTACGGGCTCACCGCCTTCCACTTCGCCCATGTGCTGTTCGGCCTGGCGCTGCTGGCGCTGGTGACCTGGCGCACCTCCACCGAGAACGTGGAGACCGCCGCCGCCTTCTGGCACATGGTCGACCTGATCTGGATCCTGCTCTACCCGCTGCTCTATCTATTGCGCTGAAGGCTCTTGTTGCACTGAAGACTCTCCATCAAGCTGAGGGCTCTCCATCAAGCTGAGGGTTCTCCATCAAGCTGAGGGCTCCCTCCCGAGGTGACCATGACCATGCTTCCCGGATCTCGCCGCCTGCTCATCACCTGGGCCACGCTGATGGCCCTGACGCTGCTCTCGATGGTCTCGGCGCGGCTGGACCAGGAGAGCTGGCAGGCGCTGCCGCTGTGGTCGGCGGGCCTGGTGGTCGCCGCCACCGGCTTCAAGGCCCAGCGGCTGCTGATGGTCTACCTCAACCTGCGCGCCGCCACGCCGGCCTGGAAGGGCACCTTCGTGGGTCTGGTGGTGCTGACGCTGGCGCTGATCGCCGGCGGCTACCTGGCGGCACGGCTGACCGGCTGACGCCGACGCCCTGCCGCGGTTCGAACGCGAGTATCCCCCCTGGCGGTTCCTCGCAGGCCGCGGGATGGCGTCGCCGCTTGCCGTGACTGCCGACCAGCGAGAACGTGCCCCACGCCGGGATGCCTGTTATAAGTGAAAGTGCAGGCAGCAAGCATCCTGCCATCCGGCAAGTGATTCACGCGAACGTGGCTACTGCGTTGGCTCAAGAGCGTCGCTCGGCGACGAACAGGTTATGGCTTCCCAACACCCCGTGGCACCCGGCCGCATCGTGGCCATCGGCGGCGCCGAGGACAGGACCTCCGATCTCGAGATCCTGAGACAGGTCTTTGCCCTGGCCCCCGAGGGCCATGACGAGGTCGCCGTCATCGCCACCGCGAGCGGCATTCCCGACGAGGTGCTGCCCGACTACGAGGCGGCCTTCTCTCGCCTGGGCGCCAGCCGCGTCCATCTGCTGGGGATCCGCGACCGCCAGCAGGCGGCCGAGGATGACACCGTTCGCCTGATCGAGCAGAGCGGCGTCATCTTCTTTACCGGCGGTGATCAGCTGCGCCTGACCAATGTGCTGGGGGGATCCCCGGTGCTGAGTGCCATCCGCGAACGCCTCGAGGACGGCGCAGTGGTGGCCGGGACCAGTGCCGGTGCGGCGGCCATGCCGGGCACCATGATCTACAACGGCGCCGCCGCCGATGCCCTGCGCAAGGGTGCCGTCAACATGACCTTCGGCCTGGGGCTGGTCGATGGCCTCATCATCGACAGCCACTTCCTCGAGCGCGGGCGCTTCACGCGACTGATGGAGGTCGGGGCAAGCAACCCGGAATACCTCGGGGTGGGCCTGGGCGAGGATGCCGGCGTGATCATCCACCCCCACGGCATCCTCGAGGCCATCGGGCCGGGCCATGTCATCCTCATCGACAGCCGGGACCTGGCGAGCTCGAACATCGCCGACCTCTCCATGGGCGCACCGGTGGCCGTCGAGCACATGATCCTCCATGCGATGGTCAGCGGCCACGGGTTCGACGTCGAGGCGAGGCGCTATCTCGTCCCCCACGACCTCGGCACCATTCTCGCGGAGCGCCGATGAACATTCTCGAGCACCGGGCACTGCGCGGCCCGAACTACTACAGCCGCTACCCGGCGATCTTCTTGCGCCTGGACATCGGCGAACTCGAGGAGAAGCCGAGCGATACCGTCCCCGGTATCGTCGAGCGGATTACCGCCCTGCTGCCGACCCTGCAGGAGCACCGCTGCTCGGTCGGCCGGCCCGGCGGTTTCCTGGAGCGGCTGGAGCGTGGCACCTGGGCCGGCCATGTCGTCGAGCATGTGGCGATCGAGCTGCAGAACCTGATCGGCTTTTCGGTGGGCTACGGCAAGACCGTCGACAGCTACGAGCCCGGCATCTACAACGTCGTCTACCGCTACCGTGACGAGGTGTGTGGCCTGGCCGCCGGGATCGAGGCCGTCGACCTCGTCGAGCGACTGTTCGTCGGCGAGGCGATCGACATGCCGGCGATCATCGACCGCCTCAAGCAGGTGCGCGACGCCCACATGCTGGGGCCCTCCACGGCCGCCATCGTCGACGCCGCCAACCAGCGTGGCATACCCCATAGCCGCCTGAGCGAGGAGAACAGCTACATCCAGTTCGGCCAGGGCCATCGGCAGCAGCGCATCCAGGCGACGGTGACCGGCCACACGGACCTGATCGGCTACGGCATCGCCGACGACAAGGAGTGGACCAAGCAGGTGCTCGGCGATGCCGGCATTCCGGTACCCCAGGGGCGGGTGTGCGGCTCCTTCGATGAGGCGCTCGACGCCGTCCGTGACATTGGCTATCCCGTCGCGGTGAAGCCGGTCATCGGCAACCATGGCCGCGGCGTGAGTACCAACATCGAGGACGACCCGTCGCTGCGTGATGCCTTCGACATCGCCGCCCATCGCAACCCCTCGGTGATCGTCGAGCAGTACATCCGGGGCGAGGACCATCGCCTGCTGGTCATCGACAACAAGCTCGTGGCCGCGGCCCGGCGCCGCCCGGCGCATGTGGTCGGCGACGGGGTCGCCACCCTGCAGGCCCTGGTCGACAGGGAGAACCGGGACCCGCGTCGCGGCATCGGTCACGAGAACCTGCTGACCCAGATCCAGCTGGACGAACAGTCGCTGCGGCTGATCGGCCAGCAGGACCTGACCCTGCAGAGCGTCATCCCGGCCGGCGAGATGGTCTTCCTCAAGCCCACGGCGAACCTCAGCACGGGGGGGACGGCCACGGACGTGACCGACGATGTCCATCCGGAAGTGCGTTACGTGGCGGAGCGCATCGCGCGGCTGGTGGGGCTGGACATCATCGGCATCGACCTGCTGGCCGAGACCCTCACCCGCCCCCTGGAGGAGCAGTCCGCTGCCGTGGTCGAGGTCAACGCCGGGCCCGGCTTTCGCATGCATCTGTCGCCCACCCACGGGGAGGGCCGCGATGTCGGCCGCCCGGTGATCGACATGCTGTTCCCCGACAGCGAGGACACGGGACGCATCCCCGTCGCGGCGGTCACCGGCACCAACGGCAAGACCACCACGGTGCGACTGCTCTCTCACCTGCTGCGCCAGGCGGGCCGCAACGTCGGCATGGCCTGTACCGGCGCCATCGAGGTCGACAACCATGTCATCCTGCGCGGTGACTACAGCGGCCCCCAGGCGGCCGCCATCGTGCTGCGCGAGCCTACGGTCGAATACGCCGTGCTCGAGGTCGCCCGCGGCGGCATCATGCGACGTGGCCTGGGGTTCGACGAGTGCGACGTAGGCGTATTGCTCAACATCGCCAGCGATCACCTGGGGGAGCATGATATCCACACCCTCGACGAGTTGGCGCGCTGCAAGACCGTGGTCATCGATGCCGTGCGCCAGGGTGGGACGGCCGTGCTCAATGCCGACGACCCAAGAGTGCTGGCCGGCCAGGAGTGGGCCCGGGGCGATATCATCTTCTTCACGCTGGACCCCGACTCACGCCCCGTCCGTCGGCATGTCCGCGACCAGGGTGTCGCCTTTACCGTCCACAACGAACGCATCGTGATGCGCCAGGGCCAGGTCGAAGCCGAGGTGATACCGGTCGTGGACGTGCCGATCACCTTCGAGGGCCATGCCCATTTCAATGTCGCCAATGCCCTGGCCGCCAGCGCGGCCGCCTATGCCCTGGGGCTCTCCATCGCCGATATCCAGATGGGCCTGCAGACCTTCCATCCCACCCCCGGACAGAACCCCGGCCGCACCAACCTCATCGACGCCAACGGCATGAAGGTGCTGATCGACTACGGGCACAACGTGCCGGCGCTGGAGGCCTTGAGCGAACTGGTCGGCTGCATTCCGGCCCGGCGACGCATCAGTGTGGCCAGCGCTCCGGGGAATCGCCGTGACGAGGACCTGTTCACGCTGGGCACCTTGCTCGCCCGGATGCACGACGTCGTCTTCATCTACGAGACCGATGCCCGCGGTCGTGCCGTCGGAGAAGCCGCCGGCCTGCTGCGCGACGGCGCCGAATCAGTGCCGGGAGCCTGCCGGGTGGAGGTCATCATGGATGAAACCCAGGCCGTCGATCGGGCCTTCGACGAGGCCTGCGAAGGTGACCTGCTGGTGCTGCTGATCGACGATGTCGAGGGCGCCATCGAGCGCCTGAAGGGCCGCCGTTTCTCGCCGCCGGCGGCGACTGACCCCACCGGTGAGTCACCATGATGCCCCTCGTTGAGCGGGACGCCCCCCTGCTGACCCTGCTGCGCGTGGGTCGCATCTTCGCGCCACAACCGCTCGAGGCGACCGAGATCCTGATCGCCGACGGCCGAATCGCGGCCCTGGGGCGTGATCTCGCCGTGCCGGAAGGGTGGCCCGTGCGCCTGGTGGAGGCTCGCGACCTCACCGCCGTTCCCGCCTTCATCGACCAGCACGTGCATGTGACCGGTGGGGGCGGCGAAGGCGGCTGCGGCACTCGCTGCCCGGAGATCACCGCCAGGGAGATCGCCGCCATGGGCATCGGCACCGTGGTAGGGGTGCTGGGCACCGACGGCATCAGCCGTTCCCCGGCGGACCTGCTGGCCAAGGTCCGCGGGCTCAGGGCCGAAGGTATCGCGGCCTACATGTACACGGGGTCGTATCGCGTGCCACCCCCGACCCTGACCGGCGACCTGCAGCGCGACCTGGCCTGGATCCCCGAGGTCATCGGCCTGGGCGAGCTGGCGATCTCGGACCACCGTTCGAGCCAGCCGCGACAGGACGAGATCGCGCGGCTGGTCAGCGAGGTACGCGTCGGTGCCATGCTGGCCGGCAAGCGCGGCATCTGTCACTTCCATGTCGGCGACGGACAGCGGGGGCTCGAACCGCTGCGCCGGCTGCTCGCGGAGACCGAGATTCCCGCCGAGCAGGTGATCCCCACCCACGTCAACCGCCACCGCGCCCTGCTCGAGGAGGCCGCCGACTATGCGCTGACCTTCAACGCCAACGTGGATGTGACCGCCTTCGATGACGCCGACGAGGATGACCTGAGCGGCTTCGGTGCGGTATCGCGGCTGCTCGCGCGCGGCGTTGCCGTCGAGCGCATCACCATGAGCTCCGACTGCAACGGCAGCCTGCCCGAGTTCGATGCCCAGGGCCACTTCATCGGCATGCGGGTGGCGGGCAACCACACCCTGATTGCGGACTGGCAGCGCCTGGTGCGCGAGGAGGTGCTGCCCCTCGATCAGGCCCTGGGCCTGATCTCGACAAACGTGGCGCGGGTGCTCGGGCTCGATGGCCAGAAGGGCCGCCTGGCCGCAGGTTTCGATGCCGACGTGACCCTGCTCGATGGCGACCTCCAGCCGCAGCAGACCTTCGTGGCAGGGAAGCGAGTCCATGCCAGGGACGACTCGCCATAGCGCCGCGGGCGCCTCGCAGCGACACCTCAACCCGCTGATGGGTGGGCTCAACTCCCTAGTGCTGCTCGCCACCGGCTTCAAGGCCCACCGGCTGCTGATGGTCTACCTCAACCTGCGCGGCGCCGTCATGAGCCTGGTGATCCTGACGCTGGCGCTGATTGCCGACGGCTACCTGATCACACGCTTTGCCTGAGATCTGCCGCACACCTTTCAAGAACAAGATCGGCTCCAACGGTTCGTTAATCGACCAAACTCGGCTAGACTCGCTTGAAATGGGTTTAATTTTATAGCCGGGACCACCCACCATGGAAGACCGTTGGCTCTCCGTCGATGAGATCGGCGAGTACCTTGGCGTGAAGCGCGACACCGTCTATCGCTGGATCTCCGAGCGGGCGATGCCAGCCCACCGCATCGGGCGACTGTGGAAGTTCAAGCGCGACGAGGTGGATGACTGGGTCCGCAACGGCGGTGCCAGCGAGGGCAGCAAGTCCGATGCGTGACCAAACCACCCTCAAGCGCCTAGGCTTCATGACTCAGCAGGGCAGCACCCACACGGCCCGGACCCTCATGCTCAGCGAATTGAACACCCTGTTCGACCATGTCGCTGAAGAGGCCGGCAAAGCTGAGTACCAGGCCGCCATCCGCGATGCCAATTGTTTGGCCAAACGCTCCGGCCGTACACGCCAGTTGACGGCCCGTCACCTGGCCGACCTCTATGGGCTCGACCCTGCCAACCCTATCCACGCCGGACTGCGCTACTTCTGGTCGCGAGATGAGGCCGCACGCCCCCAGCTCGCTCTGCTGGCGGCGTCTGCCCGTGACTCTCTGCTCAGGGACCTCGCCCCCACCATTCTCGCCAAGCCGCTGGGCACATCGATAACCCGCGAATCGGTTGAGGAAGCCATCGAGCGGCACTGGTCAGGGCGCTTCAGTCCAGCGACACGTAAGTCCGTCGCCCAGAACATCAACAGCAGCCTGGCGCAGGTCGGCTACCTGCTTGGCCGTATAAAGAAGGTGCGGGTGCATCTCGAACCTGCGACAGGCGCCGTCGCCTATGCCCTCTACCTTGCCTGGCTGCAGGGCGGCCGCGGCGAGCTGTTGTTGCAGAGCCCATGGTGCAAGCTGCTGGACGCCAGCCAGGACCGCCTGCTGGAACTGGCAGCCCAGGCCTCGGCCAAGGGCTGGATGGTGATGCGCCGGGTCGACAACGTGATCGATATCGACTTCCCTGCCCTGGCCCCGCTGGTCAACCAAGTCTTGAAGACTGATGTACCCGCCACTGCCTCCCAGCAGGAGATCTTCCATGAGCAAGGTTAAGCGCCTGATCGACTCCTACGGCCGCTTCATCGCCCTGCCCTGGCGCGACGACGCCGCGGCCGCCCAGCGGGTAGTCTTCTGTGTCTACCCAGAAACCGAGGAGCTACGCCTGCGCGCCAACCTGGGTGAGTTCGAGCTGGTGACCCATCAGAACGGCCATGAGTGGATGACTTTCAACCTCACCGACACCTTCGCCCTGTGGATGGCCGAGCAGAAATATGCCAAAGGGTACTTCAGATCGCCCGCCAAGCTGGCTACGGTGATACATCGCTACCTGGACTGGCTGGAGGCCCGCTTCACTGCCGAGCTGTCCACCCAGGGGGCTGGCGACAACCACGTCGTCACGCTCTACGGCGTAGGCAGCCTGTTCGGCCTGCTCAAGGTCAAGGAGGTTGTCGACCGCCTAGCCCCCCACGTCAGTGGACGCCTGGCCGTACTGTTCCCGGGCAGCTTCGAGAACAACAACTACCGGCTGCTGGACGGCTACGATGGCTGGAACTACCTGGCCACGCCCATCACCGCCGACGGGGCCCGCTGAGCCGCAGCAACGCACGAATTCGAATTTCGCTTCCGCAGGGGAAAGGACGCATGCGCAACCGCGATATCTACGCCAAGGATCCAGCCCAGCAACGTCTGGAAAACCAAGGTGTTGCCTACGTCAACGACGACACCAGCAGCCGAGGCCAGAAGGTCCTGCGCTACGAGCTGGAGACCTTCGTCTGCGACGGTCAGTACGCCAAGGGCATGCAGGACATCCTGGACACCTACCTGCGCAACCTGAGCGGTGGTGCCTCCCAGCAGCCTGGCGTATGGATCAGCGGCTTCTTCGGTTCGGGCAAGTCACATATGGCCAAGATGCTGCGTAACCTGTGGGAAGACGTCACCTTCGATGACGGCGCCACTGCCCGCGGTCTCGTCCACCTGCCCCAGGAGATCCAGGACCTGTTCAAGGAGCTCACCACCCAGGGCAAGCGACACGGCGGCCTGTTCGCCGCTTCCGGCACCCTGGGAGCCAGCTCCCGCGACAAGAGCGTTCGCCTGGCGCTGCTCTCAGTGATTTTCCGCGCCGCAGGTCTGCCGCAGCAGTACCCGGTTGCCCGCTTCGTGATGTGGCTGCGTGACGAGGGCATCCTCGACCAGGTGTGCGACGACGTCACTAGCCGGGGCGACGACTGGCAGGAGGAGCTCGATAACTTCTACGTCGCCGAATCGCTGCACGAGGCCCTGGTCCAGGCGAAGCCTAGGATCTTTAGTAGCGTGGAGTCCTGCGCCGAGACCCTCAGCCACCTCTACCCCCACGTCAACGACATCAGCAGCGACGAGATGCTCAAGTCCATCCGCCAGGCGCTGAGTCGTGACGGCAAGATGCCGCTCACCTTGGTGGTGTTGGACGAGGTGCAGCAGTACATCGGCACCGACGGCCAGCGCTCCATCGACGTACAGGAAGCGGTGGAAGCCTGCTGCAAGGAGGTCGGCAGCCGCCTGATGTTTATCGGTACCGGCCAGACCGCGATCACCGGTACCAGCAATTTGGCGCGTCTGCAGGGCCGCTTCACCACCCGCATCGAGCTCTCCGATGCCGACGTCGACGCCGTCATCCGGCAGGTAGTGCTGGCCAAGAAACCCGAGGCCAAGGCGCCTGTCGCCGAGGTGATGGAGAGCAACCTGGGCGAGATCTCCCGCCACCTGGCCGAGACCTCCATTGCTCACCGCCAGGAGGATACCCGCCACTTCGCCCAGGACTACCCCATCCTGCCGGTGCGCCGCCGCTTCTGGGATGCCGCCCTGCGCGTGCTCGACCAGACCGGCACCGACAGCCAGCTCCGCAACCAGCTCAGCATGATCCACAAGGCGATTCAGACCAACCTGGACGCCCCGCTGGGCAACATCATCCCCGGTGACTACCTCTATTTCGACGCCACCGACAAGCTGCTGCAGTTCCGCATGCTGCCGCGCAAGCTCCACGACGCTACCCAGCAATGGCGTAACGGCAGCGAAGACGAGCAGCTGATGGCGCGAGCCTGTGCCGTGGTGTTCCTGATCAACAAGGTCGCCAGCACCAACACCGAGCTCGGCCTGCATCCTACCCTGGCCAATATCGCCGACCTGCTGGTGGATGACCTCAAAGCCGGCAGCAGTTCGCTGCGCAGTCGCCTGCCGGATCTTCTCGATGAGTGCGAGTTCATCATCAAGGTGGGCGACGAGTACCGTATCCAGACTGAGGAGAGCGCCGCCTGGAACGACGCCTTCCTCTCCCACAAGAGCACTCTGGGCAACGCCACGCACCAGATTGAGACCGAGCGCGACGACCTGATCCGCCAGCACTTCGCCAAGCAGGTCGGCAACCTCACGGTGAACCACGGTGAGTCCAGGGTACCGCGTCCGCTCTCGCCGGTCTTCGATATGACGCTGCCCAAGGATGCCGCCGAGAAGCTCTACGTCTGGGTGCGTAATGGCTGGTCGGACGACATCAGCCAGGTGCGCGCCGATGCCCGCCAGGCAGGGTCGGAGTCCCCCACCCTGTTCGTGTTCATTCCCAAGCGTTCCGCCGACGAGCTGCGCAACCAGCTGATCGAGTTCAAGGCCGCCAGCGCTACCCTGGAGACCCGTGGCACCCCCGGCACCCCCGAAGGGGAAGAGGCACGGGGCGCCATGCAGACCACTCGCGATGCCGCCCAGCGTCGCATCCGCGAGCTGCTCGACGAGGCCTTCAACGGGGCCCAGGTATTCCAGGGCGGCGGTAACGAGATCGTCGGCGGAAACCTCCGCGAGGCCATCCAGGAAGGCGCCGAAAACGCCCTGGCTCGCCTCCACCCAAAGTTCCATCAGGCCGACCACGCCGGCTGGGAAAAGGTCTATACCAAGGCCAAGCAGGGCGCTCCCGATGCCCTCAAGGCAGTGGGCTTTGAGGGTGAGCCCCAGAGCCATCCAGTGTGCAAGGCCATCCTGAGTTTCCTCGGCGGCGGCAAGAAGGGTAATGAGATACGCGACCACTTCGAGCACGGCGACTACGGCTGGCCCCAGGATGCCATCGATGGCGCCCTGCAGGTGCTACTGGTCGCCGGCCAGATCCGTACCGCAGATGGTACCGCCTCCCAGGAGCTCGACCGTCGCGCCATCGGCAAGACCGAGTTTCGCGTGGAGGCCACTACCATCTCCGCGGGGGAGCGCATCAAGATTCGCAAGGTGATGCAGAAGCTCGGCGTGCAGGCCAAGTCCGGCGAGGAGTCGGCCAAAGCCCCCGAATTCGCTGACAAGCTCCGAACCCTGGCGGAGCAGGCGGGCGGCGAACCACCGGCTCCGGAGGCTCCCCGTCTGGATGCCCTGGAAGCCGTGCGTACCAGCAGCGGCAACGACCAGCTCAAGGCCATCGTCAGCAACCAGGCTGAGCTGCTGGCCGCCATCGACGAGTGGCAGGCCACCGCCGAGAAGATCCGGCAGCGCCGCCCCGCCTGGGCCACGCTCAAGCGCTTGGCCGACCACGCCAAGAGCCTGCCCGACGCCGAACCGTTGCTGGCCCAAGTCAGCCAGATCCGCGAGCACCGCTCGTTGCTGGATGATCCGGACCCCGTCCAGCCACTGCTGGCCAACCTCACCCAGCAGTTCCGCGACACCTTCAACGAGCTGCAGCAGCGCTACAACGATGAGCATGCCGCCGGCATGCAGCGCCTGGAGGCCGACGACAACTGGCAGCAGCTCTCACCAGACCAGCGCCACGACCTGCTGGCCGCCAAGCGTCTGACGGCCCACGATGCGCCCGAGATCACCCTCGGCGGCACCGACCAGGTGCTGGAGACCCTCAGCCACGTGCGCCCCGACGCCCTGGCAGACCGCATCGCCGCGCTGTCCAGTCGCTTTGATGAGGTGCTGGTCAAGGCAGCCGAGGAGATGGAGCCCGAGGTGCAATTCGTCAGCCTGCCGCGCCGCACCCTCAAGAGCGAGGCCGATATCGATGCCTGGCTGGAGGACGTTCGCCGCGAGCTGCGCGAGGCCCTGCAGGATGGGCCGGTCATCACCCAGTAGGAGCGGCAAACAGACCATGAGATCACGCCGTGATATCGAAGCGCTGCTGGAGGAGCTGGAGCACTGCATCGCAGACGACCTGGAAGACCAGGATCTGGACTTCAAGCAGTGGGATACCAAGAGCCGAGACAAGGCTGTGAAGAAGGTGGTCGAGATGGCCATCTGCATGGCCAATGGCGGTGGCGGCAGCGTGGTGTTCGGCGTGGCCGACCGTATCGCTGGGCGCGAGCAAGCTGTTCTGGGCGTTCCGCCGGAAATCGACGTCAATATCCTGAAGAAGGCTGTCTACGACCAGACCGACCCGCACATCACCCCGGTGTTCGAGGAGCTCCACGTGCCGGAGGGCACCGGTCGTGTGCTGATCATGCAGGTGCACCCGGGCATGCCGCCCCACACCGACACCAAAGGCGGTGGCACTGTGCGCATCGGCAAGGACTGCCAGCCGCTCACCGGCACCCAGCGTCGCAAGATCGGCGTGGAGACCGGTGATACCGATTACACCGCTGAGACGCTTGGCCCCGTCGACGATGCGCACTTCTCGCCCGTTGCCCTGGAGGCACTGCGCAACCTCGCTCAGCGTGAAAGAGCCCCCGACGAGCTCCTGCGCCGCTCCGACCGGGAACTGCTCGATAGCCTGGGTCTGATTCGCAAGGGGCAGGTGACCCGCGCCGCCATCCTGCTGGCCGGTACCGAAGAGGCGCTGCGCGAATATGTGCCCGGGCACCTGTGGACCTTCCTGCAGATGCGCTCCGATACCGAATACGGCATACGCGAGGACCGTGTCAGCGCCCTGGCGCTATCAGTGCAGCGCATCGAAGAGCTGCTGGTGCCCTTCAACCCCATCACCACCGTGCAGCAGGGCATGTTCCACTTTGAGTATCGCACCTGGCCCGAGGTCGCGGTGCGCGAGGCGCTAATGAATGCCTTCTGCCACGGAGACCTGCGCCTTGCCGGCCCCGTGATGATCAAGCTCTACCCCAACCGCCTGGAGATCAGCAACAACGGTGGCTTCATCGCAGGTATCAGCGAGCACAACATCCTCCACCACCAGCCAGCCGCCCGTAACCCCCTCCTGGTCGACGCACTGGTCAAGCTACGCCTTGTTAACCGCAGCAATCTTGGGGTAAGCCGTATGTTTGAGGCCATGCTGATGGAAGGCAAGGAGCCCCCGGTGATCCGCGAGATCGGCGACTCCGTGGCAGTGATCTTCCACAAGCGGGAGATCAATGCCGCGTTTCGGCAGTTTGTGGCCGAAGAGAGCGAGCGCGGCCTCAGCCTCGGGGTCGATCAGCTGCTGCTGCTGCAATATTTCCTGCAGCACCCCGAGGTGGATACCGCCACGGCAGCGGGGCTATGTCAGCGCACCGAGCCTGAAACCCGAGAGCTGCTCGCCGATATGGAGCGACAGGGCTACGTGGAGCATGGGGGAAGCGGTCGCGGGGCCTATTGGAGCATTCACCCCGAACTCTATGCACGGCTTCGTGCCGATGGCAACGCGGAGACACGCCGCCGCATCGACTGGGATGCCGCCAAGACCCGGGTACTCAGCATCCTGATCGAACGCGCCAAGCGCGGTGAGGTGGGTCTCAGCAACAAGGAGATCCGCCAGATCACCCGGTTCGACCGCAACCACGCCTATCGCCTGATGCGCGAGCTACGGGAAGAGAACCCACAGATCCAGCCCCCCGGTAAGGGCAAACACGCCCGGTACGAATACCGCAATACGTAGCGCAATGCGCTGCGCATTAGATTGAGCATTAAACGCCGCCCAATGCGCACAACAATGCTCACATGCAATAGAACACGCATTCGCAGGGATACCGTGGAAGGAAGCAACATGCAGCCACTCGACAAGGCACTCCGCCACCGGCTCGACCGCACCGTGCGCAAGGCAAGGCCAGTCGCCGAACAGGCCGCCGAGGCCGCCCTGGAGCAGCTCGGCGTCGGCGAGGAGACCCCGCCCAGCTACCTGAGTGACAACCAGCGCGCCCTGCGCCGCCGGCTGCGGGCCCACGCCCGTAGCCTCGGCGACCCGCTCAAGGAGGGTGCCCAGGCAATCACTCGGCTGATCGCCGAGATCGCCTACGAGCACTGGCACCGCATGCTGTTCGCCCGCTTCCTGGCCGAGAACGAGCTGCTGATGTACGACGGGGTGGCCGTCACCCTGGAGGAGTGCGAGGAGCTGGCCGAGGAGGAAGCAGAAACTGGCGAGCGAACCAGCGGCTGGGCCCTGGCTGCCCGCCTGGCCAGCACCATGCTGCCCCAGGTGTTCCGCGTCGACAGCCCGGTGTTCGAGCTTACCCTGGCCGCCGAGTACCAGCGCGAGCTGGAGGCGCTGCTGGCCGGCCTGCCGGTGGAGGTCTTCCACGCCAGCGACAGCCTGGGCTGGGTCTACCAGTTCTGGCAGACCGACAACAAGGAGCGCATCAACCGCTCCGAGGTGAAGATCGGCGCCGACGAGCTGCCCGCCGTCACCCAACTCTTCACCGAGCCCTATATGGTCAGCTTCCTGCTGGATAACAGCCTGGGCGCCTGGTGGGCCGCCCGCCGCCTCTCGGAAGCCGACCTGGCCCACGCCGAGAGCGAACAGGCGCTGCGCGACAAAGCCAGCCTCCCGGGCGTACCTCTGGAGTACCTACGCTTCGTCAAGGACGAAGAAACCAGCAACTGGATCCCCGCCGCCGGCACCTTCGACGCCTGGCCGCAGCACCTCGCGGAGCTCAAGACCCTGGACCCCTGCTGCGGCAGCGGCCATTTTCTGGTCGCCGCCCTGCTGATGCTGGTGCCTATGCGCATGGAGCTGGAGGGCTTGACCGCCCATGACGCCGTGGATGCAGTGCTACGAGAAAACCTGCACGGCATTGAGATCGACCAACGCTGTGTGGAGCTCGCCGCCTTTGCGCTTGCCCTGACCGCCTGGCGCTATACCGATGCCGGCGGCTATCGCAAGCTACCTGAGTTGCACCTGGCCTGCTCAGGCCTGCCCATCAGCGTGGCCAAGGAAGAGTGGAAGGCGCTTGGGCTCGGCAAGAAAAACCTGACCATCGCCCTGGATTGGCTCTACGACAGCTTCAAGGACGCTCCCATCCTCGGCAGCCTGCTCGACCCCACCCGAACCAGCGCCGCCAAGATTGCCCAGTGGGAGGAGCTCTCCGAAGCGCTGAATCAAGCGCTCTCCCAAGAAAAAACCCAGGAAAGCAGCGACGAGCAGCACGAAGCCGCCGTGACCGCCCAGGGCCTGGCCAAGGCCGCCACCCTGCTAGGGGATCGCTACCACTGGGTGATTACCAATGTGCCCTACCTGGCGCGCGGCAAGCAGCACCCCAAGCTGCAGGAGTTCTGCGCCGACTATTACCCGGCGGCCAAGAATGACCTGGCGACGGTGTTTCTCGACCGCTGCCTGGAGCTTTGCGTGGAGGGCGGCACCACCAGCAATGTGCTGCCGCAGAACTGGCTGTTCCTGACCAGCTATAAAACGTTTCGTGAAAAGCTACTGAAAAGTGATCGCTGGCATTTAGTTGCGCGGCTGGGACCCGGTGCTTTCGAGACCATCAGCGGAGAAGTGGTCAAGGCGATTTTGGTCAATCTGAGCCGGGGCAAAAAGGCTGGGCAGTTAGCAGATTTGCTGGAATCGAAATGTAACAAAAACTGGCTAAGGGGGGTCGATGTTTCTGATCCGCGAACAGCGGCTGAGAAAGCAAGCGGGTTGCTCGCGGGAAAAGTAAAAAGTGTTGCACAAGCAACGCAGCTACTTAACCCAGATGCTCGAATCTCTCTTGACGAATCATCAGAAGTTGATTTGCTATCGACTTATGCAACCTCATACCAAGGCATCACCACAGGCGACAATTTGCATTTTATTTTTTATTTCTGGGAAACAAATAGCATAAGTAATGAATGGCGCACATTCCAATCAACAGGAAATGAAGCAATTCATTACTCGGGGCGAAGCCAAGTTTTTATTTGGGAGAATGGAGAGGGCTATCTAGCTTCTTCTGATGCGGCTAGAATTCAGGGGCAAGCTGCTTGGGACAGCCACGGAATATCCGTAAGACAGATGAGTTCACTGCCACCCACTATAAATTCAGGAAGCCCTTGGGACATGAACTGTGCAACTATTGTTCCCAATTCTCCCAGCCACCTCCCCGCCATCTGGTGTTTCTGTTCCTCACCAGAATATAACAAAGCAGTGCGTCGAATTGACCAAAAGATGAATGTAACAAGTGCAACTTTGGTGAAGGTACCCTTTGACCTCGACCACTGGGCCAAAGTCGCCGAAGAAAAATACCCCTACGGCCTCCCCGAGCCCTACTCCAACGACCCCACCCAGTGGATCTTCCACGGCCACCCCTGCGGCTCGGTGATCTGGGGTGAAGATGCCAAATGGACCGCTCATGGTCCGCTGCGCACCGACGATACCGTGCTTCAGGTGGCCGTGACTCGGCTGCTGGGCTACCGCTGGCCGGCGGAACTGGACCCGGAGATGGAGCTGGCCGAGGAGCAGCGGAAGTGGGTGAATCGCTGCGATGCGCTGCTCGGCCATGCCGACCGCGACGGCATCGTCTGCCTGCCCGCCGTGCGCGGCGAGCGCCGCGCCGTGGATCGGCTGGAGGCGCTGCTGGCCGACGCCTACGGCGACCAGTGGTCCGCCACCACCCGCGGCAGGCTGCTGGAAAGCGTCGATCACACCGGCAAGGACTTGGAGAGCTGGCTGCGCGACAAGTTCTTCGCCCAGCACTGCAAGCTGTTCCAAAACCGCCCCTTCATCTGGCATATCTGGGACTGCCTCAAGGACGGCTTCTCTGCGCTAGTGAACTATCACAAGCTCGACTATAAGGCCCTGGAAACCCTCACCTACACCTACCTGGGCGACTGGATCACCCAGCAGAAGAAACAGATCAACGACGGAATCGACGGCGCCGAGGCCCGTCTGGCCGCCGCCGAGGCACTGCAGAAAAGCCTGGAGCTGATCCTCGAAGGCGAGGAGCCCTACGACATCTTCGTACGCTGGAAGCCCCTGGAGGAGCAGCCCATCGGCTGGCACCCCGACCTCAACGACGGTGTTCGTCTCAATATCCGACCCTTCCTGTCCGTCCCCGACGTCAAGAAGAAAGGCGCCGGCGTGCTCGTCCACAAGCCCAATATCCACTGGAAGAAGGACCGAGGCAAGGACGTGGAAACCGCCCCCTGGTACCACCTCGGCCCCCAGCTGGGCGGCGCCAAGGGCGACAGGATCAACGACTACCACCTCACGCTGGCGGCGAAGCGTGAGGCGAGAAAGCAAGCAGAGGGGACGTGAGCATGAACGCGACATACACCGGTGCCAAGTTCTGGAAGTGCGCGCTTCAGGTCAACCCCTATCGCTATGCGGAAACCTACCGCAGTCAGCCTCATGGCCTGACAGAAGAAGTGTATAACCAACAGCTGGTCGAAATCTGTCTGGAAGAAGGCATCAAGGTTCTCGGCATCGCGGATCACGGCAGTGTGGAGGATATCGCAGCCATTCGCCGCGCCGCCGAGCCGCACGGCATCGTGGTATTTCCTGGCTTCGAGATAGCCTCCAGTGAGCAAGCGCATTTTGTCTGCCTGTTCCCGGAAGATATGGATCTACGGGAGCTTCATGGACAGATGACAGTGGGGCTTGGTATCGACACACAAAACCCGGAAGCTCCTGTGAACAAGACAGCTCAGCAGGTCTTGCAAAAAGTCAAAGACTTGGGTGGCTTCGTTTTCGCTGCACACGCTACCAATGATGATGGCGTTCTCAAGCAGCGATTGCATAATATCTGGAAATTACCGGAGCTTACAGCGGCACAGATCCCTGGATCAGTTGAAGACCTCAAGCCGGCCGAAAATGGATTCTTTTATAAAGTCGTCAGGAACAAGGACGAAAACTACAAAAGAGATAACCCTCTCGCCATCATCAATGCGCGGGATATTGAAAAACCGGAAAGTCTTCGACATTTAAGTGCCTCATGTCTAATCAAGATGACGAGGCCTTGCTTTGCATCGTTCAAACAGGCCTTTCTCGACCCGGAGTCCCGCATACGACTCAACTCGGATGCACCGCAGCATCACGCTTCGGCTATCGAAGAGGTCGAGGTTGTTGGTGGCTATCTGGATGGACTTGATATCGTACTGGCCGACCACCTCAATGCCATTATTGGCGGGCGAGGCACGGGGAAATCAACGCTGATAGAGTGCATTCGTTTTGCACTCGGCATTCGTCCATTAGGCAAGAATGCCCAGCGACAGCATGACGAAACCATCAAGGAAAACCTGGGGAAAGATAAGGCACAGGTGGTTCTTAGACTCCGCTCGGCAAGTATGCATGGCCGGCGCTTTAGCGTATCACGCCGCTATGGCGATAATCCTATCGTCAAGGATGAGAGCGGAGCTATTGTGCCATTTACTCCCGGCGAGCTACTTCCTCGCTTTGAGTGCTTTGGCCAGAACGAAATTTATGAGATCACGCAAGAAGCAGGTGACCAGCGTCAACTGCTTGCCAGATTCCTCCAGTCATCGGATAGCGATCATGAAGCCAGGCTCGCCGATATTCGGAAAAAGCTGGCAGAAAATCGTCAGTCTATTATTAGAGCGATCCAGCAAAAGGCAGATATCGAGGCTGACGTCGAGCAGCTTCCCAAGCTGAAGGCAAAGGCGGAACATTATAAGTCACTCGGCCTTGAAGAAAAGCTAAAAATAGTGCCTTTGTTGGAAAAAGAACGGCAGCTTAGCACAAAAGCCAAAGAGGATATCAGTCGGATTAGTGACGCTATTGAATACGCACGAGAAGGGTTACCCGACAGCACATTCCTTAGCGATAAAGCACTAGCTAATCTACCAGATATTTCCATCCTGCGTCAGCAACGCGTGACCTTGGATAAGCTGCGCAAAAGCGTCGAGCGGCTGCTCGAAGAGGCCAACAATTCAATCCGTCTCGCTCAAGGTGAACAGCAAGCACTAGAGACGCAGCTACTGGAAAAGGTCCAGCAGCAAGAGGCTGATTTGGAAACGCACTTCAAACAAATCCCTGAAAGCCAAGGTAAGTCTGGCCGGGAGATTGGCAACGACTACAAAAGTATTCTTCAGGCGATTGAGCGTATTCAACCCAAGCAGACCAAGCTACAACAGCGCCAAGCACAGCTGGATGCACTATGGAGCGAGCGACAGCGCCTGTTGGCTGAACTCGGTGATACGCTGAGCGAACGCGCTTCCACCCTCAAACAAGCTCTGAAACGGCTGCAAAGAAAACTCAAGGGGAAGCTACGCCTTGACATGAAGGTTGAAGGAGACCGGAAGCCTCTTTTGGACTTTTTGAAAAATTGTAATCTTGAAGGCATTGGTGAGAAACGCTTGGCATGGGTGCTGGAGTGTGAAGCCTCCCCTGTTCGCTTAGCCAGTATTATTCGAAAGGGTCGAGACTCTCTGCTTGAGCAGGAATGGGGGGTAGTGCCTACGGCCGCTGATTCCCTGGCTAGGCTTCCAGAAAGTAAGTTTTTGGAGTTAGAAGAGCTTTCTCTTCCGGATCACGTTACTATCGAGCTAAATGTAGCCCATGACGATACTCAAGAACAGTATAGGCCACTTGAACGCCTCTCAACTGGTCAGCAGTGTACGGCAATACTGCATTTACTTTTGCTCGACAATCAGGACCCCCTCGTTCTCGACCAGCCGGAGGACAACCTCGATAACGCCTTTATCGCCGAGCGTATCGTCGAAGAACTTCGTAAGGCTAAGCTCGATCGCCAGTTCCTTTTCGCCACGCACAATGCCAATATCCCGGTTTTTGGTGATGCTGAGTGGATTGGTGTCTTCGAGGCAAGTGATGATCAGGCAACTATCCCTGAGCGGCACCAAGGGGCTATTGATCTACCCGAAATCCAGAAACTTTCCGCAGACATCCTTGAAGGCGGTAGAAATGCTTTCGACCAACGCCGTATGAAATACGGCTTCTAATAGGTGAGCGAGATGCTAAAGACAGAGTTGCTGGAAATAATTGCGAATGGAGAAAACTCTGGCGTCGAGTTCAAACGTGATGACATCCGCCCTGAGCAGCTTGCAAAAGAAGTTGTCGCTATGGCCAATCTTAACGGTGGGATGGTAATGCTGGGTGTCGAGGATGACGGCACCATCAGTGGCATACAGCGTCAAAACCTTGAAGAATGGGTAATGGATAGCGTCTTTGGCGCCAAAATACACCCCCTCATCCTGCCTTTCTACGAAGAAGTGAAAGTGGACGATGAACACCGTGTCGCGATCATCTCTTTTACCCAAGGCATCACCAAGCCCTACGTCCTTCGCCACCAAGGTCGTGAAGAGATCTACATCCGAGTAGGCTCGACATCACGCCTTGCTACTCGTGAACAACAGGCACGATTATTTGCCAGTGGCGGCATTCTTCATCCAGAAACGCTGCCTGTGGCTGGCACAAACTTTAAGTCGCTCGATCTTGACCGTCTGGATGATTATTTGCGCAATGTCATCGAAGACCCTGACGTACCTGAAGATAAAAGCGATTGGCTAGCTCGACTTCTTGGGCTTGGTTTTATGGTGGAGGAAGTTAGCGATCAGGCCGTCTGTACCATTGCCGGACTTGTGCTTTTCGGTGTATCACCTCGTCGCTATCTTCGTCAGACAGGCCTTCGTGTACTGGCTTTTGGTGGAGAGGACAAAACCTACCAAGCCGAGCTTGATAATGTCCTGGACGCTCCCATGGTAGGCCTCTGGCGGCGGGATGAGCACGGTAGTCGGCGCCTTGCAGAGAATGATTACGGGCTCGTAGAACGCTTTATTGACACCATCGAACCTTTCATTTCCGAAGAAGATACGGATATTGATGCGGGGTTTCGGCGCGAGCGCCGTTGGCACTACCCTCGAGAAGCCGTCAGAGAGCTTCTTATCAATGCTCTTGCTCACCGAGACTGGACACGCTCTGTGGATATCGAAGTCGCGTGTTACTCGGATCGCCTGGAAGTCATCAGTCCAGGGGCGCTACAAAACTCCATGACGATAGAGAAGATGATCGCGGGACAACGCTCGCCACGAAACCCACTTATTACCGAGGTTTTACGTGACTACGGCTATGTAGATGCTCGCGGCATGGGAGTACGAACCAAAATCATCCCTTCCATGCGTGAGCACAATGGCACTGAACCACAGTTTGAACTAACAGATGATTACCTTAAGGTGGTGTTGTGGAAATGATGCTGCTTGATCAACTGGTTCAATACCTGCGCAGCACCGCTGCCCATAACCCGGACGTACAGGTCGCACCGGCCTGCATCCTCTGGCCAGACCGCGAGCGGCTGTGGGAGCCGGTGATCGCGCAGATCCAGACGGTGCTGCCGGAGCTTCTGGTGCTGGGCGACTATGCCCCCGGACAGCGCCGCGGCCCGGCAATCTGGCTGCGCTGTGCCATCGCCGGCACGGTGGAAGGCGTCGAGTGGGAAGATGAGACGCCGCCGATCCTCTACCTGCCCGGCGTGGGTCGGCAGGACCTGCGCGCCGTCAGCGAGTGCCCCGATGCGCTCAAGCCGCTGGCCGAGCTGCAGTATCGTGGGGTGCTCTGGTCTCAGGTGAATGCCAAGGATTGGACGCCGCGGGCGTTTCTCTCATCACAGCAAGGCGGGCTGGGCCTTGAAATTGCCGGCGACAGCGCTACACGCCAGGCTTTGCTGGCCGCCCTGCCTCGACTATTACAGGAAGAGATCGCTGATCTACAGGGTCGCCACCTTGACGCCGAGGCATTCAACACCCTGCTCTCCGGCGGCGACCCGGTACGTGACCTGCTGGACTGGCTCAACCAGCCAGAAGCGATGAAGGCGAGCTGGCCCAGCCATGAGTGGCAGGCCTTCTGTCAGGTGTGTCACTCCCGCTATGGCCTGCATCCTGATCGGAACAGCCCGTTGGAGGCCGCCGAGCGGCTGATCCAGCGCCAGGGAAACTGGAAGACGGTATGGGCACGCTTTACAGAAGCGCCACACCGCTACCTGCAGTTGATCGAGCAGATTCGCCAGCTTACGCCGCCTGCCTTGGATTTCTTCCCGGAACCCGAGCAAATGGAGGTCTGGCCACAGCTTAATCAGCGGGAAGAGGAACGCCTCTATCATTCGCTCTGCGAGCTGGGCAGTCAGCCGGCCCATCAAGCCCGTGAACGGCTGGAAGCCCTGGAGGGCGAACACGGCATCCGTCGTGACTATGTATGGGCGCAACTGGGCGAAAGCCCGTTGGCCATGGCCATGGCGCCACTCGCCGAACTTGCGCGAGTCACACAGCACAGTTTGGCGGGGGGGCAGGCGGAAGACATGCGCCAGGCCTATGCCAGCGAAGGCTGGAAGGCCGACGATGCCCTGCTCAGAGCCCTGAATGAGGTCTCCGGTCAGCGAGAACAGGAGGCCATCTTCACGGCGGCACGCACGGTATACCTGCATTGGGCCGACGAAGCTGCCAGCCATCTGCAACAGGTGTGGCAGCCCGGTGTGGATGGCCTGAAGCGCGGCGAGGCTTCGCCCAATTCCCGGCCCGGCGAGTGCGTGTTGTTCGTGGATGGTTTGCGGCTGGACTGCGGTAAGCGACTGGCAAGGCGCCTGACCAACCAAGGGCTGGAGGTCGCGGAGCACAGCACTTGGGCCGCGCTACCCAGTGTGACCGGCACCGGCAAGTACGCGGTGGCTCCCATCCTGGGTAGCAGTGCCATCCAGGAGGAGCCGGATGGCTACGAATTCACGCCCATCACTCGCCATCTGTTCAAGAAACTGCTGCGCGACAACGGCTGGCAGGTGCTGGAACGCCGTCAGGTGGAACAGCTGCACAAGGAAACCCTGGATACTTCCCGGCCAGCTTGGTGCGAGTTCGGCGATATCGATCACGCCGGCCACGAGCGCGGCTGGAAGCTGGCCCAGCACGTCGATGACATGCTGGCAGAGGTGGCAGAGCGCATCCAGGCGCTACTGGCCCAGGGTTGGTCACAGGTTCGCGTGGTGACCGATCACGGCTGGCTGCTGCTGCCGGGAGAGCTCCCCAAGACCGAGCTGCCGGCCAGCCTGGTGGAGACCAAGTGGGGGCGCTGCGCCGCGCTCAAGCCGGGCGCCCATACAGACGCGGCCCGCTTTCCCTGGTATTGGAACGAACAGGTACACTTCGCGCTGGCGAAGAGTATTTACTGCTTCAAGGCGGGTGAGACTTACACCCATGGCGGGCTGAGCCTGCAGGAGTGTGTCACGCCGGAACTGGTGGTGACCGGCAGCGCCGGCCCCAAGCCCTCGGTGCTGATCGATGACCTGGTGTGGAAAGGGCTGCGCTGCACCCTTGTGGTGGAAGGTAGCAGCGACGGGCTGACGCTGGATGTTCGTCGTCATGCCGGCGATCCTGCCAGCAGCTTGGTGCTGTCTCCCAAGCCGTTCAAGACGGGCGGCAAGGCCTCGGTCGTTGTCGAAGATGACGATCTCGAAGGCGATACCGCCTACGCCGTGGTGCTGGACAGCGGTGGCCAGGTGCTTGCCCAGCGCTCCACCACCATCGGCAGCAGTGAATAGCCCTTGATGGAGACGCCCTTGAGAACAGACATACGGAGACGTCATGGAACTCGATGAACTGGATCGCAAGGCGGCTGAGCTGCTCGACGGGTACCTGGTGCGCAAGGATCTGGTACGCACCTTCGCTCGGCAGTTTCCGGTTCCCACCTATGTGGTGGAGTTCCTGCTCGGCCGCTACTGTGCCAGCACCGATCCTGAAGAGATCGAGGAAGGGCTAGAAGTGGTCCAGCGGCAGCTCAAGTCGCGCACCATCAAGGCTGGCGAGGAGGAGCTATTCAAGGCTCGCGCTCGCGAGAAGGGCGAAATCAAGATCATCGACCTGATCCAGGCCCGCCTGGATACCAAGAACGACACCTACATGGCCAGCCTGCCGAGCCTGCGCCTGACCGACGTGCGGATTCCAGATGACCTGGTCAGCGAGCACGAGCGCATGCTGACAGGTGGCTTCTACGCCGAGCTGACCCTGGAGTACGACGCCAGCATCGCCCAGGAGCAGGGCGGACGCCCCTTCGGCATCCGTGCCCTGCGCGAGATCCAGCTCTCCAAGCGCGATGTGCTCGATGAGCTGGCCCAAGCCCGCCAGCACTTCACCACCGAGGAGTGGAAGGCGTTCCTGCTGCGCTCTACGGGTATCGAGCCAGCAGGCCTCACCGAACGCCAGAAGGACGCCATGCTGCTGCGCATGGTGCCCTTCGTGGAGCGCAACTATAACGTCGTCGAGCTTGGGCCCCGAGGAACCGGCAAGAGCCACCTCTTCCAGCAGGTCTCGCCCTATGCCCACCTGATCTCCGGCGGCAAGGCCACCGTGGCAAAGATGTTCGTCAACAACGCCAACGGCCAGCGTGGCCTGGTGTGTCAGTACGACGTGGTCTGCTTCGACGAGGTGTCCGGCATCTCGTTCGACAACAAGGACGGCGTCAATATCATGAAGGGCTACATGGAAAGCGGCGAGTTCTCCCGCGGCAAGGAGAGCATCCGGGCCGATGGCTCCATCGTGCTGGTGGGCAATTTCGAGGTGGACGTGGAACACCAGCAGCGTATCGGCCACCTGTTCGGCCCGCTGCCGGAGGAGATGCGCCACGACACTGCCTTCATGGACCGCATCCACGCCTTCCTGCCCGGCTGGGACGTGCCCAAGGTCAGCAAAGAGCTGCTCACCGACCACTTCGGCCTGGTCAGCGACTTTCTCTCGGAGTGCTGGAGCCAACTGCGCAGCCAGAGCCGAGTCTCGCAGTGGCAGGGAAGGGTGTTCTTCGGCGGCGCCCTGTCCGGCCGTGATACCAACGCCGTCAACAAGACCGCGAGTGGCTTGCTGAAGCTGCTCTACCCCGGTGATGACCTCTCTCCTAGCGATGTTGATGTGGAATGGGCCATCCATATCGCCATGGAGGCGCGCCGACGGGTCAAGGAACAGCAGAAGCGCATCGGGGCCGCCGAATTCCGCAACACCCATTTCAGCTACACGATGGGCGAAGACGGCGTGGAGAAGTTCGTCGCCACCCCTGAGCTGCAGAGTGACAACAGCATCGGCAACGACCCGCTGGAACCCGGCCAGGTGTGGAGCATCAGCCCCGGCGGTCAGGCCAGCAACGGCCAGGAGGAACATCCCGGCCTGTTCCGCATCGAGGTCAACGAGGGCCCCGGCACCGGCGTCAAGATCCTCAACAAGCCGGTGCCGCCGGCCTTTCGGGAGAGCATCGGCTACGCCGAGCAGAACCTTTACACCCGCGCCGGCCAGCTGGTCGGCGACAAGGAACCTCGACAGCACGAGTTCACCGTGCAGCTGTGCGCCTTCGATGCCGCCAAGGCCGGCAGCAAGCTGGGGGTCGCCGCGCTGATCGCCATGAGCTCATCCCTACTCAAGCGCAGCCTGCGTGGCGGCCTGATCGTGGTCGGCGAGATCAACCTCGGCGGCTCCATTGAGCCAATCCACAATCCAGTCACCCTCGTGGAGATCGCCGTGGAGAAAGGCGCCACAGCCATCCTGATGCCCGTGACATGCCGCAAGATGCTATTCGACCTCTCCGACGAAATGGCCACCAAGGTGGACATCCAGTTCTATCTGGATGCCAGGGACGCGCTGCTGAAGTCGCTGGGGGAGTAGGGAAGTTGACGCCCTGCCAAGCATCACGCTCCTAGCAGGGCAGTCTGACGTCACGGCTTGTGCGTTGGCTCCGGTGGCGGCGTCGCCCGTGCCCAGCCTTCCAGGGTGCGACCCAGGCGCATCAGGGCGTAGACCAGGAATGGCACCAGCAGCATCAGGCCGATGCCCCAGTCGCGGTTGTTGATCAGCCACACCAGCGGCAGCACCAGCGCCACGGCGACCAGGCACCAGGCCGCCACGGCAAGGATCAGTCGGGTTTGAAGGGTCATGGCGCGTTTCCTAGGCGATGGTTCGACGGACAATAGGCTCAGGTAGCGATGATCTGGCGGTAGATGCCCGGCAGGGCCAGCGACAGGTGCTCCGGACGCTGCACGATGGCGTAGCCGCCGCGACCGAACAGGTGGGGGATATACTGTCCCGCCTCGCGGTCGATGGTCACCCCGAACACCCGCACCTCCTGGCGCCGCGCCTCGAGCACCGCCTTGCGGGTGTCCTCGATGCCGTAGCGCCCTTCGTAGTAGTCATTGTCGTTGGGCTTGCCGTCGGTGAGCATCAGCAGCAGCCGATGCCGATTGGGACGCTCGCTCAACTGCTTGGTCAGGTGACGAATGGCGGGCCCCATGCGGGTATAGGAGCCAGGCTTGAGCGCCGAGATGCGCCGCGACACCCGATCCCCCATGGGTTCGTCGAACTCCTTCAGGGTGTTGACCCACACCTTGTGGCGACGCTGGGAAGTGAAGCTGTGGATCGAGTAGTCGTCGCCACAGCCGGCCAGGCCATGACCCAGCACCAGCAGCGCCTCCTTGGCCACGTCGAGCACCCGGCGGTCCTGCAGCCACGCCTCGGTGGAGAGCGAGACATCCACCAGGATCGATACCGCCAGGTCACGGGCCTGCGTGCGGCTGGCCATGTAGAGGCGATCGCTGGCCTCGCCGGTGGCGGCCAGGTCGCAGCGTGAGCGGATCACCGCGTCCATGTCGAGCTCGCTGCCATCCAGCTGGCCGCGCAGGATCTCGCGCCGCGGGCGCAGCGCCTCGAACTCGCGACGCACCCGGCGGATGCGACGGCGGGTCGCCTCGTCGGGCTCCCAGTCCTCCCCCTCCTCGCTCTGCACGTCGCTGAGCACCACGCAGTGATCGGGCAGGTAGGCCTGCCTGCGGTGGTTCCATTCGGGATAGAGATGCCTTCCCTTGAGGCGGCCGCCAGCAACCTCGTCGGGGGCCAGGTCGAGGTCGAGCTTGAGCCGGGAGGCCGCCTTCTTGCGGTTGGAGCTGAGCACGATCTCGTCCATCTGGTCGGCCGCCTGGCGCGCCTCGTCCTCCTCCTCGTCCTCCACGTGGCGATTGAGGTTCACCATCTCCGCCCAGGAGAGCATCTTCTCCATGTTGTTGAGCATCAGCGGGTCGTCACGATCGGCCTGGTCCTGCTCGCGGCGGTCGGCCTTGCGCTTGCCGTGGTCATCGTCGGGCGAGGCGGCGGCGCTGGCCAGCTCCTCGTCGTCGTCCACGCTCTGCTCGCGGGCGCCGTCGCGGGTGCCCAGGGTGACCGCCTGGCCCCACAGCGGCACCGGCAGCGGCGGGCGGTAGCCGCGCGGGGCGCGGAACTCCTCCAGCGGGAAGTCCGGCTCACGGATGGCGCGCTGCATGGCCAGGGCCCAGCCTTCCTCGGGGTCGGGGGCCCCCAGCTCGGCCCGCACGGCGGCCTCCAGTTCCGCCTCGCGGGGCGGCAGGCGCCTGCGCTGTGGGCGGATGGCCAGCAGCTCGCCACAAAGGCGCACGTAGCGATCCGTCAGCCCGGGGAAGCGCGCCAGGGCGGCACGAGCGGTACGACGCGCCTCGCGCAGGCGCGCCAGGTCGGCCTGCAGGGGATCCTCGGGATACCTCAGCGGCCGTGCCTCGGCCAGGTAGGCGGTCAACCACAGATAGAGATCGCGATTGAGGGCGGCCTCGGGGAAGAGCGCCAGGCGCGGCGGCAGCAGCAGGTTCTCCTCGTCGCGACGGGCCTGGTCGAGGGCCTCCTCGTCGAGCCCCAGCCGCTGGCGCAGGCTCAGCCGGTGGGCGGAACCGCGACGGGCGATGGCGGCCACCTCGACCCCGGCCTCGCCGCCGCCGGCACGGAAGAAGACGCCGAGCATGGGACGCAGGCTCTCGAGGCTGACCGCCGCCTCGGGATGGTCCGGATAGCTCGCCGCGCCGGAGGCCCAGCGGTGCCAGAAGCGGCCGACGGTCTCCTCGACCTCAAGAAAGTCCAGCATGATCGCTCCTCATCCGAAGGTCGCCTGGATGGCCTCCATCAGCCCCTCCTGGACGTCCGCATCGTCGGAGAGCGGCTCCACCAGGGTGGCACGCGCGGCATCGAGGATCGGCATGCCGGCCTGGATCAGGGTCGCGCAGTAGACCAGCAGGCGCGTGGAGACGCCCTCCTCCAGGTCCTGGCCCTTCATGTCGCGCAGGCTGGCCGCCAGGTTGACGAGTGCGGCACAGCGCTCCGGCGCGAGGCCGCTCTCGCGGGCGACGATGTCGCGCTCCACCTGGGGGGGCGGGAAGTCGAAGGACATCGCCACGAAGCGCTGGCGGGTGCTCGGCTTCAGGGACTTGAGAATGTGCTGGTAGCCGGGGTTGTAGGAGACCACCAGCATGAAGTCGTCCGGCGCCTCGAGCAGCTCGCCAGTGCGCTCCAGCGGCAGCAGCCGCCGGTCGTCGGTCAGGGGGTGCATCACCACGGTGACGTCCTTGCGGGCCTCCACCACCTCGTCGAGGTAGCAGATGCCCCCCTCGCGCACGGCGCGGGTCAGGGGGCCGTCGACCCAGCGGGTCTCGCCGCCCTGCAGCAGGTAGCGCCCGGTGAGGTCGGCGGCGGTCAGATCATCGTGGCAGGAGACGGTGAACAGCGGCTTGCCGAGCTTGGCCGCCATATGGCTGACGAAGCGGGTCTTGCCACAGCCGGTCGGCCCCTTGAGCAGCAGCGGCAGGCGCTGCTGGAACGCCTGCTCGAACATGGCGCACTCGTTGCCGACGCTCTGGTAATAGGGAATCTCTTGCTCGCTGGCGTTGGCGGCCACGGGGGAAAGGGGCATGGGGGTCACTCCCGTCAGGGTGAACGAAAGAGGGCCCCGAGCGGGGCCCTCGGTTGGTCAGGCGCGTTCGGGGCCTGCGGTCAGCTGGGAGCCACCGGCCGGCACCTGCTCGCGGGCCGGGCCGAAGAAGGCGTAGATCAGCATCACCGCCCCCACGGCCACCGCGACACCGGCGCCCAGGCGCATCAGGTAGAAGAGGCCGAGCTGGTCCTGCACCTCCATGTAGTTCATGCCCAGCACGCGCTGCAGGTGGGTCTGGACGACACCGGCGAAGGTCAGCGTGAAGGTCATGAAGCACATGGCACCGGTCATGACCCAGAAGCCCCACATGTTCAGCACCTGGTTGTAGGGCTGGACGCGGCGCAGCTGCGGCATGGCGAAGGTGATGACGCCGAGGATCAGCATCACGTAGGCGCCGTAGAAGGCCAGGTGGCCGTGGGCGGCGGTGACCTGGGTACCATGGCTGTAGTAGTTGATCCAGTGCAGGGTGTGCATGAAGCCCCACACGCCGGCGCCGAAGAAGGCCACGGTCGGGCAACCCAGTGCCCACAGCATGGCGGCCTTGTTGGGGTGGTTACGGCTGCCCTTCCAGAACATGGTGAAGGCGAATACCACCATGGCGAAGAAGGGGATCACCTCCAGGGTGGAGAAGATGCTGCCGATGGGCTGCCAGTAGCTCGGCGCACCGATCCAGTAGTAGTGGTGGCCGGTACCCAGCAGGCCCGAGAAGAGCGACAGGCCGACGATGATATAGAGCCACTTCTCGATCACCTCGCGGTCGACGCCGGTCATCTTGATCAGCAGGTAGCCCAGCAGGGCCGCCATGATCAGCTCCCAGACGCCCTCGACCCAGAGGTGCACCACCCACCACCAGTAGAGCTTGTCCACGGCGAGGTTGGTGGGGTTGTAGAAGGCGAACAGCCAGAACACCGCGGCCAGCCACAGGCCCAGCATCAGCACCAGGTTGATCGCGGTCCGGCGGCCCTTGAGCAGGGTCATGCTGGTGTTGAACAGGAACATCAGGAAGGAGATGGTGATCAGCACCTTGACCCAGAACGGCTGCTCAAGGAACTCGCGCCCCTCGTGGATACCGAACTGGTAGCCGACCAGTGCCGCGGCCCCGGCGAAGGCGAAGATCGCCAGCTGGATGTAGGCGATGGTGGGGCTGTGGATCTCTTGCTCGGCCTCTTCCGGCATCAGGTAGTAGGTGCAGCCCATGAAGCCGAGCAGCAGCCAGACGATCAGCAGGTTGGTATGGCTGACGCGCATGATGTTGAAAGGCATCAGCTCGGCCATGAAGTTGGGCCAGGCATAGACGGTGGCGGCCAGCAGCCCGAAGACGACCTGCAGCGCGAAGAGCGCCATGGCCACCATGAAGAAGGGCAGCGCCACCTTCTGGGTTTCGTATTTCATCGGTGTCGTTCTCCTTGATTTATCCGCGGTCCGGCGATCCGGCGTTCAGGCGGCTCAGCCGGCGGGATGTGGCGGCCAGTCCTGGTCGTCGATACCGTCGGTCCACTCCAGGAAGTCGATCAGCGCCTGCATCTCCTCCTCGCTGAAGTCGTAGGCCGGCATCTGACGGCGTCCCTGGGCCCCCAGCGGCTGGGCCCGGATCCAGGCGGCGAGACCCGCCCGGGCCGCCTCCGGATTCTGGTGTCCTCCGTAGCGCTCCCAGACGTTGCCCAGCTCCGGCGCGAAGTAGGCACCCTCGCCCATGATGCTGTGGCAGTTGATGCACATGTTCTTTTCCCACACTTCCTTGCCGTGCTTGACGGACTCGGTGAGCCCCTCGCTGTCGGTGGACGTGTTGACCATGTACCAGTGGCTGTGGGCCGTCAGCGCGGCAAACAGCAGAAAGAAGAACAGCGACCCGCCGTAGAAGATGTTGCGGGCCGCCGACTTGGTGAGACCGTCGGCCATGGACCATACCCCCTTGCTCGTGTGGCAGTGCCGCCGCCCTTAGCGGCATGCAGCCCTGCGTCCCCTTTAAGATGTATCACAGATACATGTTAAGCGTAGCAGCAGAGCACGGGGTGGGGCTTTGACGCCGGTCAATTTCCGGGGAAGGAAGGTGGGCGACAGCCGAACGGGATGTCGCCCGGGAGGGGCTCAGTGGCCGAGGATCTGGCCGAGGAACAGCTGGGTGCGCTCGGACCTCGGGTGGTTGAAGAAGGTCTCGGGAGGCGCCTCTTCGATGATCTGCCCCTGGTCCATGAAGATCACCCGGTCGGCCACGGTCTTGGCGAAGCCCATCTCGTGGGTCACGCAGAGCATGGTCATGCCGTCGCGGGCCAGCTCGACCATGACATCGAGCACCTCCTTGATCATCTCGGGGTCCAGCGCCGAGGTCGGCTCGTCGAAGAGCATCACCTCCGGCTGCATGCACAGCGCTCGGGCGATGGCCACCCGCTGCTGCTGGCCACCGGAGAGCTGGCCCGGGTACTTCCGGGCCTGGTCGGCGATCTGCACCCGCTCGAGGATCTCCATCGCCGTGCGCTCGGCCTCGGCGCGCGGCTTCTTCTGCACCCAGGTCTGGGAGATGCAGCAGTTGTCCAGCACGCTCAGGTGGGGAAAGAGGTTGAAGTGCTGGAACACCATGCCGACGTTGCGGCGGATCTGCTCGATGCGCTTCACGTCGCGGGTCATGGGCATGCCATTGACCACGATGCGCCCCTCCTGGTGTTCCTCGAGGTGGTTGATGCAGCGGATCAGGGTCGACTTGCCCGAGCCCGAGGGGCCACAGATGACGATGCGCTCGCCCCGGGCCACCGTCAGGTCGATGTCGCGCAGCACGTGGAAGTCGCCGTACCACTTGTTGAGCCCGGCGATCTCGATCATCGGCGAGTCGGCCCGGGCGGCGTTTGCCTGGTTCATGAGAGAGTCCCGTTCGTGGTTGTCAGTTGCGGTGGCCGGTGTGCAGGCGCCGTTCGATGTACTGGCTGTAGCGCGACATGCTGAAACAGAACACCCAGAACACAAGGGCCGCGAAGACATAGCCCTCGGTGGCGAACCCCAGCCAGTCGCTGTCGGTCAGCCCCGCGCGGATGATCGCCAGCAGGTCGAAGAGGCCGATGATCAGCACCAGGGAGGTGTCCTTGAACAGCGCGATGAAGGTGTTGACGATGCCGGGGATGACCAGCTTGAGCGCCTGGGGCAGCACGATCAGCGCCATGCGCTGCCAGTAGCCCATGCCCAGCGCCTTGGCAGCCTCCTCCTGCCCACGGGGAATCGCCTGGAGCCCGCCGCGCACTACCTCGGCCATGTAGGCGCTCCAGAACAGCATGATGCCCACCAGGGCCCGCAGCAGCTTGTCGAACTCCACCTGGGTCGGCACGAACAGCGGCAGCATCACCGAGGCCATGAAGAGCACGGTGATCAGCGGCACGCCGCGCCAGAACTCGATGAACACCACGCAGAAGCCACGCACCAGCGGCATCTGCGAACGGCGTCCCAGCGCCAGCACCACGCCGATGGGCAGCGAGCCGACGATCCCCACGGTGGCGATGGTCAGGGTCAGCATCACCCCGCCCCAGTTCCGGGTGGGCACGAATTCGAGGCCGAAGCTGCCGCCCACCAGCAGGAAGAAGGCCACCACGGGGAAGCTCACCAGGGCAAACAGCCCCACCCAGCGCTTGGCGGGCAGGCGCGGGATGGCCAGCCAGGCCACCAGCGCGGCCATCAGCAGGAAGACCAGGTCCACCCGCCAGCGCTCGGCCTCGGGGTAGAAGCCATAGACGATGGACTCGAAGCGGGCGCTGATGAAGACCCAGCAGGCCCCCTCGCCGCTGCACGCCTCGCGGGAGTCGCCGATCCAGTCGGCCTGGAGCACCGCCCACTGCAGCGCCGGCCACAGCAGCCAGGCCAGCAGGGCGGCGGTGACCAGGGTCACCGCCCCGTTGAGCGGCGTATTGAAGAGATTGGCCCGCAGCCAGCCCATCGCCCCCCGGCGCATGTCGGGCGCGCGGCGCTCGGGAATCATCTCGGTTCGGGTCGAGGTCGCTTCCATGTCACCGCTCCTTGAGCAGGGTGCGCGCGTTGTAGAGGTTCATCAGCGCAGACACCACCAGGTTGATCAGCAGGTAGACGGCCATGGTCATGGCGACGATCTCGATGGCCTGCCCGGTCTGGTTCAGCGCCGTGCCGGAGAACACCGCCACCAGGTCCGGGTAGCCGATCGCCGTGGCCAGCGAGGAGTTCTTGATCAGGTTGAGGTGCTGGCTGGTCAGCTGCGGCACGATCACCCGCATCGCCTGGGGAATCACCACCTTGCGCAGGATGATGCCGGCGGGCAGGCTCAGCGCCTTGGCCGCCTCCACCTGCCCCTGGGGCACCGACTGGATGCCCGAGCGCACGATCTCGGCGATGAAGGAGGCGGTGTAGATGGAGAGCGCCAGCCACAGGGCCATCAGCTCGGGGAGCACCGTCACACCACCCTGGAAGTTGAAGCCCTGGAGCGTCGGGATGGACCACTCCAGCGGCATGCCGGTGGCCAGGAAGGTGGCGAGCGGCAGGCCGACCAGCAGCAGGGCGCCCAGCTTGAACACCGGCAGCGGCCGACCGGTCGCCGCCTGGCGGCGCTTCGCGAAGCGCACCAGCCACCAGGTGGCGACCACCGCGACCAGCAGCGCCCAGGGGGTGGCGGCGAAGCCGGCCAGCGGCTGGGGGTCGGGCAGGACCACGCCGCGCACATTGAGGAAGATCGCCTCGAACAGCGAGTGGCTGTCGCGCGGGCTGGGCAGGGCCTGCAGCACGGCGAAGTACCAGAACAGGATCTGCACCAGCAGCGGGATGTTGCGGAAGATCTCCACGTAGGCGCTGGCCAGCCGGGCCAGCAGCCAGTTGGGCGACAGCCGGGCGATGCCCACGGCGAAGCCGATCAGGGTCGCCGCCACGATGCCCATGGCGGAGACCAGCAGGGTATTGAGCAGCCCCACCACGAAGGTGCGGGCATAGGTGCTGTCGCCGGAGTACTCGATCAGTGTCTGGGGAATGGAGAAGCCGGCCCGGTCCTGGAGGAAGCCGAAGCCGGTGGTGATGCCCCGGGCCTCGAGGTTGGCCAGGGTGTTGGACACCACCATGGCGATGAACGCCCCCAGCGCCAGCAGCAGGATGCCCTGCACCAGCAGGGCGCGGAAGGTGGGGTCACGCCACAGCGGCCCCCGCTCCCGTGAGGAAGAACGCAGCATAACGAGCCTCGCAGACGTACCCGAAACGGCACCACGCATGTCGCCATGCGTGGTGCCCGGTCATTGGACGTTCAGGGTGGGTCAGCGGACCGGCGGTGCGTAGAGGATGCCGCCCTCGTTCCACAGCGCGTTCACGCCACGGCTGATCTGCATGGGGGAGTCCTCGCCCACGGTGCTGGCGAACACCTCGCCGTAGTTGCCGACGTGGCTGATCAGGTTGTAGGCCCAGTCGTTCTCGAGGCCGAGCTGTTCGCCGTAGTCGCCATCCACGCCCAGCAGGCGGGCCACCTGGGGATTGGGCGGGTCGGCCTTCATGTCGTCGACGTTGTCGCTGTTCACCCCGAGCTCCTCGGCATTGACCATGGCGAAGATTGACCACTTGACGATGTCCAGCCACTGGTCATCGCCCTGGCGCACCACGGGCCCGAGCGGCTCCTTGGAGATCAGCGTCTCGAGGATCTCGACGCTGTCCGGCTCCGGCAGCTGCAGGCGCAGGGCGCTGAGCTGGGAGGTGTCGGAGGTGAGGATGTCGCAGCGGCCGCTGGCGAAGCCCTGGGCGGTCTGGTCAGGGGTGTCGAAGGTGACGGTCTGGATCTCGATGCCGCGGGAGGGGAAGTAGTCGGCCAGGTTGAGCTCGTGGGTGGTGCCGGACTGGATGCAGATCGAGGCGCCGTTGAACTCGTCCGGGCTCTCGATGCCCAGGTCCTTGGCGACCATGAAGCCCTGGCCGTCGTAGAAGGTGGTGGCGGTGAAGTTCAGGCCCAGCGAGTTGTCGCGGGTCGCGGTCCAGGTGGTATTGCGCGAGAGGACATCGATCTCGCCGGACTGCAGGGCGGTGAAGCGCTCCTTGGCGGTCAGCGGCGTGAAGGAGACCGCCTCGGGATCATCGAAGATGGCGGCGGCGATACCGCGGCAGGTCTCCACGTCCAGTCCCTGCCAGGTGCCATCCTGATCGGGCGAGGAGAAGCCCGAGAGGCCGACGTTGACGCCACAACGCAGCTCGCCCCGCTTCTGCACCTCGTCCAGGGTGGCCGCCGAGGCGGACGAGACCGCGCCGAGGCAGAGGGCGGCGGCGGAAAGGGAGAGCAGTGTCTTGTTGTTGTACCGCATTAAAGAACTCCAGGGTCTGTTAGGTCGAGTGTTGCTGATGCAGCAGCCTCGAAACTAGCAGATCCCGGAGCCTCGTCGCCAGCCGGCGATTAAACGCTTGTCCCAGTGGCCCGAGGGCCGCCGGAGTCAGGATTCGGTGATGTCCTCGATCCAGGTCAGGGCCGCGACGCCGCTGGGCAGCCCCAGGGTAGGGATGGCCAGCATGGCCACCTGCTTGAGGGCCGCGGCGGATTCGCCCTCCTCCAGGCCGCGACGCACATGGGAGTGCACGGCGCCCTCGGAGCGCGCCCCCACGGCCAGCGCCAGCTTGACCAGGCGACGCGTGCGCGCGTCCAGCGGGCCGGACTCGGCACAGGCCCGGCCCAGCTCGGCGTAGGCGTCCCACACCTCTGGATAGTGCTCGGCCACCTGGCCGGCGCCGGCGGGAAGTTCCTGTTTCGACATGAGATCGTCCTTCTGCAGAAGAGTGGCGGGGACAGTATAGGCCAGCACGGCCGCTCCCTGCGTCACGCCAGCCAGGAGAGCGGGCTGTGGCGGATCGCCGCGCCCAGCATGTAGGCGAAGGTGGCCACCGCGGCCAGGGCGGCGACGGCCCTCGTCCGGGGCGTCCGGCCGCGCTTGATCGCCACCGTGCCCAGGCCGATATAGGCCAGCAGGGCAATCAGCTTGGCCGCCAGCCAGGGGTGCTGGTGGGGCCAGACGGAGAGCAACACCATCAACACCACGCCCAGCACCAGCAGGGAGGTATCAATGAGATGGGGCGCCACCCTCACCCAGCGCGCCTTCAGCACCGTCGCCTCGCGCACCGACCACCAGGCCCTCAGCATGAAGAAGAGGATGCTCAGGGTGGCGGCGGTGACGTGCAGGTGCTTGATCAGGGCATAGTGTTCGATCATGGTGCGCTCCCCAGGCCGCGGCTAGCCATCCTTGCCGTCGGCCCGGGCCGACAGCAGCGGCCCCGTATAGTGGACGAGGAAGATGCCGTAGGCCAGGCACCAGAAGATGATGCCCAGGTTGTAGGTCCAGTGGGTGATCTGCGGAAAGAGCGCCAGCACCGGCGAGCGCAGCAGGGCCGCGGCCACCATCAGGCCCAGGGCCACCCCGATGCCCGGCAGGGTACGGATGGGACGCGCCGTATGGCCCAGCGAGACCCGCGACATCATCGCCAGCATCATGGTGCCCATGCCGCCGATGGTCAGGGCGTGCACCGCGAGCTCGGCCCGGAAGGCTCCCAGCACCGCCAGGGCCCACATCGCCAGGCCCACGGGGATGAAGGCGTAGCTCAAGTGCAGTCCCCACAGCAACGGCTCGCGCCAGCTGTAAAGGCCTCCCCAGCGCAACAGCCGCACGGCGTTGGCCAGGGCGGCAAGCCCCATCAGGGCCGCCAGCAGGACGTCAGGGATCGCTACGCCGAGCATTACCAGCAGCTGGCCCAGCACCACCGCCATCACGCTGCCGAGGCTCGCGTACTCCAGGGCCGGGATCGGCGGCCTGCGGGTCAGCCCCAGGCGGTTGGCGGTGAACATGGCGATCACCCGGCCGCCCACCACCACCATCAGCAGGGAGAACAGCAGCACCGCCAGGTAGGCGGCCTGGCGGATCAGCTCGGCGTCGCCGGTCAATACCCCCAGGTGCATGGCCAGGTTGGCGAGGGTCAGCAGCGCCAGGGCCGGCAGGAAGACCAGGTTGCGCCAGCGCTTCGCGGCGATCACCAGCCGGGCCATGACCCCCGCCACCACCGGCAGGAACGCCAGGTCGGCCAGCACCGGCAGCCAGGGCGGCAGGCCCATGGGAAAGGCCATCAGCAACCGCCCGGCCAGCCAGACCCCGACCAGGGCCAGCAGTGGGCCACCCTTGAGGCTGGGCAGCCCGGTCCAGTTCTGCACCGCGGTGAGCAGGAAGCCCGCCACCACGGCGGCGGCGAAGCCGAAGAGCATCTCGTGCTGGTGCCAGAACATCAGTCCACCGAAGGGGCGCAGCAGGATATCGCCGTGCCAGAAGGCGAACCACACCCCCAGGGAGAGCACGCTGAACAGCGCCGCCAGCAGGAAGAAAGGGCGGAAGGCCAGGCGCGCCACCGGCAGGCGCGACAGCGTGGAGGAGCGGACGGAAGAGGAAGAGGTCGATTGCATGGCGCCATACCCGACTAAAACGCTTGGTTATGGCCATTGTGCCCCACGCCGGGCGCGCCTTCCATGACAGGCATCAAGAATACTTCTTATGGCAGGATCGACCTGGTCGGTCACCCTTCCCTAATGGCTGGTGCCCTCCTCGTAGCGCGTCTTGTTCCAGACGTTGTACTTGCCGGAGGGCTTGCTCATGGGAATGCGCTTCTCCTCTTCCAGGGTATCGCCGTCATAGACGATCACCGCGCCATCGTCTTCCCACAGGCTGAGCAGCAGCTTCTCGCCATAGCGGTCGAACTCCACGTGGGCGGCGGTCTTGCCGGGCTCGGGAATCAGCGTCTCGACGATCTCCAGGCTCGCCTTGTCGATGACATGGACCCGGTCGCGGTTGGGGCCGAAGAAGACGTCCGCCCAGACATAGGGCGAGTTGGCGTGGCTGCGCATGAAGAAGCCGGGGCCGTCGGTCTCGAGGGTCTTGATCACCGTCCAGTCGGTCATGTCGATGATCGACACCGCCGCACGGGTGAGGTGGGGAGTCGCCATCACGCGGCGCCCCTCATGCTGCCAGGTGATGCCCGAGCCCAGATGGGGCATCCCCTCCAGGGGCAGGTCGGCCACCTTCTCGCCGCTGTCCAGGTTCACCACCATGCCGCCCTGGCCGTCACTCTCCCCACCTCGGGAGGCACCGATGACGTGCTCGTAGTCGAGGTCGAAGAAGAAGTCGTCGAGGTAGTCGGGCACCGGGATGCGCCGCACCTGGAAGTTGGGCGTGTCATGCCCGCGGCGCTGCTCGAGCGGCGTGGCCATATGGCCGGTGGAGACCACCGGCTCGGTGGGCAGCGGCCAGGGGATCTCCCACACCTCCTGCAGGTCCTTGAGGGCGGCGATGAAGCTGCCTCGCGGCGGCGCGGCGTAGACGGCGCTGACCCGGGAGCTCTCGCCCTCCTTGCCCACCGCCGGGTAGACCTTCATCAGGTCGAGGTTGTGGGCATCGAACAGCACCAGGCTGTGGGGCAGGTAGTTCGCGGCCATCACGTAGCGGCCGTCGGCGGAGACGGCGATGTTGCGCATGTTGATGCCGGCGCGCACCTCGGCCACCACCTCCATGTTGTAGATATCGTACTTGGTGATCCAGCCGTCCCGGGAGCCGAAGAAGACATGGCGCCCGTCGGGGGTGTACTTGGGCCCGCCGTGCAGGGCGTAGCGGGTCTCGAAGCGGTGGATCCGCTCGAAGGTGTCGCCGTCCAGCAGGCTGGCGTGGTGGTCGCCGGTCTCCACCACGATGAAGAGGTTGAGCGGGTCGGCGTCGAAGCGCGGCACATCCGGCAAGGTTCCATCCGGATGGGTGACCTCGTGGCTGGCGAGGATCTCGTCGCGCCCCCAGGTGGGCTCGACCTCGGGCTCACGGTAGATCCACTCGGCCAGGGAGGCGATCTGATCGTCATCGAGTTGCTCGCCGAAGCCCGGCATCTGGCTGGCAGCTCGCCCGTCGCGGATCACCGCCTCGGCGGCAGCAGGCTTGAGCCGCGAGAGGTTGCCCGGCAGCAGCGCAGGGCCGATACCGCCCAGGCGCTCCTCGCCATGGCAGGAGGCGCACTGGGCCTGGTAGAGCGCGCGGGTGTCGTCGGCACCGGCCGGGGCCATGGCCGTGGCCAGCAGCGCGGCGGCCAGGGGCGACAGGAACATCCGCAGGGAGACGACGCATTTCACAGGGCAATCCGCTCCCGCACCAGTTCCAGGGTCTCGCCCTCGGCGAAGGTCGCCTCCCTGGGGGCCGGCTGGGCCAGGGTGCCCGCCAGGCGCACCACCTCGCCCACCACGATCAGGGTGGGTGGCTTCAGGCCTTCGTGCGCGATGGTCTCGACCAGCTCGCCCAGGCAGGTGATCACCTGGCGCTGCTCGGGGGTGGTGCCCCGCTCCACCAGGGCCACCGGATGGTCCGCGGGCAGGCCGTGGTCCTGCAGCTTCCGGCTGATCAGCCCGGCGTTGGCCAGCCCCATGTAGAAGACCGCCGTATGATGGGGCACCGCCAGGGATGACCAGTCCAGGGCCAGGTCGCCATCCCCCTTGCAGTGCCCGGTGACGAAGGTGACGCTCTGGGCGTGGTCGCGATGGGTCAGCGGGAAACCGCCATAGGCGGCACAGCCCTGGGCGGAAGTGATCCCCGGCACCACCCGGAAATGGATGCCGTGCGCGATCAGCACCTCGGCCTCCTCGCCCCCCCGGCCGAAGATGTAGGGGTCGCCGCCCTTGAGCCGCACGACCCGCTTGCCCTCCCCGGCCAGGCGCACCAGCAGGGCGTTGGTCTCCTCCTGGGTCAGGGCATGGCAGCGCGAGGCCTTGCCCACGTAGAAGCGCCGGGCGCGGGGGCTCGCCAGGGCCAGCACCTCGCGGGAGACCAGGCGGTCGAAGACCAGACAGTCGGCCTGCTCGAGCAGCGACAGGGCCCGCAGGGTCAGGAGCCCCGGGTCACCGGGCCCGGCACCGACGATGGCCACCTCGCCGGGCGCCAGGGGCGACTCGGCGAGATCATAGGAAACGCGACGTGACGGCATGGCGGAATTCCTCGCAAGCCTACTGGATTTCGACGGCCTGGATGGCCTCATAGGGTGGGGAGACATAGGGGGCAGATATACGACGCTCATCGGCGCCCTCGACCCCGATCTCGCGGTTGGTCAGGTAGCAGCCGGGATCCTCTTCCCAGGGGTCACCGGAGACCTTCCAGGCCCGCACCCGGGTGTTGCCGTTGCAGATCGGCAGGAAGTGGCACTCGCCGCAGCGCCCCTTGAGCGGCCGCGGCCGCTGGCGGAAACCGACCATCAGCGGGTCGGTGGTATCGCACCAGATCTCCGAGAAGGGCCGCTCGCGGACGCTGCCCAGGTCGTGGTCCCACCAGAAGGTGTCCGGGTGGACGTGGCCCAGGTTGTCGATGTTGGCGATATGCTCGCCGGAGGCGTTGCCCCCCCAGTTGACCAGGCGCTGCTCCAGGGCCTCGGCCTGCTCGGGGAAGTGCTCCCGGGCCCACATCAGCAGGAAGGGACCGTCGGCGTCGTTGTTGCCGGTGACGTACTCGCGCTCCACGCCGCGCTCGAGCTCGTCGCGGCAGTGGTCGAAGAGCCGGGTCATGGCGTCGCGGGTCATGCGGTACCAGGCGTCCTGCTTGCTGTGGCGCCGGCCGCGGCCGCCGTAGTTGAGGTGCGAGAGGTAGAACTTGTCGACGTCGTGCTCGTCGAGCAGCGCCAGGATGTCGCCGAGCTGCTCGTAATTCTCGCGGGTCAGGGTGAAGCGCAGGCCGACCTTGATGCCGCGCTCCTTGCACAGCTTCACCGCGTGCATCGACTCGCGAAAGGCGCCCTGGCGCTGGCGGATGACGTCGTGGGTCTCCTCCAGGCCATCGATGCTGATGCCCACGTAGTCGTAACCCACGTCGGCGATCTCGTCGATATTCTCCTCGGTGATCAGGGTGCCGTTGGTGGAGAGCCCGGTGTAGATCCCCAGCTCCCGGGAGCGACGCGACAGCTCGAAGATGTCGGGCCGCATCAGCGGCTCGCCGCCGGAGAGGATCAGCGCCGGCACCCGGAAGGCCGCGAGGTCGTCGAGGACCGCATGGGCCTCGGCGGTGGAGAGCTCACCGGCGAAGTCGATGTCCGCCGAGGTGGTGTAGCAGTGCTTGCAGGTCAGGTTGCAGCGGCGGATCAGGTTCCAGATCACCACCGGGCCGGGCGGCTTGCGTGCCGGCGGCACCGGGGCCGGTTCCATCAGGCTCTTGATATAGCGGGTGACGCGGAACATGGCGTTCTCCTGCCTTGGTTACGCTTGCCCGGCGCGGCGCGACAGGCGCAGCCCGGTCTTCTTGAGGATGCGCGAGCTGTAGAGGATGCGATGGTCGCGGCACGCCTCGCCCAGGCGCTCGCGCAGCACCGCGGCCTGGCGCTCGACCTCCTCCCGGCTGTGGCCGTGGAGCATGGCGAAGAGATTGTAGGGCCAGTGGGGCAGGTGGCGCGGGCGGCGATAGCAGTGGCTGACGCCCTCGATGGCAGCCACCTCGCGGCCCAGGCGCTCGACCTGGGCGTCGTCCACGTCCCACACCGTCATGCCGTTGGCCACGTAGCCGAGGCGATAGTGGTTGGGCACCGCTGCGACACGGCGGATCACCCCGCGCTCCTGCATCGCCCGCATGCGCTCGAGCACCTCGGCGCCGTCGAGGCCCACCTCGCGCCCCACCGCCCCCCAGGGGTCGGGGACCAGCGGCAGGCCGGCCTGGGTGGCCAGCACGATGGCGCGGTCGGCGGCGTCGAGTCCCCGGGTGTCGTGTTCCGGCAACTCGCCATCCGGGGCCGGCCTAGACGGGCAGGTGGAGACGGACATGGAACTCCTCCTCCTTGGGCATGTTGTAGACCGGCAGGCCGGTGGCCGCCTCTATGCCGGCGATGGCCGCGTCGATGGCCTCGGGCGTCTCGGTGGCCAGCACGAACCACATGTTGAGCGCGTGCTCGCGGCGATAGTTGTGGGCCACCTCGGGGAAGGCGTTGACCGCCTGGGTGACCCGCTCGTAGTCGGCCTCGGGCACCGCCAGCGCCGCCAGGGTCAGGCCGCCGCCCAGGCGTTCGGCGTGGTACATGGGGCCGAAGCGGCTCAGCACCCCGCCCTCGCGCAGGCGCTCCAGGCGGTAGAGCAGGTCGCCCTCGGCGATGCCCAGCGTCTCGGCCACCGCCGCATAGGGGCGCGCCACCAGGGGCAGGCCCTCCTGCAGGCGGTTGATCAGGCGACGATCGACGGCGTCGAGATCCTCGAGGGTCATGCCGCCCCCTCCCGCACGTAGCGGCCGCCGCACTGGCGGTAGGCGTGGGTGCTGAAGAGCACGCGGTGCTCCAGCTCGCCCAGGCCCAGGCGCTCGACGATGGCGGCGAGCTCCCCCAGCACCCGCTCGCGGCGGGCACCGTGGATCATGCAGAAGAGGTTGTAGGGCCAGTCGGGCAGGCGCCGCGGGCGGCGGTAGCAGAGCGTCACCGCGGTCTCCCGGGCGAGCCGGCGCCCCACCAGGGCGACCCACTCGTCCGGCACGTCCCACACCACCATGGCATTGGCCTGGATCCCCAGGCGGCGATGGCGCACCACCAGCCCCAGGCGCTTGATCATCCCCTCGGCCTGCCAGCGGCGCACGCAGGCCATCACCTCCTCCTCGGCCATGCCGGCCTGCTCGGCCAGGGCCTGCCAGGGCCGCGGGGTGAGCGGCAGCCCCTGCTCCAGCAGGGCGCGCAGGCGGCGGTGGGCATCCGGCTCACCGGGCGCGCGGGCGGTATCGAGGGACAGCGGGGTCGCGGTGCTCATGTGTGCTCCAGTTCGGCCCAGGGAATGGGGAAGGAGAGGTCGATATGGAAGCCCTCCAGCATCGGCAGGCGCAGGATCGGCACGCCCAGGCGTGCCTCCAGGGTCTCGAGCCGCGCCTCGAGCTCGGGCTCGTCCGGCGCGGTCATCACGAACCAGAGGTTGTAGTCGTGTTCACGGGCATAGTTGTGGTTGACGCCGGGGGCGGCGTTGATGAGCTCTGCGAAGGCATCGCGCTCGGCCTCGGGCACGGCCACGGCGGCGAGCAGGCTGGCGCCGGCCCGGGCGTGGTCGAACACCGGGCCCACCCGGCTCAGCACGCCCCGGGCCTGCAGGCGCTCCAGGCGTGAGATCACCTCGGCCTCCGAGGTGCCCAGGCGCTCGGCCACGGCGTGGAAGGGGCGGGTGCAGACCGGCAGGCCACGCTGGTAGCTGTCGATCAGGCGGCGATCCAGGGTATCGAGGTCTCGGACTTGGCAATGCATCGGCACAGCTCACTTGCGGCGGGTGGCGGCGGGCTTGCGCCCGCCGCCGGTTCCCGATCAGTAGATGTCTTTCTGGGTGTTGATCACGTTGAACTTGCCGGTCGGGGTGACCAGACGCTCATCCTTGATCACGTGCTTCAGCTCGCGGGTCTCGTCATCCACGATCACCAGGGCGGAGGTCTCGTCCATGGTGTTCCAGACGGAGAACCACACCTCGTCACCGGCCTGGTTGTACTCCGGCTGAACCACGCGCTTGACGCCCTCGCCCACGTCGGCCCACTCGGCGATCGGCAGCACCTCGTAGCCGGCCTCCAGGTCGTTGACATCGAAGACCGCCACGCTCTGGCTGGGCCCTTCGCCCGGGTTGAGGGCGGTGTCGACGTAGAGGTTGTCGGACTCCGGGTGGGTCTTGATGAACAGCGAGCCGCCGCCCTGGCCTTCCAGGGTGCGTACCACCTGCCAGGCGTTGTCGGGATGCCCCTCCGGGTCGGTGCCGATCAGCTGGATGGTGTTGTCGCCCAGGTGGCTGGTGGCCCACACCGGCCCGAACTCGGGATCGACGAAGTTGGCGCCGCGGCCCGGGTGCGGGATCTTGCCCACGTCGACGATCGCCTCGAGCTCACGCTCCTGGGCATCGATCACCACGATCTGGTTGGACTCGTTGGCCGCGGTGAGGAAGTAGCGACCCGAGGCGTCCCAGCCGCCGTCGTGCAGGAAGCGGGAAGTGTCGATCTCGACGGTGGAGATGGCGTCCAGGTTCTCGTAGTTCACCAGTCGGACCTTGCCGGTCTCCTTGATGTTGACGATGAACTCGGGGTGCTGGTGGGAGGCCACGATGGCCGCCACGCGGGGCTCCGGGTGGTACTCCTGGGTGTCCACGGTCATGCCGCGGGTGCCGACGATCTTCTTCGGCTCCAGGGTCTCGCCGTCCATGATCACGTACTGGGGCGGCCAGTAGGCGCCGGCGATGGCCAGGTCGTCCTCGTAGCCCTCGAACTTGGAGGTCTCGACGGAGCGCGCCTCCATGCCGATCTTGATGGTGGCGACGATCTCCGGCTCCTCCATCCACAGGTCGATCATGTCGACCTTGGCATCGCGGCCGATGACGAACAGGTAGCGACCGGAAGCGGACATGCGCGAGATGTGCACCGCATAGCCTGTGTCGAGGACCTTGACGATCTCCTTGGATGCACCGTCGATCAGCGCGATCTGGCCGGCATCACGCAGGGTGACCGAGAACAGGTTCTCGATGTCCAGGTCGTTCATCTGCTCGGTGGGGCGGTCCTCCGGCGCGACCTTCACCTCCCAGGTCTCCATCATCTCCGGCATGCCGAACTCCGGCGGCACCGGCGGCTCGTGCATGACGTACTTGGCCATCAGCTCGACCTCGTCATCGGTGAGGTCGCCGGAGGTGCCCCAGTTGGGCATGCCGGCCGCGGAGCCGTAGGTGATGAAGGCCTTGAGGTACTCCAGTCCGCGCTCCTGGGTGATGTCGGTGGTCAACGGCTTGCCGGTGGCCCCCTTGCGCAGCACGCCGTGGCAGCCGGCGCAGCGCTGGAAGTAGATCTCCTTGGCCTTCTCGAACTCGGCCTCGGTCAGGTCCGGCGCACCGGGCGTCGTGACCACCTTGGCGGACTTCGGGTCCATGGCCGACGGCGCGCCCTGGTAGGCGCTCTTGGCCTCGTCGACACCCTTGTGACCATCCTGAGCCTGGGCCGCACTGATCCCCAGGGCGACGGTGGTCACCGCCACCGCCAGGGGCTTGAGATACCAGTCTTTCTTCATCATCGTTCCACCTCTGTCATGATCCTTGAATGCGCTGTCGCCAGGTCATGGGCGAGTCATTGTTGTCGTTCGCCGGATGGCCACCCGAAGCTGTACGGTCGATGACCTTCCTGCGCCAGAGATTGGCCCATTAACGCGTATAATTCATGCATCTTTAACGGCTCCCGCGCCGCTTTCCCCGGCAAGGTTGACCTGTGTCAAAGTGCCTCTGGCCTACCTCCAAAGAGACATTGCGAGCCCGGAGGGATCATGCTTCATGGGCCCTGCAGGGCGACGCTTTGACCCCCGTCAAGGCACGCCCGGCCGCCAGCGGTGACACTGCCACCAGCCACGACACCGGGCCCGCCCGAGGAGATGCCATGCCCCTTTCCGCCCCCCGCCGCCTGCTGCTGGCGCTCTGCTGGCTGCCGCTGGCCGCCCTGGCCGATGGCTCGCTCTCCGCCGAGCGGGCGCAGGAGCTCGAGACCCTGCTCTACCAGGACTGCGGCTCCTGTCACGGCATGACCCTGCGCGGCGGCCTCGGCCCGGCACTGCCGGAGTCGCGCATGAACGCCTACAGCCGCGACGGGCTGGCCGCGCTGATCCTCAACGGCGTCGCCGGCACCGCCATGCCCGGCTGGGCCGGCCTGCTCACCGAGGAGGAGGCGCGCTGGCTCGCCGACCACCTGCAGAACGACAACCCCCTGGATGAGTGACCCTGCCATGCCCTTGATGCCTGCCCCCCTTCGCAAGCCCCTCGCCGCCGTCTCGCTGCTCGCCCTGCTGGCCGGCTGCCAGGCCACCCCGAATACCGAGCTGCGCGGCACCGGCGACCTCGGCGTGGTGGTGGAGCGCGCCACCGGCAGCCTGGCGGTGGTGGACACCAGCGAGCGCCGCATCCTCGAGCGGGTGGAGGGGCTGGGCGACCTGTCCCACGCCTCGGTGAAGTTCTCCCGCGATGCCCGCTACGCCTTCGTCTTCGGCCGCGATGGCGGGCTGAGCCGGGTCGACCTGCTCACCGGCGAGATCACCCACCGGGTGATGCAGTCCGGCAACAGCATCGGTGGCGCCATCTCCCAGGATGGCGCCCTGGTGGCGGTGGCCAACTACGAGCCGGGTGGCGTGAAGCTCTTCGATAGCGAGACCCTGGAGGAAGTCGCCGATATCCCGGCGACCTACCGGGACGAGGACGGCCAGGAGCAGCGCTCCAAGGTGGTGGGGCTGGTGGATGCCCCCGGCAACCGCTTCGTCTACAGCCTGTTCGAGGCCGGCGAGATCCATATGGTGGACATGAGCGGGGGCGCCCCCGAGGTGACCCGCTTCACCGATATCGGCAAGGCGCCCTACGATGCCCTGATCGGCCCCAACGGGCGCTACTACATCGCCGGGCTGTTCGGGGAGGATGGCCTGGCACTGCTCGACCTCTGGCATCCGGAGGCGGGAGTGCAGCGCATCCTGCCCGACTACGGCCGCGGCGAGGAGCGCCTGCCGGTCTACAAGATGCCCCACCTGGAGGGCTGGGCGATGGCCGGCGACGAGGCCTGGCTGCCGGCGGTGGGACGCCACGAAGTGCTCCTCGCCGACAGCGACGACTGGTCGCTGGTCGACCGTATCCCGGTCCATGGCCAGCCGATCTTCGTGATGTCCCGCCCCGACGAGCGCCAGGTGTGGGTCAACTTCGCCCACCCCGACAACGACGTGGTGCAGGTGATCGACACCGAGTCGCGCGAGGTGGTGGCCACCCTCACGCCCGGCGAGGCGGTGCTGCACATGGAGTTCACCCCCCGGGGCGAGCAGGTATGGATCTCGGCCCGGGACAGCGACCGGGTGGTGGTCTACGACACCCGCACCCTGGAGGAGATCGCACGCCTCGACAGCGAGTCGCCCAGCGGCATCTTCTTTACCGATCGGGCCCATCGCATCGGGCTGTGAACCTCATGCCTTGAGGCCCAGGCGGCGGGCCAGGCGGTGCAGGTTGCCGGGATCCAGCGCCAGGTCCCGGGCGGCGGCCGCCCAGTTGCCGCCCTGCGCGGCCAGGGCATCGCGGATCAGCCGCCGCTGGAAGGCCTCGGTGGCCTCCCGCAGGCCGCCGCCGGCCTCTGCTTCACCGCCGACGATGCCGCGTGCCGCCGGGGTGTCGGCCGCCGCGGGGGCGTCCCCGCGCGGCAGCTGGAGGTGGCCCGGCTCGATGCGCAGTACCGCCGCCCGCTGGCCCGGCACGGTGAGCGCCTCCTGCTCGCCGAGGGCCCGCAGGGCGGCACGGGCCAGCACGTGCTCCAGCTCGCGCACATTGCCGGGCCAGTGCCAGCCGAGCAGGGCCGCCTGGGCCTCGGGAGCGAAGCGCAGGTTGGCCACCCCGAGGCGCACCCGGTTGTCTTCCAGGAAGTGGCCGGCCAGCAGCGGGATATCCTCGGGGCGCTCGCGAAGCGGCGGCACCTCCAGCGGGAAGACGCCGAGCCGGTGATAGAGATCCTCCCGGAAGCGCCCTGCCCCGACCTCGGCGGCCAGGTCGCGGTTGGTCACGGCGATCACCCGGACATCCACTCGCCGCGCCTGCTCGCTGCCCAGCGGCTGGATCTCCCCCTCCTGCAGCACCCGCAGCAGCTTGGGCTGCAGGGCCAGCGGCAGTTCGCCCACCTCGTCGAGCATCAGGGTACCGCCATCGGCCATCTCGAAGTGGCCACGGTGATCCTTCACCGCGCCGGAGAAGGCGCCACGCCGATGGCCGAACAGGGCGCTCTCGATCAGGCTCTCGGGCAGGGCGGCGCAGTTGACCTGCACCAGGGGGCCGCCACGCCGGGCGGAACGCCGGTGCAACTCGCGGGCCACCCGCTCCTTGCCGACCCCGGTCTCGCCGTGCAGCAGCACGTTCATCCCGGTGGGTGCCACCAGATCAACGGCCGTCATCAGCCGCTGCATGGCAGGGCTGCTCCACTGCTGCAGCCCGCTGCCGGTCGCCTCGCCACCCAGCACCTCGCTGAGCCGCGAGCGGGTCTCCGCCAGGCGCTCCGCCAAGCGCAGGCAGACGGCCAGCAGCTCCGCGGCGGCCAGCAGCTCCGCCTCCTCCAGGTCCCGCAGTGCCCCGGAGGAGAGGGCGTCCAGGGTCAGCAGGCCGATCAGTCGCCCCTCGTCGCGCAGGGCCACCCCCAGGCAGTCGTGCACCTGGCTGAGGTCCTCGTCGAGCAGGCCGTCGAAGGGGTCCGGGAGGTCGCAGTCCGGCGGGAAGCGGCACACGCCGGGATGGGCGGCGATGGCGGCGAGCCGGGGGTGCTGCGCCGGCTCGAAGCGCCGTCCTCGGACCTCGCCGGGCAGGCCCAGCACGGCCACCGGCTGCAGGGCGCCGCCCTCCATCACCATCAGGGTGGCGGCATCCAGCGGATAGCGGCCCACCAGGGCCTGGAGCAGGGCATCCCACTCGCCGGCCAGGGAGGCGTCCGGCGCCCGCTCAGTCAGGCAACCCAGCAGTTCGCGCAAGGCGCGCAGGAAGTCGGTCATGGCACTGTGCTTTCGACAATAAGTGTCAGCATGACAACAGAGATCGTGTCACTTTGCCACTATCACCCGGTCTGGAGTGCCGTGCCCACGCCGGGGACTCGTTGGCGACTCAGGCCGCCATGCTGCGCTGCGACATCTTGCCCGGAGCCTGGCTGGCACGACTCTTGCTCACGGGAAAGGGCCAAACCAGAACATCCCCCTGACAGAAGGATTCCCATGCTGACGATAGAGCAGGAGCAGTTGATCGCGGCCACCGCCCCCGTGGTGGCCGAGCATCTCGATGCCATCACCCGGCGCTTCTACCCGCTGATGTTCGAGCGCTATCCGCAGGTGAAGCCGCTCTTCAACCAGGCCCACCAGCAGGACGGCGGCCAGCCGCGAGCCCTGGCCGGGGCCGTGCTGGCCTATGTGGGGCTGCGCCAGGACCCCCAGCAGGCACGCGGCGTGCTGGCCACCGTGGTCAGCAAGCATGTCTCCCTGGGCATCCAGCCCGACCAGTATCCCATCGTCGGCGAGTGCCTGATGGCCGCCATCGGCGAGGTGCTGGGCGAGGCGGTGACCCCGGAGGTCGCCGCGGCCTGGAGCGGCCTCTACGAGGAGCTCGCCGGCCTGCTCATCGAACTGGAAGACCATCGCTACCGGGAGTTCGAGGGGCGCCCCGGTGGCTGGCGGGGCACGCGCCGCTTCCGCATCGCCGACACCCGCCAGGAGAGCGCAGTGATCCGCTCCTTCGTGCTGGAACCCGAGGACGGCGGCCCGGTGGCGGACCATCAGCCGGGCCAGTTCATCGGCCTAAGGCTGACCATCGACGGCGAGCCGGTCTATCGGCACTACAGCCTCTCGGACGTGCCGAACGGCGGCCACTACCGGATCTCGGTGAAGCGCGAGCCGGAAGGGCGCGCCAGCCGTCACCTGCACGATGTCATGGGCGTCGGCGACACCCTGGAGCTGCTGCCGCCCGCCGGCGACCTGACCCTGGAAGAGGGTGACGAGCCCCTGCTGCTGGCCAGCGGCGGCGTCGGCCAGACCCCGATGCTGCCCATGGCCCGCCATGCCCTGGCCCAGGGGCGCCGGGTGGTCTACCTGCACGCCGCCCTGGACGCCGAGCATCACGCCTTCCGCGACGAGGTCGCGGCCCTGGCCGAGGCTCACCCGGAGCGGCTGCGGGCCGTGAGCATCCACGAGCGCGGCAACGATGCCGACCATACCGGCCGGATTGACCGCGAGCTGCTGGCCCGCCTGGTTCCCGAAGGGGCCCGCTGCTACTTCGTGGGCCCCCAGGGCTTCATGACCGCCGTGGACCGGGCGCTCGCCGAACTGGGCGTGCCCGGCGAGCGTCGCCACTACGAACACTTCGGCCCCTCGCGCCCCCTCGACGCGGCCTGAGACCCGCCCCACCTACCACACCCACGACGTCCCGGCATGGCCGGGGCGCCGTCGTGCTGCCTGGGTGCTGGAGATGGGGCTCAGCTGCCACGCGCCAGCAGCATTGCCTTGATATGGCCGATGGCGCGCATCGGATTCAGCCCCTTGGGGCAGACCCAGGTGCAGTTGGCGATCTGTCGGCAGCGGAACACGCTGAAGGGGTCGTCGAGCTCCGCCAGACGTTCGTCGGTGGCGGTATCACGGCTGTCGATCAGGAAGCGGTAGGCCTGGATGAGGCCGGCCGGGCCGATGTACTTGTCCGGGTTCCACCACCAGGAGGGGCAGGCCGAGCTGCAGCAGGCGCACAGGATGCATTCGTAGAGGCCGTCGAGTTTCTCGCGGTCCGCCGGGCTCTGGCGTCGCTCGGTGGCGGTGGGCGGCTCATCGTTGATCAGCCAGGGACGGATCTTCTCGAACTGGCGGAAGAACAGCGTCTGGTCGACGACCAGGTCGCGGATCACCGGCATGCCGGGAAGCGGACGCAGGGTCAGGGTATCGCCGCTGCCCAGCACCTCCTCCACCGGCGTGATGCAGGCCAGGCCGTTCCTCCCGTTGATGTTCATGCCATCGGAGCCGCACACCCCCTCGCGGCAGGAGCGCCGATAGGCCAGGGTGGCATCCTGCTGCTTCAGGTGCTCGAGGATATCGAGCACCATCGCCTTGCGGAAGCGCTCCTCCACCTCCAGCGTCTCGAGGCGCGGCCGGTCATCCTCATCGGGATGGTAGCGATAGAGCCGTACCTTGATCATGGTCGCTCTCCCAGCGATAAATCGAATTCACTCTTTCCGGATCACTCCCGCCAGTAGTCGTTGGCCGCGGCGACGGTCTGGAAGTGGGTAGCGATGACATGGGAGGCCGCGATCAGGCTGTCGGGATCCTCGGCATACTCGGGACGCTGCGCCTTGCGCACCTCGGCGTCCGGCTGGGTGGTGCCCACCCCCTTCTGGGAGAGTGTCACCGCCAGGGCGAAGCCCTCCTGGGGCGTCTCGGTGATCAGGCTCGGCAGCCAGGTATCGTCCGAATCCATGGCTTCATGGTCATCGGCCAGGGCGGCACTGCCCAGCAACAGCGAGGCCGCCAGCATCAGGGCGCCGGTGGCCTTGACTGACGAAAAACACGCGCGATGTTGCGTCGACATGGTGACCTCCTGCGTTGGCAAGCGCGGGCCCATGGGGCCCGCCATTAACAAGCATAAAAGATACTTCTTTAACGTTAGCCAAGGTTGCAGCGCCGTCAAGGCGGTCCCGACCGGCCCCGGCCCATGTCGTTACGCCTCGGCGTGCTCCCTGCGCGTCCAGCCCCAGTCGTCGAACAGCACGTAGAGCGCCGGGATAACCAGCAGCACCAGCAGGGTAGCGCTGAGCAGGCCGAACACCACCGCGATGACCAGCGGCTTGATGGCATCCGCCTGGCTGCTGGTCTCGGCCAGCAGCGGCGCGAGGCCGGCGATGGTGGTGGTGGAGGAGATCAGGATGGCGCGCAGCCGGTCGCGGCAGGCCTGGCCGGCGGCCGCTACCGCGTCCATGCCTCGCTCGCGGTGCGTCTTGATGAAGTGGATCAGCAGGATGGCATTGTTGACCACGATACCGGCCAGCGAGGCGGCGCCGATCAGCGAGGGCATGGAGAGGTAGTAGCCCATGATCACGTGGCCCCAGATGGCGCCGATGAAGGCCAGCGGGATGGAGAGCATGACGATCAGCGGCTCCACGTAGCTGCGGAACTGGAAGGAAAGGATCACGAAGATCCCCACCAGGCCGATCAGAAGCCCACGGGCGATGGAGCCGCCGGTCTCGGCGGAGCTGGCCACCTGCCCCTCGAAGCTGACCGCCACCTCGGGATGGCGCGCCTCGAAGTTGGCCAGCCATCCGCTGCCGACGAGGTCGTCGACGATGGCCTGGCCGCTGGCCTGGCGGGCATCCACGTTGGCCTCCACGGTGACGGTGCGCCGCCCGTCGATGCGGGTGATGCGCGCCCACTCGCGGCGCTCGGCCACCTCGGTCACCACCGAGAGCGGCACCCGGCTGCCGTCGGGGAGCATCAGGGTCTGGTCCGCCAGGTCATCGAGACCGTCGCGGTCGGCCTCGGCCTGGCGCACCAGTACCTCGATCTCCTGCTCGCCGATGCGCTGGGTATCGGCGATCTCGCCGAGCAGGCCAGCACGCAGCTGGCTCGCCACCTCCTCGGCGGTGAGCCCCAGGCCGTGGGCGCCCGCTGCCAGGGAGTAGGCGCGCTGGGGCTTGCCCAGCCGCTGGTCATCCATGACGTTGTAGACCGCCGAATAGCCCTCGAGACGCGTGGCCATCTCGAGCGCCGCCGCCTTCATGGCCTCGAGGTCCTCGCCGGTCAGGCGCACCTCCACGGGCACCCCGGCGGGGCCGAATCCCGGCTCCTGGATGATCAGGCGCTGCACCCCCGGGATGTCGCCGATCGCCTCTCGCCACTCGGCGGTCAGCGCATCCAGGGTCAGGCTGCGCCGCTCGGCGGTCAGCAGGTCGACACTGACCGTGGCCACGTGGGGCCCCGCCTCCCGGGCGCTGAGATTGTGGTTGAAGCGCACCTGGATCGCCTCGACCAGCGCCGCGCCCTCTGGCTGCTCGGGGGAGTGGCGTGCATCGAGCTCGCGCATCGCCGCCTCGATGCGCTCGGCCACCGCCTCGGTGCGCTCGAGCGGCGTGCCCTGGGGCATCAGGATGCGTGCCTCCAGCACATCGCCGTCGATATCGGGCATCGCCTCGCTGCCGACGTGGCCACCGGCCATGAAACCCACCGATCCGAGCATCACGGCCAGCACCGCCCCTAGCACCAGATGGCGGAAACGGATCGCCCGGTCGGCCAGCCGTCCCACCCCCTCGCGGAAGCGCTCGAAGCCGCGGTCGAAGGCGGTGCGGAAACGGGAATCATGGCCCTGCTGCAGGTGTTTCACGCTGCCCTTGAGATGGTGGGGCAGGATCCAGAAGGCCTCGATCAGGCTCGCCGCCAGGGCAGCGATCAGCACCACCGGCAGCACCTCCAGTACCGCGCCCAGCTCGCCGGCCAGGAAGGAGAGCGGCACGAAGACCGAGGCGGTGGTCAGGAACGACGACAGCACCCCGGGCAGCACCTGACGGGTCCCCGCCACCACCGCCTCCAGCGGCGTGGCGTTCTCCCCGGCGTGGGCGGCGATGTTGTCGGTGATCACGATGGCGTCGTCCATGACGATGCCGATGGCCATCAGCAGTGCCACCAGGGTGATCATGTTGAGCGACAGCCCGGCGAGTCCCATCACCAGGAAGGCCCCCATGAAGGCCGCGGGCAGCCCCAGCACCGCCCACAGCGCCAGCCGCGGGCGGAAGAACAGGCTCATCACCAGCACCACCAGCGCCAGCCCCATGACACCGTTGCCCACCAGCATCTGCAGGCGATCGCGGACGATGCTGGTCATGTCCTGGGTCAGGGTCAGCGTGATGCCATCACCGAAGCGGCGGCGCTCCGCCTCGATCAGCCCCTCGAGGCGCTCCTTCACCGTCAGGGAGTCGTCGCGCAGGCTCTTGCTCACCTCCAGCACCAGCGCCGGTTCGCCGTTGAAGCGAATCTTCTCCTCCTCGCGTTCGCCGGTCTCGGTCAGGGTGGCGATGTCGCCCAGGGTCAGCTCGCCGCCGGCCGGATCGGACATCACCACCAGGCGCGACAGCTCGGCCAGCGAGCGGCGCTGGTCGGTGAAGCGCAGCAGGATATCGCGCTCGGGGGTCTCCAGGGTGCCCAGCGGCAGGTCCAGGCTCTGGGCCGAGATCCGCCGCGCCAGCTCGCGGGCCGAGAGGCCGTGCTGGCCGAGCACCTCGCCGGGCACCTCCACCTGCCACTGGCGCTGGGACATGCCGTGGATCGCCACGTCCGCCACGCCGGGCAGCGCCATGATGCGCTCCTCCAGCCGCAGGGCGTACTCCTCGAGCTGGGAGGCAAGCATGTCGGCCGACACCGCGATCGCCGCCACCAGGTCGCTGCGATGCAGCTCGCGTACCACCGGTGGGTCGGCCCGGACCGGAAACTCGCTGATGGCGGAGACCTCGGTGTCGATCTCGCCGAGGAAACGCAGGGGGTCGCCGCCGGCCTGCATGGTGGCGGTGGCGCTGGCCAGGTTGTCCTGGGCCACGCAGACGAACTCGTCGAGGAACTCCACCCCCTTCACCGCCTCGTGCAGGCGGCGGCACACCGCGTCCTCCACGTCCGCGGCGCTGGCCCCGCGATAGACCACCTCGACGCCCACCTCCACCGGGCGGTAGTCGGGGAAGGTCTCGCGCTTGAGCGACGGGGCGCTGAAGAGCCCGGCGGCGAGCAGCAGCACCAGCAGCAGGTTGGCGGCGGTGGGGTGGGCGGCGAACCAGCGGATCATGGCCGGGCTTCCTCATGTCTTCGGCCCAGCGCCTGCTCGGCGACTCGCGCCTCCAGTGCCTCGTCGCGACGCGGGTCGAGGGCCATCCCGGCGATCGCCGCGGGCAGGTCATCGACCACCACCCTCTCGCCCGGCGCCAGGCCGGTCGCGATCACCGCCAGGTTGCCCTGCTCGAAGGCCACGCTCACCGCGCGCCGCTCGAGGCGTGCCTCGGCATCCACCAGCCACACCTCACCCTGGTGCACCGCACTGGCCGGTATCATCAGGCGAGGCTCGGGGCTGGGCGCGCTGAGCCGCGTACGCACATACATGTCACGCTGCAGCGGAGGGCGATCCGGCGGCCGGGCATCGCGGTAGGGATGCTCGACCCGCACCACGGCACGCACGGTGCGGGTGGCGGGATCCAGGCCGCTGGCCACGCGTACCAGTTTCCCCGACCAGCCCACGCCCTCGGCGCCGGCCAGGAAGAGTTCGGCCTGCACCGCCGAGAAGTCCAGCCGCTCGTCCAGGTCCAGTCCCTGGCCGAGGGGCTCATCGGGCAGGATCGCGGCCAGCAGGCGTCGCATCATGGCGATGGGGATATGCGCCTCCACCTCGGCGGCGGCCAGGCTCTCGGCCTGGAACAGCCGCTGCCCGGTGCCGACGAACTGGTGCAGCTCCACCTCGACGTCGCCCAGGCGCAGATCGTAGGGGGCCTCGAAACGCGTATCGGCGAGGTCCTTGCGGGCCTGGGCCAGGCTCACCGCGGCGCGCTCGCGCTGCGCCTCGAGCACAGCGCGCCGCGCGGGCAGCAGCGCCAGGCTGTTCTCCAGCGACGCAACCGCCTGCCGCTGGCCCAGGGTGCTGCGACGCTGCTCGTCGCGCCGCGAGCTGGAGACCGAGCCGCTGGCCGCCAGGCGCTCGATGCGCGCCAGCTCCTGCTCGGCCAGGGCGAGCGCCTGCTGCTCCAGCTCCCGCAGGCGGCGGGTGTTCTCCTCCTCGGCCTCGAGCTGGGTAAGCTCGCCGGCCAGGCTGGCCAGCTCCGCCTCGGCCTCGGCAATGGCCAGCTCATAGCGGCTGGGGTCCAGGGCCACCAGCAGGGTGCCCTCGGGCAGCAGGGTGCCGCTCTCCAGTTCCGGGTGGCGCTCGACGACGCGTCCCGCCACGTTGGCCGTCGCCTGCCAGGTCTCGGCGGGGCGCGCCACGCCGTGGCCGCGCGCCTCCAGGCGCAGCGCCAGGGGGCGGAGCTCGACGAACCTGACCGGGGTGGCGGAGGCCGCCGCCTCCTGGCGCTCGGGAGACTGGCGGTTGGCCACGAAGAAGGACAGCAGCGCCACGCCCACGGTGACGCCGACCAGCACCGCCAGGCCCCGCCCCAGCCGGCGTATCGAGGGCCTCATGCGTCACCTCCCGCATCCGCGCGAATGCCGTGTCGGTAGAGCTCGAAGGCCGCCGGCGCCCGGTCGACGATGCCTGCCACGTCGTCGGCGATCAGCGACTGCAGCACCAGCCCCTGGACGCAGCCGATGAACTGGGTGGCCGCCGCCTCCAGGTCGAGCCCGGCTCGCAGCTGCCCCCGACGCCCGGCCTCCTCGAGCAGGCCCAGCAGGCGCCGCCGATAGCGCTCCAGCAGCTCGCGCACCAGGCGACCGGCAGCGGTGGGCCGCGGGTGCTGCAGCTGGCCCATCAGCAGCCGCGGCACCCCCGGATGCTCGGCGATGAAGGCCACATGGGCCAGGAACATCGCCTCCAGGGCGGCCAAGGGATCCTCGACGCCCTCGGCGGCGGCGGCGACCCTCGCCATCACCCGCTCGGCGATCCAGGTCACCGCCGCCTCCCAGATGGCCTCCTTGCTGGCGAAGTGGCGAAACAGCGCCCCCTGGGTAACACCCATGCGGCGGGCGATGCGCCCGGTGGTCAGGGTGGCGGGCTCCTCTCGACCGCAAAGCTCGATCACGGCCTCCACGGTGCGCTCCCGGCGCTCGTCGGCGGGGAGATGCTGGCGCTGCGACATGCTCGAGCCTCGAAAGATAGTAATCAGTCACTATCTAGCACGGGGACGATGCCTCCGCCAGCAGAAAGCTGTCGCAGGATGACCTCGATCAAGGGCCAGTGGAAAGGCTCAGCGACCAGGCTTCAGCCCAAGCCGCCGGGCCAGCTTGTGCAGGTTGCTGGGGTCCAGCTCCAGGCGCCGGGCCGCCGCCGCCCAGCGACCGTCACAGGCGTCCAGCGCCTCGCGGATCGCCCGCCGCTGCGCCCCCTCCACGCACTCGCGCAGGCTCGATGCGCCGAGCTCATCGGCGTGCTCCGACGCTTGCGGGGCGCGGCTCCCTCCCCCCTCGGGGACGGGCAGGTCGAGCCAGGCCGGCTCCAGGGTGATGATCTCGTCGCGCCGCGCGCCCTGGCTCAGGGCCTTGATCGCCGCGCGGCTGATCACGTGCTCCAGCTCGCGCACGTTGCCCGGCCAGGCATAGGCCAGCAGCATCTCCTCGGCGTCCGGCGAGAGGCGCAGGCTGCGCACCCCGAGCCGGGTGCGGTTGATCTCCAGGAAGTGGCCGGCCAGCACCAGCACGTCGCTGCCCCGCTCGCGCAGCGGCGGTATCGCCACCGGATAGACCGACAGGCGGTGGTAGAGGTCGGCTCGGAAGCTGCCGTCGCGTACCGCCTCGGCCAGGTGCCGGTTGGTGGCGGCGATGATGCGCACGTCGACACGCCGCGGGACATCCTCGCCCAGGCGCTGTACTTCGCCCTCCTGCAGGGCGCGCAACAGCGTGGCCTGGACCGGCAGCGACAGCTCGCCCACCTCGTCGAGCAGCAAGGTGCCGCCGTCGGCGGCCTCGAAGCGCCCGGCCCGCTCGGCGGTGGCCCCGGAGAAGGCCCCCTTCACATGGCCGAACAGCTCGCTCTCGGCCAGCGACTCGGGCAGGGCGGCGCAGTTGACCTGTACCAGCGGCGCGGCGTGGCGAGCGGAGCGACGGTGGAGGCGGCGGGCAAAGAGCTCCTTGCCCACCCCGGTCTCGCCGCTGAGCAGCACCGGCAGGTCCGCCCCCGCCACCACATCGAGTTCACGCAGCAACCGCTGGAGTACCGCGCTGTGGCCAAGGATATCGCGCGCCTCGGGCGCCGCCAGCGGCAGGCCGCTCTCCTGCTGGGCCATGCGCAGGGCGCGCAGGTCACGCTCCAGGCGGCTGACCCGGACCGCCGCCTCGACCAGCAGCGCATAGCGTTCCAGAGCCGCCCGGTCGGCGGCATCGAAGGTCCCCGCCTCCAGCGCATCCAGGGTCAGTGCCCCCCAGGGCTCGCCCTCCACGTGCAGGCTGATGCCCATGCAGTCGTGGACATGCAGCGGCTGACCGGGCTGCTGCTCCACCAGGCCATCGTAGGGGTCGGGCAGGCTGGCATCGGGCGGAAAGAGGGTGGTGCGCCGACTGGCGAGAATGGTGGCGAGGCGTGGATGCTGGGCCACCTCGAAGCGCCGTCCCAGCACCTCGCGCACCAGGCCGTCCACGGCCAGCGGTACCAGGGTGCCCTCCTCCAGGCGCAGCAGGCAGACCGCGCCGCAGCGGAAGCCCTCGCGCAGGGTCCGCACCAGGCGCTGCAGGCGCACCGCGCTGGGCAGGTCGGCGACCAGGTCCACGGCGAGCGTGACACCTGCCCCAACGGCCTGGCCGACCTGCTCACCACGATCTACCAGGAGATGGAGAGCCATATGCAGAAGGAGGAGCAGATCCTCTTCCCGATGCTGCGCCGGGGCATGGGCGCCCAGGCCCAGGGGCCCATCGCGGTGATGCGCCACGAACACGACGACCACGGCGAACACCTCGAGCAGCTGGCGGCGCTGACCGACGATATCACCCCGCCCAAGGGTGCCTGCACCACCTGGCGCGCGCTCTACACCGGGCTGCATGAGTTCCGTGACGACCTGATGCAGCACATCCATCTGGAGAACAACCTGCTCTTCGAACGCGCCGGCTGAACCCGGGCGGCGCCCAGCCGCGACGCACCGCCACCCGGCGGTGCGTCAAGGAGGCCACCATGAAAGCCATCATTCTCGAACGCCTGCACGCCGACCACCATCGCTATGCGGCACTGCTCTGCATCCTCGACCGCCAGCTGCATATCGCCGCCTGCGAAGAGGTCCCCGACTACCGACTGCTGGCCAGGCTCTGCCACTACCTGACCCACCAGCCCGAGGAGTGGCACCACCCGGTGGAGGATGCCCTCTTCGCCCGCCTGGCTGGCTGCCATGCACAGAGCGCCGAGCTGCTCGCGGTGCTCTCCGAGGAGCACCGGCGGATCACCCGCGATGGAACCGTGCTCGAGGCAACCTTTCGCCGCCAGGCGGATGACATGCCGGAGGATGAGCTCGACCCCGGCCGACTCAACCTGGCTCGCGCCTTCAGCGAGCTCTATCACCATCACCTGCACAGCGAGAACCGCCACGTCTATCCGCTCATCGAGCGCTGTATCCCCGCCGCCGAGCTGGATGAGATGTCGCCCCGCATCCCGCTTGTGAGCCCCGCCGAAGGCAGCCCCGGCTTCCAGGGGCTCTACCGGCAGATCGCCGATCACCGCACCGGGCTGCGCCTGGGCCACGGCGAGCAGGCCGACTTCTGCCCGCTCTGCGACGCCAGGCCGGCGGCCGCTTCCTGACCCGACAATCTGCTGATTCCACAGTATCGGCCCCCATGGACATCCACCCATGGGGGCTCCCTGCAATCGCCTAGTCGCAACGGGTGCCGCGGTCGTAATGGAAGCTCATGAAGACGATGCCCGGTGTCATCACCAGCCGCCAGGCCAGCTCCACCTCGTCATCGAACTGCTCGTCGAAGGTGCGAACCGTGTCGATCAGGGTCTCGAGCCAGAGGTCATAGAGCGCCGGGGCGATGTCCAGGTGGGCGCGGTCGTGGCTGACCGCCACCTGCTGCAGGTAGTAGTCGGCATGGCTCGACGCGTAGAAGGCCAGCAGATGATAGAAGGCCTTCTTGAGCATGGCCCGCTGGCGCGCCATGTCGGTATGGCGAAACTTCACCGCCACCTCCGGGGAGGCCGCAATAAAGCGCTCGTAGAAGGCCTCGAAGAACGCCTGTCCCTCGACCTCCCGGCTCAGCACTCGCACGTAACTGGCATCGAACAGGCGTTCAATGTCCATGACCACCCCACCCGATGAGCAGGCCTGACCCAAGACTAGGCCAGACGCTGGTGCAAGGCCTCGCCGGATATCGTCTCCATGACTCCGGCATGACCTGCATCACGCCCGACGCGAATGCCGCCTCGCCATGACGCCAGTCAAGGGCCCGACCGGGATGGTCGACTAGCATGGTCGGGTTTTCATCGAGAGGAGTCTCGCCATGGAGCTCGTCTGCCCCGCCGGCAACCTGCCCGCCCTGAAGCGTGCCGTGGACGAGGGCGCCGATGCCGTCTACTTCGGCTTCCAGAACACCACCAACGCCCGCCAGTTTGCCGGCCTCAACTTCACCGACAGGCGCGCCCGGGAGGGCATCGACTACGCCCATGCCCGCGGCAAGCGGGTGTTCTGCGCCATCAATACCTACCCGCAGCCGGATGGCTGGGCGATGTGGACCCGCGCCGTGGACCAGGCCGCGGACCTCGGCGTCGATGCCCTGATCATGGCCGACATGGGGCTGCTCGACTACGCCGCCCGCCGCCATCCGGACCTCGCCCGCCACCTCTCGGTGCAGGGCTCGGCGACGAGCCACGAGGCGCTGCGCTTCTACCACGAGCAGTTCGGCATCAGGCGCGCCGTGTTGCCCCGCGTGCTCTCCATCACCCAGGTGCGCGACCTGGCGAAGCAGAGCCCGGTGGAGCTGGAAGTCTTCGCCTTCGGCAGCCTCTGCATCATGGCCGAGGGGCGCTGCTATCTCTCCTCTTACCTGACCGGTGAATCGCCCAACACCCGGGGGGTCTGTTCGCCGGCGGCCCATGTGCGCTGGGAGGAGACCCCACGGGGCCTGGAGTCACGCCTCAACGGCGTGCTGATCGACCGCTACGCCGAGGGCGAGCGCGCCGGCTACCCCACCCTGTGCAAGGGCCGCTTCGAGGTGGGGGGCGAGACCTACCACGCCATCGAGGAGCCCACCAGCCTCAACACCCTGGAGCTGCTCCCTGAGCTTCGCGAGCTGGGCATCAGCGCGGTGAAGATCGAGGGCCGCCAGCGCAGCCCCGCCTACGTGTCGAAGGTGGCCGGCATCTGGCGCCAGGCGCTGGATCGTGTCGGCCGGGCCCCCGAGCACTTCCACCCGGACCCCGCCTGGATGGCTGGTCTCGGCGAGCTCTCCGAGGGCGCCACCACCACCCTGGGTGCCTACGAGCGCCGCTGGAAATAGCGCCACCCCACAGGAGCCACCATGCCGACTTCCTCTTCTTCAGCTTCCCTGCAGCTCGCCCTGGGCCCGGTGCTCTTCTACTGGACCCGTAAGCACTATGCCGACTTCTACCGCGAGGCCGCCGACTGGCCCTTGGAGGTCGTCGCCCTGGGCGAGACGGTCTGCTCCCGGCGTCGCGACATGAAGCTCGACGACTGGCTGGGGCTGGGCCGCGAACTGGCCCAGAGCGGCAAGCGAGTCGTGCTGGCCAGCCAGACCCTGATCGAGTCCGAGGCCGACCTGCGCGACCTGCGCAAGCTGTGCGACAACGGCGAATTCACCGTCGAGGCCAACGACCAGAGTGCGGTGCAGCGCCTCTCGGCGACCGGCCTGCCCTTCATCGCCGGCGCGGCGCTGAACCTCTACAACCCCGCGACCCTGGCGGTGCTGTCCCGCGCCGGCATGCAGGGCTGGCAGGCCCCGGTGGAGATGTCGAAGGACGACCTCGCCCGGCTGCTGGCCGACTGCCGCGAACAGGGGCTCGATCAGCCCTGCGAGGTGTTCGCCTACGGCCACCTGCCGCTGGCCTGGTCGTCGCGCTGCTTCACCGCACGGCGCCACCAGAAGCCCAAGGACCGCTGCCGCTTCGTCTGCCAGAAGTATCCCCAGGGCCTGGCGCTGCGCTCCCAGGAGTCGAGGGAGGTATTCACCCTCAACGGCATCCAGACCCTCTCCGGCGCCTGCCAGGACCTGCGCCACGAGGTGGGCGACATGACCGAGATGGGCGTCGGGATCGCCCGGTTGAGCCCGCGCCCCGAGGGCATGGCCGAGGTGGTCAGCGCCTTCGATGCGGCCCGGCGCGGCGCGCTTCCCGCCCCCGACCCGCTGGCGCTGGTGGACGCCGAGGCCTGCGACGGCTACTGGCACGGACGGCCCGGAATGGACAACACCCGCGGGGTGGCCGCGCCATGATCGGGTCGCTCCTGCGCCTGGAGCCGGCGGAGGCAGACGACATCCGCCTGCCGGTGGCGAGCCTGACCGCGTCGAGCACGGTCGATTTCCCCGGCCGGCGCGCCGCCGTGATCCACCTCCAGGGCTGTCCCCTGCAGTGCGGCTACTGCGAGGTGAGCGAGATGGCCAGCCCCCGCCGCGGCGAACCCGGCGAGTGGGAGTCGATGCGCGCCTTCCTGGAGGCCCGGCCCGACGGGCTCGACGCCGTGGTGTTCAGCGGCGGCGAGCCCACCCTGCATGCCGACCTCCCCCGCGCCCTCGCGCAGGCGCGCGAGATGGGACGAGGTCTCGAGGGTGATGCGAACGGCCCGGGTGGCCCGCGCCCTCGCGCAGGCGCGCGAGATGGGACTGGCCGTGGGGCTGCATACCGCCGGCCCCTACCCGGAGCGCCTGGCCGCCCTGCTGCCGCAGCTCGACTGGGTGGCCCTGGACGTCAAGGGGCGCGGGCGGGACTTCGACCGGGTCTGCGGCCGCCGCGGCATCTGGCAGCAGCATGCCCGCAGCCTCTCGCTGCTGCTGGAGGGCGACACCCCCTTCGAGTGTCGCACCACGGTGCACTGGCGGGACTTCGCCCTGGAGGACCTGGAGCGCCTGGCCATGACGCTTGCCGACTGCGGCGTGCGTCGCTATGCCATCCAACTCGCCCGGCTGGAGCGCTGCCGCGACCCCGACTACTGCCTGCCGGTGGCCGGTGCCCCGCCCCGGGAGGCACTGGAGACCCTGGCAAGGCGACTCATGCGCCACTTCGAGCGCGTCGAACTGCGCGGCTGAGCCGGCAGATCGAAGATAGGCCTCAACCATGTATCTGACGCTGGCCGATATTCTGCTTGCCACCAGCATCCTGCAATCGCTGGCCCTGGCCGCCTTCCTGCTGCTGCCAGAGACCTTCCGCCTGGTCAGCAACCGCCTGCTGGCAGCCAGCGTTCTCACCTTTGCAGCGGGCCTCGGCGAGGTCTTTCTCTATTCCACCGGGTTAGCCCTTGAGCATCCAAACCTGGCCTATGTGGGCACCTTGATCGGCCTGCTCCAGGCGAGCCTGCTCTATCTCTACGCAAAGTCGCTGATGTATCGCGACTTCCGGCTCGTTCCAGGACACGCCATCCATAGCCTGCTGTTCTGGGTGGTCTCAGCCATCTTCGTGGTGGAGTACTACCTTCAGCCCAGCGAGGTGAAGCTTCTGATCCTGATGAGCCGCGACCATCCGGGCGTGCTCACTTCTCCCCTGTTGGCCGCGGCCATTCATCTGGTCGTTCTCGGCTACCTCTGGGCCACCATCCGTGAGCTCAGCTGCTTCGGCACCACGATACGACAGCTCTTCTCCAATACTGAGAACAAGCAGCTGGCCTGGCTGCGCACGCTGCTGATCGGTTACGCCTGTGTCTGGACCGTCAGCCTGCTCTATTGCCTCTCCGCCCATGTCTTCAAGAGCAGCGCAAGCGCGCAATGGGTCTCTGCCATTGGTGCGGTGACCGGCTTTCTGTTCATCAACTACCTGATCATTCACGCCCTGCGCCAGCCCATCATCTTCTCGGGGCTGAGCGCCGAGGAAACGCGGCTGGCCCAGAGTGATGACGACGACCCGGCCGAGACCATCGATGGCATCGCAAGCGCACTGCTCCACCGCCTGGAGCTACATATGCTCGAGGCCAGGCCCTACCTGGATGCCAACCTTTCCGTGGAGCAGCTGGCACGTCAGCTCGGTGTGCCTGCACGCGAACTGTCACGCACCATCAATCAGGGGCTTGGGAAGAATTTCTTCGAGTTCGTCTGCGACTACCGTATCGCCGAGGCTCGCCGGCGACTGCAGGCGGATGATCCCGGCACCACCATTCTGCAGGTGATGTACGACTCGGGCTTCAACTCCAAGTCGGTGTTCAACACGGCTTTCAAGAAAGCCACCGGCATGACACCCAGCGCCTATCGCGCCCGCTGGTAGCCGGTCGCCACGCTAATCACCCAGCCCTTCGGTGTTCGACTTTCCGAACCCCGAATAACGAACCATCAGGACACTGATTTAAAAGGATTTCCAAAGAGGTACGATCTCAGGTTTTCGAACGACTCCTACGTCTCGACTCCCTAGCATGGAGGCACGGTCGATCAGCAACTCGACTGGCCCATCCATGACCTTGGAGCAAGACACCATGACAATGCCACTTCGTAAGCACCTTCTGGCCATCGCCACCACGTCCGCTCTGGCCTTATCACTGGCGACGCCGGCGCTCGCCCACTGCGATGCCATGGACGGTCCGGTGATCACTGAAGCGCAAAAGGCGCTCGACTCGGGCGATATCAGTCCTCTGCTCAAGTGGGTACCGGCCAAGGATGAAACCGCACTAGCAGAGAGCTTCGACAAGACACTGGCGGTTAGGAAGCTCAGCGACGACGCCCAGGAACTGGCCGACCAGCAGTTCTTTGCCACGCTGGTGGAGATTCACCGAGCCTATGAAGGCGCTCCCTTCACCGGCATCAAGCCGGCCGGCGAAATCGATCCAGCCATCCAGGCTGCGGACCGTGCACTGGATGAAGGTGAGATCGACGGCTTCCTGTCCCGGGTGGTCGATAAGTTCGAACAGCAGGCCCGCTCGGCTTTCGAGGCTACCCTCGCGGCAAAGCAGCTAGCCGACGAGAGCCCCGAGCAAGGTCGGGAGTTCGTCGACCACTATGTGCAATACGTGCACTACCTTGAGGAGGTGCACAACGTGGTGGCAGGTAATGCCAGTGCCCACTGAGCATTGAGCAACAACGCCCCGGGCCACTCTCGTGACCCGGGGCGTTGCGTTCTAACGGCTGACGGTCAGCGGTGCATTCAGCGCAGCGAGGGCCAACTTGGCCTTGAACTCGATGCTGCACTGCCGACGTTTCTTGCTCATGATCAGGGTCTCTTGGTCGGTCTGATCAGAGCTTAGCGCCTGGTCCGAATTTCGAGGACCACTTCACACTGCAGGGGTCTGTGGATCAAGAACATAACGCTGCGCACCGGCCTGGTGAACACCGACACCATCCCGGTATTGATGCGCATCGTCGAGAGCGGCGGCGAGCCCGCGGGGCTGGTGACCCATCGCTTCAAGCTCGACGAAATCGAGAAGGCCTACGATATCTTCGGCCACGCGGTGAAGGAGCAGGCCATCAAGATGCTGCTGACCGTCGAGTGAGGATTGAAAGCCGACCAAAGAGGGTGCCAGACGCATCCAGGATATAAGTCCTCTCTGCGCCTGGCACTCAGCTTTTTTACCGTTCTCCTTCTTTCACCCTTCCCTACGGCCCATCGCGAACGATCAGAGATCATGCAGGGTGACACCGAGCCCCCGCGACCACTCCTGCAGCTTGTCGCGGTGCTCCGTGACGGCGCTCTGCGGTAGCCGGGGCATGGGCTCAGGGGAAGGCGACGTGGCCTTTACGACAGGCGTTGGCGCAGCAGCCAGGGGCAGCGTGACGCCCAGCCCCTTGGACCACTCCTGAAGCTTGTCGTGATGCTCCATGAAGGCGACCTGCGGTATTCGGGGCGTGTTCTCCCAGGAAGCCTGCTCTGCTGCCGCGGGGACGACAACGCCAGCCAGGAGCATTACACCGCTAACGAGGCCAATGATATGGCGACGGCTCATGATGTTATCCTCCTTCCTCATCGATCGAGGAAGTTTGACTGCCGAGCGGAGGGTTCCACCCGGCTCATCAACAGTCTGGCAAGGCAGGCTTACACGGCGCTGAAAGAACCCAAATATCGAGGCATTTTTTCGGCTCGCGCCATGCGCATTGTCTACCGGATGGAATCGCGACTGCCTATCAGGCCATTCGCATGCGAACATGCAGGGCACTGCCAGCGCCGAGCGCTCCTTGAGCCATGAAGCGAGCATAGCAGGTCCATACCGCCGCCCTTGAGGAAGACGTCGTGGATGATGATCAGGTGTCGGGTCCTTCGCTGGTTTCCATCAGCCTACCTTTGACACTTGCCAAGGCTCACGGCGGTAACGGCAGACTCGCCTCGAAACCATCCTTTCGTCCTGACGCAGGGGCGAGGAGCGTCAAGGTGACACCAGCCCCCTCGGCGATCGCCTGGGCGATGGCGAGTCCCAGGCCAGAGCCGCTGGCCCGGGTATTGCCCCGGGTGAAGCGATCCGTCAGCCGAGCGAGAACCTCCGCCGGAATCACCGGCCCCGCGTTGACCACCCGCAACACGCCCTCGCTCGACAGGGCGACCTCGACGGGCCGATCGTCCTGTCCATGCTTCAGGGCATTTTCGATCAGGTTACGCAGCAGAATCGCCAGAGCATCCGGATCGATCGATGACACGATTCGCGCTTCCTTGGGCAGCGAAAGTTCGAGGCGCACCCCGGGAGCACGGCGAAAGTCGTCGACGACGTGAGCGATGATCGGCCGGACGTCCTGGGGTATTTCGGCCAGGAGGCCACTGCCCTCCGCCTTGGCCAGCTGCATCAGCTTCTCTGACAGCTGCGAAAGCTGGCGCAGCGATGCCTCGATGCGAGCCGCCCGATCCTGGAGCCGCCCCGGCGGCGCTTCATGGCGCAGACGCTGCACCTGAGCCAGGGTCGCCGCCAGGGGCGTGCGCAGCTCATGGGCGCTGTTAGCCGTGAAGCTGCGTTCGGACTCCAGCGCGCGGCGCAATCGCTCCAGCAGATGGTTCACCGCCTCGGCGATGGGCACGAGTTCCGCCGGCAGGCGCTTGCCCTCTACCAGCGACAGATCCCCTGCTCCGCGCGCCTCGAGCGCATCACGATACGCTCTTACTCCACTCAAGGCATGACGCACGAACCACCAGATGCCAATCAAGCTCAGTGGTATCAGTCCCACCAACGGCAAGAGCAGCATCACGATCGCTTGCCCTTTTGCCTGGCGTCGAGAGGCAAGCGGCTCGGCGACCTCGATGAAAAGGGTATCGCTGACCGCGGTGGTGCCGTAGAGCCGATGCGTTACCGTGCTGCGCAACCCCGCCTGAGCCGTCTCCGGAAAGGTGGACGGATCGACGTCATGCGATGCGAGCAAGGCGTTGCCGGACGCATCGCGCACCAGATAAGTCAGATACTCCTCGTGGGCACGCAAGGGGGCGACATACTGCACCAGGTCGGGATTATCCCGATTGACGATCTCGACGACGGCCAGGGACAGGATGCGTTGCGCGGTCTCCTCCAGGGAACTATCGAGGGTCCTGTCGATGGTATGTTCGACGATCAGCGCCGTGACCGTGGTGGCGACCAGCCAGAATAGCGTCACCCCGAGGGTCAAGCCGAGGCCGAGACGACGCTGCAGGCTAACCGGCCGGCTCATCTCCGCCCCAGCCGATAGCCCATGCCACGCACGGTCTCGATGCTGGCATGTCCCAGCTTCTTGCGCATGCGGCTGATATGAACCTCTACGGTGTTGCTTTCGATCTCCGCGCCGAAGGCATACAGGTGATCCTCGAGTTGAGCCCGGGACAACAGCGCTCCGGGATGTTGCACGAGTGACTCGAGCAGCGCCCATTCCCGTGCCGTCAGCTCGACGCCGTGTCCGGCCCGGCGCACCGAATGATTGACCAGATCGATCTCCAACTCACCCACGCGGATCAGTGGATTGGGATTGCCACTGTAACGCCGCGCCACGGCGGCGATCCGAGCGGACAGCTCCGACAGGTCGAAGGGCTTGACCAGGTAGTCGTCCGCGCCGGCGTTCAGCCCTTCGATACGGTCAGATATCTGATCCCGTGCGGTCAGGATAATCACCGGCGTGGTATCGCCTGCCTTGCGTCGGCGCCTCAAAAAATCGAGTCCCCGGCCATCGGGCAGCATCAGATCAAGCAGAATCAGGTCGTAGGTGGTCGTCGCGACGCTCGTTTCAGCGTGCTTCAAGCACTGCATCCAGTCCACCGCATGGCCATCCTCGGTGACCTGATCATGCACCGCCTCGCCCAGGGAGAGAGCATCCTCGATCAGTAATATGCGCATATCCCATTTTCTCCTGACACCACAGACATCCTGAGCCTAACGGGTCTGCCTGACGGCAAGCTGAACGGGACCGCATCCCCCCTACATCGAAGCGGTCGTATCCACGTCAGGTTCCTGTCAGGTGATCCGCCTACAGTGACAACGTGAACATCCTCTGGAGAAACCCATGAAAACGCCACTGCTTGTCACCACCACGCTGGCCGCCACTCTGACGGCCGGAATGAGCTTCGCCGATGACGATTGTCGTGATCCGGTCGCCGACTGGCAGCCTCGGGAAGTTCTGCGCCAGAAACTCGTGGCCGAAGGCTGGGAGGTACGTCGCATCAAGGTCGATGACGGCTGCTACGAGGTCAAGGGTCTCGATCAGGATGGCAACAAGGTCGAGGCGGAGTATGCCCCGGCATCGCTGCGCCTACGCGAGCTGGAAATCGAATCCGACAACGTTGACGACCAGGAATACGACAATTCCGATGACGATGACAACGACGACGACGACGACGACGACGACGACGACGGAGAGGATACCCGTCAGCGCTCTGATTCCCGTACCGCTCCCAACAGCAGCATCGTAAGCGGCCGCCCATCCGTTCGCATCGAGTGAATTCGTCACTTCACACCGGCGCCTTATCGCCTTGCACGTCGCCGAGGGGGCGCCTCAGTACCCTATCCAACAGCGGCCCGAACAGCGCAAGTTTCCTCTCGCTTCAGGCGGCTGTCAGCAACCGACGTTAGGTTGCTCGTATCGACATGTCACGGAGAACAGACGATGAAAAGACTCAACCTTGCTCTGGCCCTCGGCCTTGCCGCCGCCATCGCGCTGCCGGCCCTCGCCCAGGCACGCGAAGTGACCTTCAATGCTGAGCTGAAAAACTACGGCGGCGATGGCGCCTATATGGCGCTCTACCTTACCGACGCCGACGGCCAGTACCAGGGTACGCTCTGGATCGCCGGTGAGAAGTCCAAATACTACAAGCACCTGCGAGACTGGGCGCGGGGCAGCGATCAGCGCAGCAGTGAATTTGACGGACTGACCGGAGCCAGCGTCGGCAGCGGACGCACCCTGACCATCACCCTGGATCTTGCCGATGAGCTGATCGACGCGGGGTATGAGGTGCGGGTCGACACCGCCATCGAGGACATGCGCGACAATCGCGCCGACGTCGTCATCCCGCTGACCACCGAGGGCGCAGGCAAGCCGGTCTCGGGCCGTGGCTACGTGCAGTCGTTCCACTACACCCTCTGACCACGGGAGCACAGACCCCATGCTACGCCAGCTTCATTCGCTACCCGGCCTGATTACGACGCTGTTCGTCATCGTCCTTTCGGTGACCGGGGCGATTCTGTCGCTCAATCCGGCGCTTGAGCGAGCGGGAGCCGCGTTGCCCGACGCCGGGCAGGTCAGCGTCGCCGAGCTGGCCGGCAGGGTAGCGGAGCATTACCCGGGGGCCGAGCAGATCGAGCGCACGCCCTCGGGTACCCTCGTCGTCTATTACACTCGAGATGGTCAGGTGGGGGCCGATCGGGTGAATCCGCGCACCGGGCAGGCCATCGAGGCCTATGAGCCTTCGTCGTTCTCGCGCTGGGTGAAGAACCTGCACCGCTCCCTGCTGCTCGACACGCCCGGTCGCGCGGCGGCGGGCATCACGGCGCTAATAATGGTCGTGCTGGCGGGCTCCGGCGCCATGCTGCTGGCCGCTCGCCTGGGCGGATGGCGCCAGCTGCTGCACCCGGTGCGCGGCACCCTGAGCCAGCAACTGCACATCGAACTCGGCCGAGCGGCGATTCTCGGCCTGCTGCTGTCGGGGCTGACCGGGTCCTATCTCTCCGCTACTACCTTCGGCCTGGCCTCGGAGGGCCTGGGGGCCGAGCCCGAATTCCCGCTGGAGGTCGATGGTGGCCCTCCCGCTGCCATCGATACCCTGCCGGCCCTGAAGGCAACAGACTTAAGCGACCTGCGAGAGCTGGTCTACCCCTACCCAAACGATCCCACAGACATGTACTCCCTGGGTACCCATCAGGGTGCCGGCTATATCGACCAGGCCAGCGGTGAGTGGCTCTCCTATCAGCCCCATGACGCAACTCACCAGTTTTATGAGTTCATCTACATGCTACACACCGGCGAAGGCCTCTGGTGGCTTGGGCTAATCCTCGGCCTGGCCGCCCTGACGGTCCCGGTGATCGCCGTGACCGGCCCGATGATCTGGTGGAAGCGCCGGCGGTCGGAGCCAAAGATCGCCGCCAACAGTGGGCCAAACGCCGCGGACAGCGTCATCCTCGTCGGCAGTGAAGGCAATACGACCTGGGGCTTCGCCAGGACCCTGCACGATAGCCTGGTCCAGGCCGGCCACCGCGTGCATACCGCTCCCATGAACCAGTTTGCCCCGCGTTATCGCAGCGCGAAACGGCTGTTCATCCTCACCGCGACCTACGGGGATGGCGATGCGCCGGGCTCGGCCAGCCGGTTCCTGGCGCGGCTCGAGAAGATCACCAAGGCGCCGGAGCTTCCCGTTGCCGTACTGGGCTTCGGTGACCGACAGTTCCCGCAATTTTGCGGGTTCGCGAAGGAGGTCGAGGCGGCGCTCGCCGCCAAGGGCTGGCCGCAGCTGCTGCCGCTCGACACCATCGACCGGCAGTCGTCGCAGGCATTCACCCGCTGGGGCCACGCGATGAGCAAGGCGATCGGTACTGAGCTGACGCTGGTCCACACCCCCACGCGTCCGCGCACTACCACCCTGGCGCTCGCCGAGCGGGTGGATTACGGCGCCGATGTGCAGGCCCCCACCGCCGTGCTGCGTTTCAAGGGGCCCGAAGGTGGCGGCAAGAGCGGCCTGCTGAGCCGATTGCTGGGGCACAACGGCCTGCCGCATTTCGAGGCCGGCGACCTGGTCGGCATCCTGCCACCGGACAGCCACGTGCCACGTTTCTATTCACTGGCCTCTGCCTCGAAAGACGGCGCGCTGGAGATCTGCGTACGTGAACATCCCGGCGGTCTGTGCTCGGGATTCCTCCATGCGCTGCCGGTAGGCGGTACGATCGAGGCCTTCATCCAGCCCAACCCGGACTTTCGCCCTGCCGACGGCAAGGCGCCGGTGGTGTTGATCGGGGCGGGGACCGGCATCGGGCCGCTGGTCGGCTTCATCCGCCACAACAGGCCGCATCACCCCATGCACCTCTACTGGGGAGGTCGCAATCCGCAGTCCGATTTCCTCTATGAGCCTGAACTGAACGCCTATCTCGCGGACAGGCGGCTGACGAGATTGAACGCCACCTTTTCCCGGGTCGATGAACGTGCCTATGTGCAGGACAAGCTTATCGCGAATGGCCCGGAACTACGCCGGCTGATCGAGAAGGGCGCGCAGATCCTGGTCTGCGGCGGTCGAGACATGGCAAGCAGCGTCATGGCGGCGCTTGATGAAATCATCACGCCGCTGGGTATGGACGTCGCAACGCTCAAGGCCCAGGGCCGCTATCGTGAGGACGTCTATTAACCATGCCCCGGAGCCCCAATGGCGGCATGTCCCCCAACGCAGACGCCCCAAGAACGCTCACGCGACTCAAGGCGTCTGCGTGGCCATGAGGGCGGTACGGCTCGTCCGGACTGCGTTATCCACAGGGCCTTTGACGGGCCCGCTTATCCACGACTGGATCAACCGCAGCCGGCGTAGCAAGTGGGACAGCCGTCCATCATGATCAACTCGCCGCTGCACTCGGGGCAGTGGCCAGCCACGGTGGCACCGTCACCCTTCGCCTGAACGGCACGCTGAGCCTTGCGTTCGGCCTGCTCGATCTCCTCCGCGGTGTGGCTGCCAGGGATGGCCACTGGCCAGGCGCTGGGCGACCACCAGCCTCAGGCCGGAATGACGGTTTCGAAGCAGAGGTAAATCTTGTCGTGGTTCACAGAGACGTTTAAGGCTGGTGTCAGGTCAAGGCTGCAGAATTCAAACAAGCTCAAGCCGGAGTTTGTTTATGCCTAACATACGTACCAGTATCACCCTTTGCCTGCTTTTGGCGATTCAGATCAGCTTCTGGGCCGCGGGGCTGAGCTATGAGCAGTTACTGACACTCAGTGGATACCTTGCCATCAATTTCATGTCCATCACCATGGTGCTGGCTACCCGGCCTGGATGGCTGGAATCGCCGTTGGGTGGTCTGGACAGCATGTATCAGCTGCATAAATGGACCGGCATTCTGGCCGTAAGTCTTGCGCTGACACACTGGCTGATCGAAATGGCGGATGATGGTCTCGAAGCGCTTTTTGGCTCGGATCGGAGCCTGCAGGAAGTAAGCGGCCATTCCGGCGCGTCGTTTCTCTAAGTGGCCTGACCCCCTACGCTGATCCCGTCATTCACCGACGGAGAATCAGTGCTCATGCCGAAGCAACGCCACTCTCGCTATCCCGCCGAGCAATGGCAGGCCTGGATTGACGAGCAGTCCCGCAGCGGTCAGTCCCAGCAAGTGTTCTGTGAACAGAAGGGCCTGTCCAAGAGTTCGTTCCAGCACTGGAAGCGCCGACTGGCATCAGGAACGTCTGTGACGTCTCCATCTTCAGCTACCGCGTCGCCGCTCTTCGCACCGGTATCGATGCCAGCCACGGATGAGACCGATGACCAGACCCGCGGCTGGGAGATCGAGCTCGACCTGGGCGATGGTGTCTGCCTGCGCTTTCGCCGGGGGGCATGATGCGCCCGCCGATCAAGCTCTGGC